>DNMN01000042.1 GCA_003489395.1 Candidatus Yonathbacteria bacterium | reverse complement strand
GATATGGTTCCTGTAGTCATTTCTGTATACGAGGACCGTACTTTCTCATTTGTAATGAAGACCCCTCCAGCATCTGGACTCGTTATCAAAGCGTCTGGTGTGGCCGGTGGCTCAAAGAAGCCAGGCACGAGCAAAGTTGGCTCAATCACCAAAGCACAGCTCCGTGAAATCGCAGAAAAGAAAATGCCTGACCTTTCCGCAAACGACGTGGAAGCAGCAATGAAAATCATTGCCGGAACAGCGCGAAGCGCAGGGATTGAAGTGAAGTAATGTCTTAAAATTTTAAAGTAAAGCCCGCACAAACTGAAAGTTTGTGCGGGCTTTACTTTTTGGAAAGTTTAGGGCAGTATTTGGAGCAGGAAGTTATCTGTTATTTTAAATCAACAAAAGGAGTTCTGTCATGAAAAATCCCCGCAAAGGTATTTTTTCGCTTGATTGCTGTACTCAGGATCGCTTGATTCCCGACTATGCGCAACTGGGAATACTAGTGAAATCGCTACGTGAAAATTTCGGTTACACAATCTCTCTTGTTTCGGGTTCGTACGACATGCTCCACATCGGGCATTGCCGGTACCTTCGCGAGACCAAGCTCCGGGCTGACATTTGTATCGTTGGGTTGGACAGTGATGCGAAGATTCAGAAAAGAAAGGGGCCTAATCGTCCTATTGTACCGCAGGATGAACGAATCGAAATGCTCACACACACCAGGTATGTAGACATTGTCACTCTGAAAGAGGCATCCGACGAAAAATGGAAACTCATTAAGGTCGTGCGTCCAGATGTTTTGGTTATTTCCGAACGTATGGACTATGACGATGGAGAAAGGGAGGCGCTTAAAGCCTTGTGTGGCGAAGTTGTCTTGCTTGAATCTCAAGCGACAACCTCTTCGAGTGCAAAGATTCGGAAACTGCAGATTGAAGTCCTGCTTCCAGCTCTTGCTGAAATGCAAACTGCAATCACAAAAATAAGGGAGTCAACAAAATGACAAAACGTACCGTAATAGTTGCGTATATCCCTGTGCTCCATCGCGGGTATTTTGATTTTTTGAATACCTGCACTGAAGCATTGGAGCTGTTTGTTATTGGCCCCGAATTTGCCGCTGGGTTTGCAGACATGGATTACATAGTGCGAAAGGATGCCATTCGTGCATTAACTGCAGATGTAGTTGCGGACGCAATCAGTATCTCGCAATCGTTGCTCCTATCTTGCAGAGTTCTCGACCACAGACTCGCGACTGTTCTCCAGGAAGAAGGTGCCCGTATTATTCTTTTGGACGAGGACATTACTCGTGCTGTTGCGCAAAAGTATTTTTTGAACAACGAGGTGGAGTTCAGAACAGCATTTGTGCGGTGGCATCGCGATAATGTCGAGGAGAAAAAATCGGTCGCAGTTCATCGTTCGGTTCCTGTCTCAGAATTTGATCGGGAAATGACGAAGCGTGCGTACGAAGAGGCGAGCAAAAGTGCTGATTGGTGGCGACAGGTTGGTGGTGTCCTTGTGCAAGATGGCGCCCCAATTATCATTACCCACAATCAGCACGTTCCCGACGAGCAAATGCCGTACGTTTTTGGAGACCCGAGGAGCATCTTTAAGCGCGGGGTGCATCTGGAGCTTTCAACCGCCGAGCACGCGGAGAGCGTGCTTATCGGCGAAGCTGCGGCATTGGGTATTTCAACTCGCGACGCGTGGCTCTATGTGACCACGTTTCCGTGTCCTCCGTGCGCGAAACTTATTGCGCGGGCGGGTATCTCTCGTTGCTATTTTAGCGAGGGGTATTCGGTTCTCGACGGCGAGCAGGTTATGAAGTCGAAGAAGATGGAACTGATCTTTGTTGAAAGGTAAAAAAAGTTCAGAAGTAGAAAAAAGCCCCCGCCGATATTTGGCAGGGGCTTTGTTTTTTACAGCAGTTACATTATCCAACCTTTACCCGCACCCCTTTGTGGTCTGGCTTGTCAGCGTCTCCGACAACGAGGTGCGCATGGAGGTGGTCCACGCTTGCTCCGTTGTATCTGGTTTCACCAAACCGCAAAAGAAGCGTCCCACCGCGTATCCCGTACTCTTTTCTTGCCCAAGTAATCAACTCGAAAAGTTCCGAGAGATGGTCGCTTTCGGCAGGAGGAAGAACGATGTGTTGAAGGTAAACAAAGAGCAAGTGTACGCGAGCCCCATTGTAAGGGAAGGCGTTCTCTGTTACCAGCCAGTGCGCGCCTTTTTTCAAGATGGGTTTTGGGTGGTATTTCAAGAAATGCTCCTGACAAAATGGGCAGACACCATCGTGAACAATTTGCTCCATCACAGCCATTTGCTCTTCCGTGCGCGCATGAGCAAGATTCACGTGCATGGGTTTTTCTTTTTGCATATAGCCCTCCTTATATTGCGACAGGAATTTCTTTGATTGCCGGGTGGGGATGATAATCGTCCCCGAGAACAAAGTGTTCCTTCCGGAAATCAAAGAGGTTCGTGACACTGGTGTCCATGGTAACGGTAGGAAACCTTCTTGGTTCACGGGAAAGCATTTTCTTTACTGCATCAACTTGGTTGACATAAATATGCGCGTCCGAGAACGAAACAACAAGTTGATGTGCTTTGAGACCGAGGACATGCGCAAGAGCCATCAAAAGAGCGGCGTATTGTGCAATGTTCGCGGGGTCGCCAACGGTAACATCTGCCGACCTTTGAAACATGTGAAGAATTAACTTACCGTTTATAACACGAACATGAACCCATCCATGACACGGAGCCACGACGACTTTCTGAGCTTTGCCTTTACCGCGCCCGACGTATTGGGGAATCCACGGTGAAACAAAGTGGGTACGCAAGTGCGGGTACTCGGTGATTTGCTCAACAATGTGTTGCCACTGGTTGAACGTTCCGCCGTCTACCATTGGGAAGTCATGGAACGCAGGACCATACGATCCAGGCCCAAGGTCTCCCGTCATGAGTCCGCGCTTTGAGCACTTTGCTTCTGTTGCCCACGGGCTCCACCATTTGCACCCAAATTTCTCGAGAGTGGAGAGTGTCCGCCCTCCGTTAACGAAGCAAAAAATTTCGCCAATGGCCTGTTTCCAGAAAGAGCTTATATCCCGCTCGGTAATGAGAGGGAAGCCGTTATTGAGATTGAAGTGCAGTGACGGTGGGGCGATAAAAGTAATCGCATCCGTTTCCTGCTGGGTTTCAGTGACTTCCCCGTGATCAAGGATAAACTGTAGCAGGTCCCGATATTGTGTATCGGGCTTGCGGTCTGCATAAGGAATCATGTTCATTGTTGCCTCCGTTTTGTTGGTTTATGTAATTGAAAGGGACTTTGTTGCCTGATTGATTTATATCAGAAAAATCGTATTTGTCAACATTTGGTTTATGCTACACTTTAGCTCAATGGAGCTCAGGATAAAAAAACTTCACCCCGATGCAAAAATTCCCACCTACGCGCACGCAGGCGATGCTGGTTTTGATTTGTATGCGATAGAAACTGTAACAATTCCTGCTGGTAATCGCGCGCTTGTTGGCACTGGCATCGCGATGGAAATTCCCGATGGATACGCGGGGCTTGCTTGGGACAAGAGCGGACTTTCAAATAATCATGGCTTGAAAACTTTGGGTGGAGTTATGGATGCGGGATACCGCGGAGAAATAAAAGTTGGCGTGGTAAATTTAGGAGAGAGGGATTACACGATTGAGGCCGGACACAAAATCGCTCAGGTGGTTATTCAAAAAGTTGAACGCGCTGAAATAAAGGAAGTCGCGGAGCTCTCGGACACTCCGCGCGGGCATGGCGGATTCGGAAGTACTGGGAAGTAGTTCGTTCGCGTGTCTCGTGTTATCATTGTTTTAACTATGACTACGAAAAAAGCGCCACTTATTATTATTGATGGAATAGACGGGTCTGGAAAGTCCACACAAACAGAGCTTCTCAAGGAGCGATTTTCTGACGGGCAGATTATTTTTTCACGCCAGCCGGGCGGGACACCTCTTTCTGAAATGATTCGCGATGTTTTTTCTTCCGTGGAAGCCGTGGAGGCAAGCGCAAGCACGCAGTTCTTTCTAATGTGGGCATCGCGAACCAATTGGTTGGAAAAAGTGGTGATTCCAAATACAGAAAAAGGAACTCCTGTTATTTCAAATCGCGGAGACTCTGCCACGTACGCGTACCAAGTTTACGCTCGCGAAGCGCCAGAGCTTGAAGAAACATTTTGGAGAATAAGAGATTTTGTTATGGATAAACACAAGGCAAAGGTGCATATCATTATTGATATTCCAGCGAAGGAAGCTCGTCGAAGAATGAATTTGGACAAAAATCGCGTAAAGTCGCTTTTTGATTTGAAACCGCTTGATTATCACGAGCGCGCGCGAGCAGGCTTCCGCGCATTTTCAGAGAAACTCCCAGGACAGGTGATTATTGTAGATGGCGACCGCGATCGCGAAACAATCCA
>DNMN01000055.1 GCA_003489395.1 Candidatus Yonathbacteria bacterium | reverse complement strand
AAACATATGAGGAAGAGGCTCGTAACTTGTTTGAGATGGTTATTCTCTCAAACCTTGATATTACACAGTTCACACTGGATGATATCAATGAAGATGCTGGCGCTCTGGTAAAGAGAAGGGGTTATAGTTTACCCTACTTTGCATATCAGCAGGCCCATCTGGATACATTGGAACAACTAGGCTGCATCTGCAAAAATGAGGATGGGTCTTGCCGAGTGTGCCGCGATAACTTTGTCTCCTACCCGGCAGATAGTATTCACCGATCATTAGATGCTGAAGAAGAATGGTAGAGAATTTCTCCCGCCACCCCCATCCGCCGCCGCGGATGGGGGTTAATTTTTTGTGCGTGCACTGCGTAGCTTGAACGCAGTGAGAACGAAGCAATGGGATATTCTGAACCTAGCGCGAACACATTTTGAGCAGAGTTTCTGACCGCTTCGCTCGGGCGCGGCGGAAGGAGGGGGTTGGGGGGAGGAATTCCGCCACGCCCTCGCTTTAAAACGGAATTTTTCTGAAAGGGATTCGTCGAGGCCTAACCCTCAAAAGAGTTTATGGATTCAAAAATTTCTTTTCGCAACCGACTAAACTCTGGAGTAAATTTTACCTCTTCGTGCCGTGGTCTGGCAAACGGCACCATAAACTCTTTTGTAAATTTATGATGATTCAAAACCAAAACACGATCCGCCAAGAAAACCGCTTCCTCAATGTCGTGTGTTACATATACGACGGTTTTTTTGTGGGTTGCCCACACATCCAAAAGCCACTGCTGCATTTTATCGCGCGTGTATGCGTCGAGTGCGCCGTATGGCTCGTCCATGAGCAACACTTCGGGATTGTGGGCAAGCGAGCGGGCAATGGCGATTCGCTGAACCTGTCCGCCGGAAAGTTCGGCAGGATATTTGTCTTTCTTGTCCTCAAGCTCCGCAAGTTTCAAATGTTCACGGACAATTTGCACTCGCTCATTTCCGCTTTTATCTCCCAAACCAAAACCGATATTTTCCGAAGCGGTGAACCACGGAAAGACGGCGTAGTGCTGGAAAACCATACCCACATTTTTGGGTACGGCGATTTCGCCGGAAAATGGAATGAAGTGAGCGAGTGCATGGAGAAAAGTTGTCTTGCCGCTACCGGACTTTCCGACGATAGCGACAAATTCGCCCTTGCCCGCTTCAAATTCAATGTCTTTGAGGGCGCAATAGCCATCGTAATGAACCGCTAAATTTTTTACAGCAATATGGCTCATTTTGAAGAAAATTTAATCCACGGAAAAAGTTTTCGAGTGCCGAACACAAACAGTTGGTCAGCTATTGCGCCCAACGCGCCAAGCATAATAAGCGCGGCTATCATTTCGTCAATGCGATACGCCAAATGTGTAATAGATATGCGGTATCCCAAGCCGCTTGACGCTCCGGCTAATTCTGAAACGAAAACCATAATAAACGCGATAGCGATTCCTGTGCGGACACCTGCAATAATGAATGGCAAGGCGGCTGGAAATATTACTTCACGAAAGATTTTCATGGACGAAGCTGTGAGTAATTTCGCGCCCCATAAAAACGCTTGTGGTATTTGTCGCGCGCCGATATGTGTATTTATCCAAACCGGAAAGAAAACAGCAAAAGCGATTGAGAAAATCTTCGCGCCGTCGTCTATACCGAACCACACAATAACAAGCGGAATAATCGCTACCGGCGGTAGAGGACGTAAGATTTGGATAATCGGAGAGAGCGCATTAGCAAAAGATTTCATCCGTCCAGTGAGTAGACCGATAAATATGCCGACAGCAGAACCCACAAACAGCCCGGCGACTATCCGCCATAAACTGGCGCGGAGATCTGAAAACAAAGTTCCCGCCGTTATCATTCCCCAAAGCGCAACGGCAACTTTTGACGGTGGCGGAAAAAGTGCAGGACTAACAAAACCGCTACGAGAGATTATTTCCCATAGTACGAGAGTGAGAACAATGGGTAAGGTAAACCATAAAAATCTTTTCATAGGTAATCATAGTTCGACGGCAGAGGGCGCAACTTTTTTGAGCGGTGCTTCAAAAATAAATCCGCGGAAATTTGACGTGGCGGTTTCTTTTGGCACCTTTCCAGTATCTTTCGCCCACTGCGCTTCTTTTTCCATAGTCGGTACTAATTTGTTGTCCAAGCCAAGTCGCAATGTAAAAGTAGGCCAAATGCTTCGCAAAGTTTCTTTGTCTAATTTTGTGAACGAAGAAACAATGTTTATCGCTTCTTCGGGATTGCTCTTGATAAATGATTCAGATTTTTTCAATGCTCGCAAAAACTTTTCAGCAGTTTTCTCGTTTTGGGAAATCCAGTCGGTTTTTCCAACGAGAATGATAATCTCAGAATACAAATCGTCGCTCTTGATACTAAAAACTTTGTCCGCCCCTGTTTGCTGGATCGCAAAATGGGCAAATGGCTCATATATTGCGATTCCATCCACACTCCCATTTGCGAGCGCAATCGGCATATCTTGCGGTTGCATACTCACAATTTCATATTGTGATGGTTTGATGTTGTACTTCTTGAAAAAATCAACTGTGAAAAATTCCGGGCCTCCACCGACGGAAGTGGCGATTTTCCTCTTTTTTGAGAAATACGTTTGTGCGTCAAATGTATCTCCTTCTTTTCTCAAAATCATTGGAAAACCACCGGCGGTTTCGTTCACCTCCGTTAGTATTGAAAGTTTTTCGCTGTTTAGAGTTGCGAGTGTTACTGGAAATTCTGCTGGTGTCACCAAGTCCAAAGAGCCGCCAATGAGAGCTTGCAAGGCTAATTTACCACTAGTAAATTCTTTAACTTCAACTTTTATACCTTCTTCCTCGAAAAAGTTTTTATCAACAGCAACTTTTACCAAACCGATCGCTGGTGCGGTTTGGAGTCCTAACCTTACTGTCGTAAGTTCTTTCGGCTCTTGTTTTTGCCAAAGCAAGAAACCGCCGATTACTACAATAACGACAACAAGCCACAAAAGATTTTTTGAAATGTTTGTCATAAATTTTTCGTTAGTTAGTATTAAAAGTTTTGCCTCGACGAATCCCTTTCAGAAAAATTCCGTTTTAAAGCGAGGGCGTGGCGGAATTCCTCCCCCCAACCCCCTCCTTCCGCCGCGCCCGAGCGAAGCGGTCAGAAACTCTGCTCAAAATGTGTTCGCGCTAGGTTCAGAATATCCCACCAACAGGAATTTTGCAAGTTTTTTGAGCCAGACGGAAGCATTGCCTCGGGGCTTCGCCCCTCGGCTTGGTGGCTTTGCGCCTTGCGCAAAGCCACATAATCCCACGGCTCGGAAAACGAAAAGGAAGCGGATTGTATATCTAAAATCCTAATGCAAAACATTATGCTCAAACCAAAATATTTTCTCTACGCTCGCAAATCAACGGAAGATGATGACCACCAAATTATGTCTATTGAGGCACAGCTTTTTGAGTTGCGAGAGTATGCGCGTAGAGAAAATGTGGAAATTCTCCAAGAATTTACCGAGTCGAAAAGCGCAAAGAAACCCGGGCGAGAACTTTTTGCGGAAATGATTACCAAAATTGAAGCGAGCGAGGGCGTAGGAATTTTAGCGTGGCATCCGGATCGTCTCGCCCGCAACTCGGTAGATGGTGGAAAAGTTATCTACCTCGTTGACACCGGCAAGATTGTTTCTTTGCGCTTTCCGACATTTTGGTTTGA
>DNMN01000040.1 GCA_003489395.1 Candidatus Yonathbacteria bacterium | reverse complement strand
GCAAAAGAACCAAAAGACATTGACGACGAACTTATGCGCACGTTTCGGCTGTGGCTCAACCGCCAAAAAGCTGGAGTGCGTGATGGTCGCCAGGAAACATTAAAGAAGAAAACACAAAATTATTATCTCATCGCCATTCGCAGTTTTCTAAAATATTTACGTAAACGAGGCGTGGAGTCGTACGCGCCAGAGCGTATTGAACTTGCGAAGGTCGCTGAGCGCACTATTGATTTGCTCACGCCACAGGATTTGAGGCGACTACTAGATGCGCCGAGCGGAGACGGAGTGAAGGAACTTCGCGACAAGGCAATTCTTGAATTATTTTTTTCTACTGGGCTTCGTTTGTCGGAGTTGTGCGCGCTCTCTCGCGATATTGATATTACACGCGATGAAATATCTGTCCGTGGAAAAGGTGAAAAAGTGCGCGTGGTTTTTATTTCAGATGATGCAAAAAAAGCAATTACAGCATATTTAAAAAAGAGGACTGATATGGACGACGCGCTTTTTGTGAGTGAAGGGAAGAAGGCAAGAGTAGACGGTTCGTTTCGCCTCAGTCCCCGCTCAATAGAACGCATGGTAAAGTTTTATGCTGTAAAGGCCGGCATTATGGACAAAGTTACTCCACACATTTTACGGCACTCATTTGCAACTGACTTGCTTTACAATGGCGCCGACATTCGCTCTGTGCAGATGATGCTCGGTCATTCAAATATTTCCACAACACAAATCTATACTCATATTACAGATAGCGAACTACGAAACGTACACAAGAAGTTCCATAATAGATAAAAGAAAACGCGAGAGATAATTATTATCTAACGCGTTTTTAGTTACTGTTCATCTGGATGAAGCATCTCGCGAAGACGCTTCAGCTCAGCTTCATTTTTCTTAAGATGTTTTTTTGCATCGCTGTATCGCCCTAGGTTGTAAACAACTGTTTCTCTTAATGAGTTTACAACTCGCCGGCAATTAACAACATTTGCTTGCAGATATTCAAACCGTTGTCTGGCTATTCGCGCTTGATCATCTTCATCACGAGTATTAAATGTGCTCACGATACACCTCCTTTCTGTGAATGTGTTTCCACTTTAAGTCTATTCCCTATTCGTAAAATGCACAACGGTTCTATATACTATAAGTATGAGAATAATCTCTTGGAATGTTAATGGCTTACGCGCAATTCACAAGAAAGGCAATTTTGCTGAAATTATAAAAAAAGATTTTGACATTTTGTGTTTACAGGAAACAAAAGTTGAAGAAACTCAGCTTCCCGAAGAAGTCCGCGCGCCAAAGGGCTATTTTGCATACTTTTCACACTCAAAAATGCGAAAGGGGTACAGCGGTGTGGCTGTTTATACAAAAGAAAAGCCTGAAAAGGTGGAGGAAGGAATGGGTCTAAAGGACATTGACCAAGAGGGTCGCCTTCTTGTCCTTTACTTTCACGACTTTGTCCTTTTGAATTGCTACTTCCCTAATGGTGGCGGTGGGCCTGTCCGATTGAAATATAAGCTAGACTTTTATGACGCATTTCTCGTTTTCACAGAGAAGCTCCGCAAAAAGGGGCACAAGGTTATTATCTGCGGTGATGTAAATACTGCGCACGAAGCTGTTGATCTTGCTCGCCCAAAAGAGAATGAAAAGAATACTGGATTTTTACCAGAAGAACGCGCGTGGATTGATGAACTCATTTATCACGGCTACATTGATATCTATCGTCACATTCATCCAAATACAAAAGATGTTTATACATATTGGGATATGAAAACTTCCGCGCGCGATCGCAACGTCGGTTGGCGCATAGATTATTTTTTTATTACTTACGACTTACTCCCCCGCGTGAAGGAAACTTCAATGCTCACCAACTTCCTCGGTTCCGACCACTGCCCTATTGTATTAGAATTAAAATAAAAAATATCTTAGATTCGCTAAGATATTTTTTATTTCACCCCGTGCTTCTTGCGAATCACTGCGAGTTCTTTTTCTTCCTCTTCCTCTTTCTTTTCTTTTCCTTCTTCACCAAGTTTTTTTAATTCATCAATAGGAAGTTTTGCGAGCTCAAGTGTGCGTTTCACGAGAAACGCTTCTGTGTTGAGCTCGGGGTCGTCAAGCACTTCCTCTAGGAGGGCGTGGAGGATGAAGCCAAGTTTTGGACCCGGCGTTTCACGAGTAACCTCCATTATTTTTTCTCCATCAATCTTTAGCATTCCCACAGACACAGGCGCGCGCATCGCTTCCTCTATCATTGATTCATATTTACGCAAACGGTAAGGCGCTTCCTTTGGACGGCCCATTCCTATACGATCGCATGCGCGAACTTTCATCAAGTCCCACACATTGTCTGGTCCAACATTTTTCACAATGCGACGCACCGCGGAGAGCGTAATCTTTTCTATGTCAGAAAAAAACAAATGGTAACGCACGAGTGCTGAAACAACATCAACAATTTTTTTAGGATATTTTAAATGTTCAAGAACTTTTTTTGCAACACGTCCACCCACTACATCGTGCCCATAAAATGTCCAATCATTTTTTTCTTCTGACCAACGTCGTGTCTCTGGTTTTGAAACATCATGAAGGAGCGCGCCGAGTCGCACGTGGAGAGGCCACTCGCGGTCCGCAGAGTGTTGTAGCGCGCGCAGGTTGTGTTCCCACACTGTGTAAATGTGATCGCCGTTTTGTTCAACATCAATTCCACGCTCAATATCAGGCGCGATATATTTTAGAAGTCCAAGTTTCTGGCACATAACAATTCCAATCATCGGGTTCTTTGTCATTATCATTTTCGTAAATTCATCACGAATACGCTCCATAGAGATGTGCTTCAAATCCCCTGCTTTCTCTACAACTGCGTTTTGAGTTTCAGATTCAATTATGAAACCAAGGTCTGTGGCAAGACGTACCGCGCGGAGAACACGAAGAGCATCCTCGTTGAAACGCTCCTGTGGATTCCCTACTGTACGAATGACTCTGTCCTTTATGTCCTTTAGACCGCCATGAATGTCCGTTAGATGTCCTTTAGATTCGTCGTATGCAATAGCGTTTATAGTGAAATCACGTCGTTTTAGGTCTTCGTCTAGTTTCCCGTGAAACGAAACGCTGTCTGGGCGGCGTTTGTCTGTATATGCGCCTTCACTTCGGTACGGGGTTACTTCTACGACTTTTAAAGTTTCATCATCTGTTTCATTTACAATGCCAACGGTACCATAGTCGTTTTCATAAAAAGAATTCTCAAAAAGCGCCTGGATCTGTTCCGGAGTAGCATTTGTGGTGGCGTCCCAGTCTTTTGGCTTAATCCCCTGCAATATGTCGCGAACACATCCACCCACGAGATATGCTTCAAACCCTGCGTTTCGCAAGGTTTCTGTTACATGTGAAACCTCAGAAGGTATTTTATACGAGATATCAGACTTCATTTAGTTATTGAAACTATACAGTTTTTTTTGCCTTTTGACTACTTTTGCGGTACAGTCTCAGTATCACTTCAGTGTGGTTTCGTTGCCCTCATAGCTCAACGGATAGAGTACCGGTCTTCGGAACCGAGGATGGGGGTTCGATTCCCTCTGAGGGCACAAAAAACAAATGAACCAACCCTCAGGGTTGGTTCATTTGTTTTTTATTGTGCGGATAGGGAGAATCGAACTCCCACTCTCTCGTTGGCAACGAGGAATTCTACCACTAAATTATATCCGCATTTTTACCATATAATTCCCTGCCAGAAAGCATATCAGGGAATAGTGAAATCCACAATAACACCTTTTCCTTAAAATATCTACTAGAAACACCAACAGTGCATACACCATACCCCAAACGTTTAGTCTTGTGTCTGCCATCTATATAGATGCTCTTATTAAAAGTAATATTTTGTAAGCCAGCTTCCTTTATCCAGTATTCTTTGCAATTTGTTTCTTGAAGATCCGGATACAAAAGAAGCCATGCTTTTATTTTTTCGTCGTTGATATCACAAACATCTTTAAGAAAATTAATAAAGATTTTAATCATTGCAGGATCAGTATTTGTCAGCGATACGCGATGTTTGGATGCTTTATCTCCTTCTCCCCAGTACAACATCACTCCAGCAATAAATGTTGGATGGAATTTGAGTGCCTCAAAATCTTTCAGTGCCTCCAGCCTTGCTTGAGTATATAGCTTATCAAGATGCACTCCACGAATATTGTTGAGCTCTATAATTCGCACAGTACTCTTTGTTACCGCAGTTGAGCTAAGATCCTCCTTTATTCTTTGTGACCATGCTGAACCTTTAAACCACGCAGACAGTGTGCTTCTAGGTATTTTTAATTCCTCTTCAATCTCTGAATAGCTCTTACCGGTTTTGCGCAAATTTATTGCCTTATCTTTATCTGTACGCATGTACTAAGTATAGCACGGGTGTTCGGTTTTTCTAGGCACATTCATTCCTAAAGGACATCCGTTACCAGAGAGCACTACTTTGACACATGGTGTCAACGGCTGGAAACGGAAAAATATGGGGGAAAATGCTCAAAACTGTGGATAACTATGTGGATAGTGTTGATAAAGGACATAAAAGTGTGTCATTATAGAGGCGCAAACCGTAAAGGACATGAAGCAAAATCGCGGGAAACCCTTGATATGTAAGGGTTTCACAGGAATTACCCCATTTTTAGGCTAAAATATGGCAATTCTAAGGTGTTTCACGAGAAACGCCCTAAAATGGTACAATGATTTTGATGGCGGAACCCACAGAAAAGCAGAAGATCGGTCGTTTAGGTGAGGATATTGCCGTAAAATACCTAGAAAATAAGGGTTTTCTGGTAATTGAGCGAAATTACCTTAAAAAGTGCGGAGAAATTGACGTTATTGCCAAAAAGGCCGGAATTACGCATTTTATTGAAGTAAAAAGCGTTACACGTGAAAACCTTGGCAGAAATGTTTCCCGTGAAACAGATAGTCCCCATAGGCGAGGCCTATGTAAAGATAATGTTTCGCGTGTAACAGATAAATATCGCCCAGAGGACAATTTGCACCCATATAAACTCAAGAGATTAGCGCGTGTTATCCAATTATATTTGTTTGAGAAGCATGCAAATGGGGAACCAGAATGGGTTTTTGACGCAATTACCGTGCAAATTGATACTAAAACTAGACGGGCAAGCGTAAAATTTCTGCAGAATATTGTGTTATAGTCTTCGCAAATATAGGTATCTGTGCTATGATTTCCCAACGGTTTCTGAATTAGCAAATTCTGAATCAGTAGATTCACATCTTGGATGCAGTCTCCTTGGACGGAGAGAAACAACGATTGAGTCTTGTGTCGGGGTGTAGTATATCGGTAGTACGTCTGCTTTGGGAGCAGATAGGCCGAGTTCGATTCTCGGCACCCCGACACAAGACTTAACCAGAAGCGTGGGACGCTTCTGCGGAAATCTCCGTAAGAGATTTAGATTAGGCCGAGTTCGATTCAGATTCAACAGAATCTTGTCTTGGACATAGGGCACCCCGACAAGGATTTTGACCAAGGCCCCGCAGGGCTCTTTATGAACAAATTAGAAAAACTAAATAGTAAGGTTGTTGGCTATAAGAGAGAACCCGGCTTTGTTTCTGTTGTTGCCGCGCTTGTAGGGAATTTTACAATTACAATTCTAAAAGCTATTGGTTTTGCTGTCTCTGGCTCAAGCTCCCTTTTTTCTGAGGCGGTGCACAGTTTTGCGGACACCGCGAATCAGGCCTTGCTGATGGTCGGCATTGTAAAGAGTCGTCGCGCGCCTGATGAGGATTCTACATATGGGTACGGGCTTGAAAGGTTCTTTTGGGCCTTGATTTCCGCTTGCGGAGTATTTTTTGTAGGTGCTGGGATTACCGTTTATCACGGTGTCCACACACTATTGAACCCAGAGGAGCTTACTATAAAGCCAGAAGTTTTTATTATTCTCGCAATTGCGTTTGTCGTCGAGCTCATTACTTTTTCAATTGCATTTCGTGAACTTTGGAACGAGAGAGGGGAGGATGCGACCCTTGTTGAAGCGTTTCAAGATGGCGACCCGACAGTGCTTGCTGTGGTGTATGAAGACGGCGTTGCAGTCTTTGGTGTTTTTGTCGCGGGAGTTTCTGTTGGACTTTCGTATTTCACGGGAAATCCTATGTGGGACGCGATGGGCTCTATCGTCATTGGTATGCTTTTGGCGTGGGTCGCAATCGTTTTGATATTGAAAAATAAGCGTTTTTTGGTGGAGAAGTCTATTCCAGAGGAGGTGAAGGATAGGATTATTGAAATACTTGTTGCAGACCCGATGATTGAGCGCGTGCATGATTTCAAGTCGTCTGTTGTGGAGCTTGGGAAATACAGAGCGAAGTGTGAGGCAGAAATAAACGGTACTGCGCTTTTTAAAGAACTTTCAAACGGCGTGATGCTTAAAGATGATTACGAGATGATAAAAGGGGATTACCAAGAGTTTCTTCGGTATGTTGTGGACTATACAGACCGCGTACCGCGCGTGATTGGCACACGCATTGACGAACTTGAGGAAAGAATTAAAAAGGAGATTCCTGCTGTACGGCATATTGATATTGAGATAAATTAGTGCAAAAAGCCCTCATCGTTCAATGGACAGGACTCAGGCTTCCGAAGCTTGTAATTGAGGTTCGACTCCTCATGAGGGCATAAAACAACCGCTCAAATGCGTAGCATTTGAGCGGTTGTTTTGAGGTTATGGCTGGAATTACGGTGTTCCTCCTAATTTCTTTGACCAAGCACTGATGCCATTTGGTTCCTTGCCAACCCAAATAGTTGAAATTTCTTGATCTGTTGATGTGTCAATGACGGACACTTTCCCAGAAAGAATGTTTGTGACATACACAAATGCTCCGTCCTTTGAAACAACCACTCCGTGAGGCCCTTGGCCGACTTTTATTTCCTTTACTATCTTTTGCGCGGCAATGTCAATTTTGTAAACCTGCGTTCCAACGGGCGTGCCAAAATAATATCCCTGATCTGCAAGGTACATAAAACGCGAATCAGGAGTTGGGTACATTTGAATAGGGCCTTTCGCATCTGCTGGGAGCTCTAGGTAATCCATTTTTTTTGTTTTTGTGTTGTAAATGGCGAGTTGCTTCGTGTCAAAGATTGATACGACAACGTATTCACCGTCTGGCGTGACCCCAGTCTGAACAGCCGTTCCTGGGAGAGATGTTACAGTGACTGTGTCTGTTTTGAGATCAAGTATTCCAAAACCCTTACTCTTGAAGAAAGCGATATAAGCCGATGAGCCGTCTGGAGACATGCGAATACCATGAGGCTCGCTGTCTATTCCTGTGTTAATTTTCTTTTCAATTGTGTAGGTTGAGGCATTGATTTTGTAGATTACTCCTTCCATTTGCGCCGTCACATAAGCGTATTTATTGTCAGTGGTAAATGCTATATGCGCGAGAAAGATACCGGGGGATGTGGGGATGCGCTTTATAACGCTGTCGGTTATTGGGTCAATTACAACCACCTCGTTTGGCAGGTGCCGCGCGTCAACATCTCGGTTTTTGTCCATATTTGCGGTAGCCCAGACGCTTTTGCCATCCGGAGAAACCTGAACATTGTGAGGCGCAAACGTTAAGGTGCTGTCGTTCTGCTCTATTGAGAGGTCAATCGTGCGGAATCTTGTTTGCTTTTTTGAGTCAATAACTGCAATGTAGCCCGCTCCTTCAACAGCAACGTAAACTTTTTCATCAGGAAGGAAAAATCCTGAGAGCTTGAGTACGCCAATTGAAACAATGATAGCAACAATTAAAACTGCAGGCAGTAATATTTTTTTCATGAATTTTTACGCAAATGGTTAAAGGATTATTTAACAAATATATTGTATCAGTGTCGCCTGTATTGCTCAAGCGCAGAGAATGATTTTAAATTTTAAAAATGTGGAGAACTACAGAGCAAATCATCTTGCGACTCTATTGATTTAAGGATACACTGTATAGTGAAATGAAGCTCGGTACAAAAATAAATCTTGTGCTTATTGTTGTGACTGTCGTAACGCTCACTGTGGGCTTTTGGATAATCATTGGCAGGGAAGCAACTACCATCAAAAAACAAGTGCTGGCGGATGTTGATGCTGTTACACAGCTTGTGCATCAGGACATTGAACGAATGTACGCTCAGATTTATGAGCAAAAGCAGTCGCTCCAGGAAATTATTGACACTGTTGTTAGGAATAATCCAAAGATACTGTATGTTGAAATCGTTGACACTAATGGCGATGTTATTGTTACCACGCGAAGCGCAAATATTCCGCAGAATAAGGAGCGTAAGCTTGAAATATTTAAAAAAGTTCTTGAAACAAAGGAGCTTGTCCTTGATCAAAAAGATGAGGGCGAATACTATGAGCTTGAATATCATTTACCAATATTTGACAGCAAGAAAAATATTAT
>DNMN01000053.1:9965-10221 GCA_003489395.1 Candidatus Yonathbacteria bacterium | reverse complement strand
CCGCTTCGTCTTTCTTTGCGAATGTTTTGAGGATGGCGTCATTGTTTTCCAAACCAAGAGCGCGAAGAAGCACAGTCACAGGGAACTTGCGCTTTTTATCAATACGCACGTACACCGCTCCGTCTGGATCGGACTCCACCTCCACCCATGCGCCACGGCCAGGGATAATCTTTGCGCCGAAGTAACGCTTGCCCTTGAGCTCATCCACTGTGAATGACACGCCAAAAGAGCGTGAGATTTGTGGCACAACCACGCG
>DNMN01000053.1:0-9952 GCA_003489395.1 Candidatus Yonathbacteria bacterium | reverse complement strand
TTTTTTTCCGAGTAATCTTTAATCGGAGAAAATTCTTTAAATGCTTCTTTGAGTCCTTCTTCCAAAAGCCATTTGTATGACTTGAGGTGTGTTTCTACGAGGTTCGGGAGTTCTACTTGCGGTTTCTTGTACCGCGCAAAATATTTCTGTTCTCGCATATGGTGATGTAACGCGTTAATTACGAAAGTGCCTCTTAACCCATTATTATTGATTGCCCGTAAACAGCAAAAATCAAAAAGGCACGGAATATCCACCTTTCTGATTAAACAAGGGTATAAAAGACACTTAATACCTATTAAAATTGTACCTCCTTTCTATCGTACGGCGCCAAGTACGCAATCAAATTACCGTTAAAAAGAGTATACCAGACTAAAAACTTGTGTCAATACGACTTTAAGTCTTATTCTGATTGCTATTACGCCATTCCTTGGCTATTAAACGAAGTGATATCTAAGCACTCATCATAAGTACCATTAAAAACCCTGCCAGTAGTGTTCCCAGACCTTGGGGTCTTTGTCTTTTATCTTTTGCTCAACAAAGCTCACACCACCTTGAGTCAACCTACCAATCTTTCTAAAAGGTCGCCATTCTAATCTCTTTAATAATTTAACTTCGACCAAATGCGTATTATTAAAATATAACTCGTATTTTTCTCCGCTCTCACTAAATTCTTCGAAGTGCTCTTTAAGCATTAGAATGTTGTCACTAAATTTTTCAGACGTAGTTATCATTGCCCCAATAAAATAACTATCGTCATGCCCTTCTAAAAAACTATCGGGTGTATAGCATCTGACTTTTTTCTCCCATATAAAATATCTCCTTTATTCCACTGCATATAAGGATATCTTAATTTTCTTTATTCTTAATCTTTACTAAAAAAATTGAAGCAATAAAAAATATTCCGACAACCAAATCAATTACTTCCCACTGTGCTCTTTTCAAATAGATTGGGAAAATCGGATTGAATAGGACCGCAACAAAACCAAAGGCCCAGACCCAGAGAGATTCATTGTTCTCCTCGTATGTTTTATATGCGAGGTAAATACCAACAGCACAGACAACAAAGCGCATGAGCGTGAAGTATCCATAAGGTAGCCCTTCAGACAAAGCAACAAGTAGCATCCCTGCCGCCACGAGTGTTAGAATTTTTTTGTTTGTCAATTTCATAATCTGTTATTTACAAATTACA
The DNA here is from genome assembly GCA_003489395.1 of Candidatus Yonathbacteria bacterium. Lineage (GTDB taxonomy): Bacteria > Patescibacteriota > Minisyncoccia > Phycocordibacterales > UBA1550 > UBA1550. Next base: position 8,763 of record DNMN01000053.1, on the reverse strand, counting down.
TTTTAATCTTAAGCTAACCGAAAAATGAGAAGATGCTTTTCGTCTTAAATATTAAATCAACATTAGTTCTTAATTCTTTAAACTCAATTTCACTGTTTAAATCATTACCCTCATGTATATATTTCTCAATTAACTCCTCAACCATAAAAAGTTTTTTGAGAAAATCTTCTAAAACATACAAGTTACTATCCCTAACGGATGTGAATTTATCTAGAATCCCTAGCTTCTCATAATATCCATTATCAAAACTTGGTGCCGAGATTATTCTAGCCAACATTTCGTTTCTTATTTCACTTGGATTCAACATATATTATATATATTAATTGCTAATAATCTTTATTGGAATGTTGTCAGGAGTGTTTTGGCAATTACTTCATCTTCCCTTTTCTCCACTCCTCGATCTCATTATGGCGTAACTAAGAATACTTTTGAAAACCATTCATACTTTTATCTGTGTAGAAAGTACCACAAAATAGTTATTTTTTGAATAAGAGCTTCATGCATCTCTAGACGGCACAAATAGCGTACGCAGTAAGTATCAAATCAGCACCTGCTCCTGAAGCGTTGAAAAAGATTACATTGGTTTGCCACGTATCAATTGATGACGGAAAAGATTGTGTAAGCTGAACACCATTGTAGATGGTATTAGAAAATGCATTAGAATTATCTGAAGCGTTTGCTACTAAATATTTTACCCCACCACCCAATACAGATTTTCCTGCTGGACATGTTGCGGTGGCGAAAGCATTTCCATTTGAGCTAAGTCTTACAGTAAATGGAACTCCAACAATAATCTGCGTAGATATCGTTCCTTGAGGCCCGACATCGCCTTTAGGACCCACTGCTCCATCTGCACCTTGTGACCCTGTTGTGCCTACATTCCCCTGAACACCTTGTTCTCCTTGAATTCCAGGTATCCCCTGAGGTCCTTGTGGTCCTGGTGTCAATTGAATATTTGCCAAAGTTGTCCACAGATTACTAATCTCATCTTGAATTGCTTGGGTTGTTTCCATGAGAACCTTAATCGGATTCCCGCCTCTTTCATCAGCAAATACTACCCCTGTCCCTGCAAGCACGGTTGCACCTACAATAAAACCTAATATGTATTTTTTCATACCAATATGGTACTCCTCTTCCCCCAGATAAGCAACATTTTCACCCTTCATCCATTGCATATCAGCCTGTGGACAACTTTTCTAGAAATGGTAGAAATGATGTCAGGTACCTTTGTTTTAGTAAAGATTACTATGCGTATCTATATCAACAAGGCGCACTGTATCAGGATCATATTGTTCATAAAGCAGGCGGTAATCCCCTGTTATATTAATGCTTCGGTAATGTTTCTTTTCACCATGAAGTTGGTGGTTATTGAGAATCATTGCAAATGGATCCTCAATAAAAATAACGAGTTTCACTGCGACAGCTTTTTGAATTATCACAGGAAGTTTTGCGACTTTCTTCTCAAACTTTTTACCTGGTATTATCTTCATACTGAAAGTTTCAAATGCTTGAGGAGGTCATCTGCATTCGTAAACACTTTCTGATTCTTTATGTCTGCATCCATCTCGGCGCTAATAGCGAGGAGTTCTTTGAGCTTTTTATCTGAAAGCTGTGGCTCAATCGAAAGACTTATCCTGCGGTCACGCACAAACTGACGAAGGTACGCATTCATCACAGTAGTCAAAGGAACCCCAAGCTCCTTTGCAACGCGCGAAGCTTTATTCTTAAGCTCCTTATCTGTTTTTAATAGTATTGTCGTATTCATATACCAAAGTATATATAATGGTATATTTTTGTCAATGATACATAGGCCTCGCCTATGTAATTACTTCAGCTTCTCCTTCCTCCATTCCTCAATCTTCTTGTGGTCACCGCCGAGTAGGACTTTGGGGACACGGTATTTTTTGCCTTTCCATTCCAAAACTTCGGGGCGGGTGTACATCTCGGGAGATGCCGTTCGTTCTTCTTCAAGAGATTCATGCTTGCCAAGCACGCCTTCAATCTGCCTTGCACATGCATCTACCACAACCATTGCAGGCACTTCCCCACCGGTGAGCACAAATGGTCCAACAGAAACTTCCTCCGCTTTGAAAATCTTTTTCACTCGCGCGTCAATGCCTTCGTAGCGTCCTGCTATCAAAATAATGTCTGTATATTTGGTAACAAGATTTTTTGCGTACACGTTTGTAAATTGCTTACCTCCTGGCGCAAACAAAATTACTTTGGTCTTAATCGCTTTCTTTTTCGCGATGCTCTTTGCAATCTTTTCCAACGTACGGAGAAGCGGTTCTGCGGTCATTACCATTCCAGGACCACCTGCGTATGGGCGGTCATCTACCTTTCCCCATTTATTGCCAGAGAGTTCACGTGGGTCGTAGTACGAGACAGAAATGTGCTTCCCTTCCTGAGCGCGTCCAAGAATAGACGCGTCCATATATGGACGCACTGCTTCTGGGAAAATAGTGACGATATGGAAACGAATCATTTTGGGTGGAATATGGAATGTAGAATATCGAATATAGAATGGGCTCAACTCATTACATTTGTTCAATACTTAATACTATACACCAAAAACAAAAGATCGCCATTTGGGCGCTCTTTTGTTTAATGCGAATCCTTGTATTATTCAATATTCAAAATTCGATATTCTATATTCTATTTCCCTTACCCCTTTANNCGTCCGATAATTTTTCCCATATCTCCGGGATTTACATCAAGCGTGATGAGCACGCCCATCTCGTCCACCACACGTGTTACTTTTACATCGCTTGGATGTTCTACGAGCGCTTTTACTACATATTCTAGAAATGTTACATCTGGTTCCTGTGTTGTCATATGATCGTATAGGTTTATCTGTGAACTTATCAGTATTAATTACTAACATTTCAGCGTATTAGCTGATTGGGATATCGTACTACAAATGTGCCTACTATTCAAGAAACCCCACCTTGTTTTAAAATTGCTTTGAGTACGAGGCGTGGGATGTTTTTGTGACTAAAATGTACAACCTGTACTTTGCAGGAACAAAAACATTCCGCAACGAAGTAGGCGAAGTGATTTTAAGACAAAGTTGCCTTTATCCGGCGAACGCCAGCTGACGACGCCTCCTCTTTCACAATTTTAAACTTCCCCATACCTTCTGTTTTTTCTACATGAGGGCCACCACAAAGCTCGGCAGAATATTGAGTGCCGTCTCCTGCGACAACGGAATACACATTCACCACATCTGGATACTTCTCCCAAAAACTTCCTTCCACGCCTCGCGCCTTCGCNNTCTACTTTTTGCGGATACGTAAAATCAAAACGTGTGCGTTCCTCGGTAATATTTGAACCTGCTTGATGCACATCGTTTCCTAAATATTTGCGAAGGCCCGCGAGCATTAGGTGGGTCGCTGTATGAAGCGCGGTTGTNNTACCCCGCTCTGTCCACAGAAACATGATGCTCCTCCGCAAGCTCCTCTGTCATCTCTATTGGAAAACCGTATGTTGAAAACAACTTAAACGCGTCGTCCCCAGAAATTGTTTTATTTTCAAAAAGGCGGGTAATCTCTTTTGTTCCACGTTCTAGTGTTTTTCTAAACCTGTCTTCCTCTTCCCAAATTTCTTTTACGATAATGTCTGTCTGTTCAAAAACATTGTCGTACACTCCGCGATATTTTTCCGCTATAACAGGAACGAGCTCGGAGAGCATATTGTGCCCTATGCCAAGTATGTCTGAATAACGAACAGCGCGACGAAGAAGTCTGCGCAAGATGTACCCCTGGTCGGTGTTTGACGGTCGCACGCCATCTGAAATAATCATCACAGCAGTACGCACATGGTCGGCTACGATACGCGACGCGCGAATGTGTTTAACGTCAAGAGGAATATCCCCGCCAGCCAAATCTGCAATCTTTTGCATTATTGGCGCAAACAAATCTGTCTCAAACACATTGTCTTTTCCTTGTATCGCCATCACCACACGCTCTAGCCCTGAGCCTGTGTCCACATTTTTTTGCGCGAGTCTGCCAATCACCTTGCCATCTCTTTTTTCGTACTCCATAAACACGTCATTCCAAACCTCCACGATATCCTGCCTATCATCTGCCGTTAGATATTCTTCCTTCGTCATCTCTCCTAGGCCATCCTCGGTGACATCGTAAAACATTTCTGTGTCGGGACCGCATGGGCCGTTGTCTCCTGGGCTCCACCAGTTGGATTTTGCAGGCATAAAATAAATATGACTGTCCGGCATATAGTTTCGCCAAATCTCCAGCGCTTCATTATCACGCGGAGCATCATCGTTGCCTTCAAAAATAGTTACGTACAAACGCGACGGGTCCAAACCAAGCCCCTCGTCTTTTGATGTTAAAAATTCAAAACTCCACTGGATAGCTTCTTCTTTGAAATAATCTCCGAGCGACCAGTTGCCAAGCATTTCAAAAAAAGTATCGTGCGTTTTGTCACCAACTTCTTCAATGTCTTGCGTGCGAACACACTTCTGGCTGTTCACGAGTCGCTTCCCGCTTGGATGCGGTGTGCCCATTAGATACGGCGCGAGCGGTTGCATTCCAGCAGTATTAAAAAGCACCGAAGGATCATTCTCGGGCACGAGTGGCGCTGAGGGAATAATCGTATGCCCGCGCTTCTCAAAAAACTTTAAAAATCTGTCGCGAATTTCTTGGGAGTCCATCCCAGTAGAAGTTTTGTCCATAATAATGCTTAAAATATTACCGAGCCCCAATGCGTTTTTCTATAATTCTGTGAATATTTCAGAGAAACTTCTAACGGGACAAGTATTCGCCTATCTTATACCAAAATGCTCCCTTTAGACAACTTCTTTAATCCTCTGGCGAGAAATGCGCGAGCGCCTTGACCTTGTTCTCTATGTACCAGAGACCGGTAAAAATAAACAACGCGAATATTGTCGCAATGACCGCCAAAACATAATATCCGTATCCTATTGCCACGCCCACACCAGCGGCAACCCAAATGCCTGCCGCGGTTGTAACACCGCTAACTTTTGAACCTTTGAAAATAATGAGGCCTGCGCCGATGAAACCGATTCCCTGAATAATAGCGGCAGTAACGCGCGCGGATGAATCCGTAAACACTGTGGCGTTGGAATCGTAACCGCCTGATGCAAGCACTCCTACAATTACAAAAAGCGCCGAGCCCATTGTCACGAAACCGTATGTGCGCATACCGGCAGTCTTGCCAGCAAGCGCTCGCTCAATGCCAAGCGACATTCCAAGAAACATCGCTGTAAACAACTTGAGAATAATCTCCAAATCCTGACTGCTTAAAAGTGTTGTGATGTCCATACTAAGTATTGTAGCAAATTATTAAAATTCCTGACAGACTTGATCAACTTCTTCTACTACTCTTCCAATCTGTTCATCCGTAAAGCCAATTGATTTCAATGGAGCAGGGCTGTTTTTTAAATCGCGACACATCACTATTCCCTGTTCAAGCAAACTATTTTTATCACTCTGAGTAAGTGTGGAAAGAAATGTGAGCGGATGCACTCCTGTTTCCAAAATTAAATCCTGCAAATTCCCTTTTTCAGGATAGTCCCAGCCAATCACAGTGAGTCCAGCGCAATTCGCATATTCAATTGCATCACTAGTGAGCTTGGTGTTTGTAATGAGCCACCCCTCGTGAACCTTTTTTACCTCTCCTTCGTGTCTTTTGTGCGCTTCATCATGGGCCTTCTGCAAATCCATAAATCGCGCGTGAACATAAAGCGCTACCTTCACGTCTGTTTTTATACCTTGCTGATTGTGGAACTTGCACTCCGCAAAAATATGACGGTTGTCTTTTTCCATAAGCACATCCACTTCATGGTCAACACAAAATCCTGGGAGAATTACACCTGTTTGCGCGGTGTACCCCTTTCCACGCAAAACTTCCGCGACAAATTTTTCAAAAGGAAATCCGCTTGGCCCGAGCTCAAGCACGGCTTTTCGGAGCGAGTAACGAATAGCGGCAGGATATTTATTTTTCTTGAGAATTGAGTACGCGTGCTTGTAAATCTGCGAGGTCTTCATCCCTTCGTGAAGCTCCGGAAGAATGTGCTCAACTATACGCTCTATAGTTTCATCGTCTGCGCCAGAACGAGTCAGCGAACGACGAAGTTTATTAAGAGAAAATCGCTCACGCTCGCCCGTGCTTTTTATGACCCACACGTCATCCTGATTTTTATCCATCTTTTTATTGTATCACAAACACATTTCTTCCAACTATACACGTATAATATNNATATTATACGTGTATAGTTGGAATTTTACTCGATAATTCCTCCACCGAGGCACTCCTCGCTATCATACAAAACTACCGACTGCCCTGCGTCAAAAACTGCCGGTTTTTCAAGTTTCAATGTAAAAGAATTTTCATTCACCGTAGTGACCTTACATTTATATTGCTCACCGTGATAACGCACCTGCGCGGTATATTTCTTTGTCGTGTCAGGAATCGCTCCACTACAAAAACTCGCCTGCTCGGCTCGTAGCTCCTGCGAGGCGCACTCCAAATCACTCCTAGTTTGGGGAGCCACAGTAATAGTATTTTTTTTAAAATCTTTTGCTACAACATAAAGCGGGGCGTCATCCGTTCCTTTTTTCGTAACTGTAAATCCATGACGTTCGCCAAGCGTAAAAAAATACGCGCCACGATGCGTGCCGATGACATCACCTTTCTCGTTCAGCACACTTCCCTCTTTCTCTTCTATGAAATGCGCGAGAAAATCCTTCATATCGAGCTTGCCCACGAAGCAAAGCCCCTGACTATCTTTCTTCTCAGCAACAGGGAGCGCAAACTTTTTTGCGAGCGCGCGTACAGCAGACTTTTTAAATCCACCAATCGGGAAAAAAGTTTTACTCAACTGCTCCTGCCCAAGTGTCCACAAGAAATATGACTGATCCTTGGTATCATCAACTCCGACTAACAACTTACAACTTACAACCGACGACAATCCCGTTTCCATTGCACCATGTTGTTTGTTGTTTGTTGTTTGTTGTTTGTTAATGCGCGCATAATGCCCAGTCGCCACAAAGTCCGCTCCTTCTTTCATGGCTCGTCTAAAAAACGCGCCAAACTTAATCTCCTTGTTACACATCACATCAGGGTTGGGAGTACGACCTGCTTTGTATTCGGCAATCATATAGTCTGCAACGCCCTCTTTGTATTCCTCTTCAAAATCCCATGTGAGGAGAGGAATGCCCAAGTGCGCTGACACACGCATTGCATCAAGACGCTCCTCGCGCCACGTGCATGGCAAAAAATCCGGTTGCCAAACCTTCATAAAAACCCCAGTAACTTCGTACCCTGCTTTTTGTAAAAGCGCGGCGGAAACTGACGAGTCTACTCCGCCAGACATTCCCACATATACTTTCCCCTTCGACTTTCTATTCATTTGTTTACCCTACTTGAATACCATCAAAATCGCAACTACCTCCAGCAAATTCTCACGATAGCGAGAATTTGCTGGTTTGAATTTCGGTGGAGGGTTAGTTGTTAAATGTTATCTCAGATACTTGTTTTTGTTCGCCACATGCTCATCAAATGTTTTTGCGTAGTGCATCATGCCATCTTTATCTGAAAGATAATACATAAAAGATGTTGCTGTTGGATTAATTGCCGCGCTAATAGCAGTGATGCCTGGGTTTCCGATAGGACCTCCTGGAAGACCTTTGTTTACGTATGTATTGTATGCTGATTTAATTTTTAAATCAGCAGTTGTGAGTTCGCTTGATTTCCTGCCTAGTAGGTACATAAATGTCGCGTCTACTTGAAGAGGCATCCCTTTTGAAATGCGGTTCCAAAGCACGCCGGACACGAGAGACATATCCTCAGGAGTAGAAGCCTCCCTTTCAAGAATAGATGCCATATTAACAATATCGCGTAAAGAATGCTTTGATGCCTCAATTGCTCCCGTCCATGGCTCTATTTTTTTATTAAAATTAGCAATCATCATTGTTTCTACACCTTGAGCTGTGGTATTTTCTGGGAAAAGGTACGTGTCTGGAAAAAGAAATCCTTCTTGCGAGCGCGCATGCTCCAGGAAAAAGGCCGTGTCAAAACCCGGAATATTTTTCTCTAGCACTTCAGACACTTCCTTGTTGGACATCCCCTCTGGAATGGTTACCTTTATAGCTGGGATGCCAGAAATACTGCGAGCGATGCGGATGGCAATTGTGCATGCGGAAATCGGCTCCTTAAAAAGATACTGGCCCGCGGACACAGGCTTTGTACCACCAACTACTTTAGCGCAAAACTCAAAAAGACTCTGTGAACGAATAAGATTTTCTTTATCAAGAAGTGCGGAAACCTCTGTGAGTGAAGCGCCCTTCTTTACTGTAATCATTTTATTTTCCGGGAAACCAAACGGCGCCATCAAGCGAAATGAAATGTACGCTGAAAAAAGGACAATAAAAATCACAGTAACAATTAAAACTTTTGCGCCTCGCTCTTCAATGCCGAGCGAGGACAGAAACTTTGAAAAACGTCCGGATCCTTCTTCTGTTACTTTTTCTTCTGGTGTTGGTGTTGTTTCCATAATGATTAAACTGGCAAATTGACTGGAGCTTCCGACTTGCGCGAAGGAATGCGACCGAATGTCGGAGTTTGAGCAACACCCCCTGGGAAGTGAAAAATAGTTGCGAGCTCCTCTGTGGTAAGAACAAACGGCTTCAACTTGCGTGGCAAGTGAAACCACGAGCGTTGCTTGTAAGCTTCAAACATATCCAATTTTTTCCAAGTGAGGCGAGTCTTGTCATAGTCCTG
>DNMN01000037.1 GCA_003489395.1 Candidatus Yonathbacteria bacterium | reverse complement strand
GGCGGACTTATTGGAAACTACTTGGGTAACATCAACGTAATTGATAAAAACTGGTTCTGGTTTGGAAACCAAGGGTTGTCATACATTGAGCTTGGCCGCTTCTGGCAGATGGGCTTCTTTGTTGGCCTCTTAACATGGAGCGTTCTTGTATTCCGCGCATTGTGGCCTGAAAAGGGACAATTCGGCAAAGCAATTCGCGAATTCTTCACTGGCAATATTTACCTTGAGCACCTATTGTGGGCAGCAACACTAAACATCGCATTGCTATACGCAGCAGGAATGGTTCCTCTCACAGGAATCGCAAGCTCATTCTCCATTACAGACTTCTGGAGATGGTGGGTTGTGCACTTGTGGGTAGAGCAGTCGTTTGAGTTCTTCACAGTGGCAGTGAGCGCGTACCTCCTTATGGAAACAGGTTTGGTATCACGAACACTTGCGGAGCGCGCAGTATACTTTGAGCTCATTCTCATTTTCTTGGGAGGTGTTCTAGGTACTGGCCACCACCTCTACTGGGTTGGCGCGGGATCAATGTGGGTTCCAATCGGAAGTATGTTCTCCTTCATTGAAGTTATTCCTCTTGTGCTCCTTGTTATTGAATCAATCCAGCAATATCGTCTCATCCAAGGCACTGGTGGAACATTCAAATACAATCTCGCGTACTTGTATATTATCGGCGCGGCATTCTGGAACTTCGTCGGCGCGGGAGTATTTGGAGGCGGTCTTATCAACGCTCCTCTCGTCAACTACTACGAACACGGAACATTCCTAACATTGAACCACGCTCACTTGGCTCTCTTTGGAGCCTTCGGATTACTTGCGCTTGGACTCATCTACTACTGTTTGCGTTATGCGGCAGGCAACCATACTCCTTTCACAGAGAAAACTGGATACTGGGCATTCTGGCTCTACAATATCGGCCTCTTGTTGTGGATGGTTCTACACTTCCTACCTGTTGGCTTCCCTCAGCTTGCGGCGGTATACGAGCACGGATACGCGTTTGCTCGCAGTATGGAGTTCTACGACACAACTGTAATCTGGCAGTGGATGCGAATCCCTGGCGATGTGCTGTTTGGTATCGCAGGTATTATTATGGTTTGGGACTTCTTTAAGAAACTTAAACCAGTTTTTAAAGCTCCTGAACAGGAGCAAGGCGGTATCTCGACAAACTAGTCGCAGAAGATACAGCGAAAACAAACCGAGCANNTGCTCGGTTTGTTTTCGCTGTATAATATATCTATGGAAAAAAGTAACGAAACACAGTCGGTTAAAACTTCTCATCCGCACTACTACGGAACTCTTGTCAGAAAGCAACTCTTTTTTGCTGCGTTTGTAATATTGCTCGCGGCGCTTATTGATAGCGAGCTCAGAAATTTTTATCTTGTTGTAGGTCTCTTTGGAGTAGTTGGTCTCACTATCCTTGCAGGACTCACAAGCCCACAAAAACGCGGAATAATGTTTACAGATATGTTTGTCTCGGCAATAATGTTTCTAATTTTTGAATATTTTGCAATCAACGCATTTGTTAAATATGGAACTTTTTCAGATCCTATATTCTTCTTCCGACAGTTGATTGCCGTTATTTACCTCGTCACGTTGTACTACAGCACAAAGACTTTGCGTTATTACGACGAAGGTACCAAGTCTTCATGATAGTACGAACAAGAAAATCTGGGTATATAGGAATTCTTTTAATCCTACTCGGAACGGCAGGAATGCTTTTTCTTTTTATGAAAATGTATTTTACAACAAGCCCAACCGCGATAGAATTCCAGCCGAATAACGCGAAAGGAGTAGCGCCTACGACACAATACGAACGCCTCCGTTCCGATATTGACGCGGCAAACGCTGTCTCAAACCAGTTGAACACAAAAGCGCTGGAGACGAACAAAACGCTAAACAGCCTAAGGTAGAAGGAACCATTGCGATAGACAACCAAAACCGCTATACACGTATCTTATACTATACTCAAACGAGTGAGAGAGATACAAACACGGAGTTTGTGTCTCCGAGCGAGAGCAGAGTATATTGTACCCAGTTATATAGTATAAGATACGTGTATAGCGGTTTTGGTTTTGTGTATGGCGTGGTATGCTCAATTAAATATGAGGATTCTAGCTATTGAGACCAGTTGTGACGAGACCGGTATTGCCATCGTGGAGGCGCGTCTTGCCTCTGGTACCACAAAAAGCATCAAGGTCCTCGCGAATCTACTTATCTCACAAGCAGAGGTCCATGCGCAGTTTGGTGGTGTATTTCCTGCCATCGCGCGTCGCGAGCACGCAAAAAATATTGTGCCTCTTATTCTGCACGCTCTCAAAGAAGCCAAGCTCTCAAAAAAATTAAAACACGCGCGATTGCTTACGAAAAAAGAGGACTCTGTATTAACAAAAATTTTTCACAAAGAGTCAGAACTTTTTGAAGTCTTTAAAGACAAACTTCTCTCACTAAAAATTCCTGCGATTGACGCTATTGCTGTAACATCGGGTCCAGGGCTAGAGCCAGCGCTCTGGGTGGGAATCAACACCGCAGAGGCTCTAGGCGCGCTCTGGAATGTGCCTGTAATTCCAGTGAACCATATGGAGGGGCACGTAGTCGCTGCACTCCTAACGACTGACAACAAACAACTGACAACCTACAACATACAATCAATTCAGTACCCTGCGCTTGCGCTACTCATTTCTGGTGGACACACGGAGCTCGTTTTGATGCCGAGCAAAGGCAAATACAAAATGCTCGGACAAACACGCGACGATGCAGTCGGTGAAGCATTTGATAAAGTCGCGCGTATGCTCGGGTTTGCATATCCAGGCGGTCCAGAAATTTCCAAACTTGCGGAAAAGGCTCCTCCTCACGAAAAACTTTCCACCCCACTTCCCCGCCCTATGCTCAAGTCTGGCGACCTTGATTTTTCATTTTCAGGATTAAAAACTTCCGTACTTTACGCAATCAAAAAGTTTGAGACCCTTACCGACCGCGACCGCGAGCTCATCGCAAAAGATTTTGAGGATTCCGTCACCGAAGTCCTCGTTGCAAAAACTCTTACAGCCGGTAAAAAATATAACGTAAAAGAAATTATTCTTGGCGGAGGTGTCACAGCCAACAAGAAAATCCGCAAAGTATTCGCGGAAAAAGTTGCCCAGGAAATGCCCGGCACGAAGCTCTCTATTCCCGATATTCTCCTCTCTGGTGACAACGGCCTCATGATTGGTGTCGCTGGCCTCCTCCGTTCAAGATCAAAAAAACACATCATCGCAAACGGAACTTTAAAACTCGCAAAATCAGTAAGCCCGACTCTCGCGGAACTAAGGAAGAGAAAATAAATACATAGGCCTCGCCTATGTAAACTTCGGAAAAGGAAATAAATATGATAAAATATGCTTCAAATGACTGATATTCCTGAGAAATTAACTAAACCATACGAGCCGGAAAACACCGAGTCTCGCATCTATAAGCTCTGGGAAGAGAGTGGTTTTTTCAATCCAGACAATCTCCCAGAAAGGCACAAAGAGCCTTTCACCATCATAATGCCTCCGCCAAATGCAAACGGACGGCTCCACGCAGGGCATGGGCTTACCATCGCTCTTGAGGATATCATGACGCGCTACCAGCGTATGAATGGCAAAAAGGCGCTCTGGGTGCCGGGTGCTGACCATGCGGGGTTTGAGACACAAGTAGTGTACGAAAAGAAACTGGAGAAGGAAGGTCGCTCGCGTTTCAAGATGGATCGCAAGGAACTCTATGATGAAATCATGGCATTCACGCTTGAGAGCAAAAAAAATATGGAGTCCGATGTGAAAGCTCTCGGCGCATCATGCGACTGGTCACGTGAGAAATTTACTCTTGACCCGAGTGTCGTCGCAGAAGTGCAGGAAACATTTCGCAAACTCTATCGCGACGGACTCGTATATCGCGGATACCGCACGGTGAACTGGTGTACAAAGCACCAGACTTCCCTCTCGGACGTTGAAACTGAAAATTTGGAAAAGGGCGACAAACTTTACTACATAAAATACGGGCCTTTCACAGTTGCCACTGTTCGCCCCGAAACTATTTTTGGCGACGTTGCTGTTGCTGTAAACCCAAATGATGAGAGATACAAAAAATTTATTGGGCAAACGATTGAAGTACAGCATCCGGAAAATAAATTGTCCCTTATTGTTATCGGCGACGCAGAAGTTGACCCAGAGTTTGGTACTGGGGCTCTAAAGATTACGCCATCGCACGACCACAACGACTTCAGAATGTCAGAGACTCACAAGCTTCCGCGTGTAGAAGTCATTGACCAATTTGGAAAACTAAATGAAAAAACCGGCAAGTATGCGGGGATGAAAATTCTTGAAGCGCGCGCGAAGGTTGTGGAAGACTTGCAAGCGCTCGGGCTCATTGAAAAAATTGAAGACTACACTCACGCTGTGCCTACTTGCTACAAATGCGGTACCACTATTGAACCGCGCGTGATGCCTCAGTGGTTTGTAAAAATGGCTCCTCTAGCAAAACTCGCTGGAGACGCTGTGCGTGATGGAAAAATAAAATTCATTCCTGACAATTTTGAGAAAATATTTTTGTACTGGATGGATAACACGATGGACTGGAATATCTCGCGCCAGATTGTGTGGGGTATTCAAATCCCCGCACTCATTTGCGCGCATTGCAACGCCGGCGCGTTGGACACCGACCACAAAGATGGCGACGCGTGCCCTACTTGTGGAAAACCTTTAACCACCGAAACAGACACATTTGATACATGGTTCTCGTCTGGTCAGTGGCCACTTTTGGCCATNNCGTGACCTAATTTTCAAATGGGTACCGCGTATGGTCATTTTTGGGCTCTATCTCACCAAGGAAGTGCCTTTCCGCACTGTGTACCTGCACGGAATGGTGAACGACAAGCACGGCAAAAAAATGTCCAAAAGCAAAGGTAATGTAGTCTCCCCCATTGAGCTCACGGACAAATACGGCGCAGACGCTCTCCGTATTGGGCTTGTCATCGGCAACACTCCAGGCAACGACCTAGCGCTCGTGGAGGATAAAATAAAAGGCTACAAACATTTTTGCAATAAGGTTTGGAATGCGACACGATTTGTTTTGACTAACATTGGCGATACCACATTAGACACGCCGAAACCTGCACTCACTCCGCGTGATGAAGAAATTTTGAAAGAATCAAACACCGCTATCGCAAGCATCACATCGCACTACGAAAACTTTCGCTTTCATCTTGCGGGAGAGGAGCTCTATCATTATTTCTGGAATACATTCGCGGATGTGATTATTGAAGAAATGAAAATACGGGTTACGAGTGATGATGAAGCGTCAAGAATATCCGCGCAGTGGCTACTACTAAACATTCTCGCAACAAATATTAGAATGTTACATCCGTTTATACCATTCATCACCGAAGAAATTTGGGGTATACTACCTAGAGAAGGTAAAACACTTCTCATTGTAGAACCATGGCCGAAACCATTTTAGTTTGGAAACCAGTTGCGATAGCGATTGCTGGAGGAATACTTCCGTCGCTTGTGTGGCTTTGGTTTTGGTTGAAACAGGACAGCAAATCACCAGAGCCGACAGGGCTGATAGCGCTCTCATTTTTTGCTGGAATGGCGATTGTGTATTTTGTTCTTCCTTTACAAAAGTACGTCCTCACGCATATAGTTCAAATTGTTGACATAGTAAACGCTCTCGCTTTGAAAATATCCTTAATGTCTCCAAGCGAGGAAACAATCCGAACAACTCTTTGGGCTTTTATAGAAGAATTTGCAAAATACGCCACTGTATTTTTTATAGCATTCAAAAGCAAATTCTTTGATGAGCCGATGGACGCAGTCATTTACATCATCACCGCCGCGCTAGGATTTTCGGCGATGGAAAACACTCTCTATATTTTCAGAGATCTATCAAACAGTGGAGCTATTGAAGTGTTTGGAAACGGAAATATGAGATTTCTTGGCGCCACAATAGTTCACATTGTTTCATCGGCATTTATTGGCATCGCTATAGCGTTTTCTTTCTATGCGCCAAAGTATATTAAGTTTTTTGCGATTGCAATAGGGATTTTCACAGCTACGCTCTTGCATGCATACTTTAATTTATCTATAATAGAGAGTGATGGGACGATGAAGACACTTTTGGTATTTTCTCAGTTTTGGGGAGCTATCATCGGCATCATTGTATTGCTTGCGCTCGTAAAACGCATACCAAGACCTGAATCTATTAACTAATATATTATGAAACGATCTTTTTTTGAACGACTCACGGGAACAATCTCGCTCAAGGACCGCTCTTCGGACTTTGAAGAGGACGTCGCTATTGAACAAGCGCCATCTGGGTCATTTAACCAGTGGGAAGAAGAAGCAGTCCCCGAGGGCGAGCTTGCCGTGGATGTGTATCAGACAAACGACTCAATCATTATTCAGGCAATGGTTGCCGGCGTGGCTTCCGAGGACCTTTCTGTGTCTGTAACACGCGAAATGGTGACCATAAAAGGCAAACGCGAAGCTCCAAAGGGCATTTCTCCTGAAAACTATTTTTATCAAGAGCTTTATTGGGGAGCATTTTCTCGCGTAATCCTTCTTCCGTCTGAAGTTGAAACCGAGGAGGTGGAAGCAACGGAAAAACATGGTCTTCTCACCATAAAACTTCCAAGAATAGACAAGGATAGGAAGCAAACGATTAAGATTAAGTCACTGTAGGGGGATGAGACAGTGAATGGAGAATATTGCTGCGCCTTTCAACCCTTTAAATGTGCTCCGCACATTTATCCTCGGCACATTAATAAAAAAACCGCACAATTGTGCGGTTTTTTTATTAATGTGCCGAGGACCAGGGTTGAACTGGTGACCCCTCGCTCTTCAGGCGAATGCTCTACCAACTGAGCTACCTCGGCATATTCTATACTTTAACCTATATCTTACTTTTTACCTCTGTTAAATCTTTAACTACCATGTCAGCTACCTCGGCAAATGCAAAATTTAAAAAAATTATAGCAACTGACAAGGATTTTCGCTTCGCGAAAATCCTACTTCTGAATCAAATTTTTCACTGCCTGCACATCTGTAGGAATTGAACCAGCGGCCTTTTCAAAATTTTGGATAATGCCAATTGAAGTCTGGAATGTATTCATGTACTTTTGAATCGTTGGCTGGAAGTAATAATATACCCCAAGGATAGATCCTAAAATTACCGCCCAATAAACAAACCTAAACAATGAGCTCCATCGTTGCGCGCGACGCATAGAGCGGAGAATCTTGTTGTTCTCATGCGTTATTTCCAAAAGTTCATCTAGCTTTCGCGAATCCAATTCCATACGAGAACTATACCAAATTTGAGCCAAAAATCAAATTATGGCTAGTTTAAGGCAGTAAAAAAGCCCATCGTTAAGAATGGGCTTCCAAAAGGTTATTGTACTTATTATGTTGCGTATGCAACTTTTTGTTGATGTGGATAAACAATATCCACAAGACCTGCCGATTTCTTTTTGTTGATGGAAACAGCCTTAAGGAACAGGCTACTGATGGTGAATGTGTCCATGCCATCTCCGCATGGGCATATGCACAGATACGACTGCCCTTCCCCGCCTGATGCTGTCATTTTTGCAACGACTGTCACATAGACTGTCTTGCCAAAATGAAGGCACTCTGTACAAAACACAGAAAGCTTCTCGGCCTTGCTGGTTCCAATCGCCTTACGCAATGAATCCATGCGCGGAGTGATAGCTCTTTTGAGCTTCTCTACGTCAAGTTCCATTGCGACAGTTGGTATAGCCACAAAACCGTGTGGCAGTACAACTTCAACAACATTCGGAGTTACAACTTTGGCTTTTTTAGCCATGATACTTCCCCTTTAAGTTAGGTTTAAAAAAAACAAAAAAGGCAAAGAACTTCTTGCCATTTACAAGCATACCACCGACATAAAAAGAGTCAACCCCTACAATACCAAAAGAAAAAGCCGTGGAGAAAATCTCCACGGCCGAGGCTTTCGGCCTCTTATGTTTTTGCTACACGTCTGATGCAACTCGGCAGTTGCCGGTATTTCTGCCGTCCACCACTTGGCAGTCCAAGTAGATCGGGCCACCGCTTGCCTTCACGAGCATTTTGCGCTCGTCAAAGGCTTTGCGGGACACAGAACGTACATTTTTCGGCGAACCGATACCGTTCACGAATGTTGCGACCTTGATGGTCGTAGGCTTGGTTTCGGCGGAAACGCATGTACTGCCATCGGTGGTGCAAAGTTTGGTTCCACCTTTCATACTGGCATACTGGATCGTCGGCCGGTTTGCGACCAGCTGTTCCACCGTCATTGTTGTAGGAGTGGTTGAACTCCTCAACGAGAGATTCGTTCGCTCCACAACTTGAACCTTTTTTTGGTTGTTCGGCGCAACGTCTGAGCGGGCAGAATCAAGCGGGAGCTTGAGTTCGCCGGCCATTGACGCAACAGAGATCATAGATACTGCAACAATTGAAGCAATGATGATTTTTTTCACAAAGAACCTTTCAAAAAAATCCAGCGGATTGCTGGTAGAGAGATACTAGCATATATGACAGCTTTGTCAAGCATTTTTGGTGCCCTTGGCAAGAATCGAACTTACATCTATTCCTTAGGACGGAACTGTTCTATCCGTTGAACTACAAGGGCAGAAAAAGGGGCAGATGCCCCCTTTTAATTTTCTCTAAAAACTTTCAAAATACTACAGACCAAGCAGCCCAGCGAGTTTTGGCTTATCAAAACCGACAGTCATTTCATCTCCTACAAAGATAACAGGAACTCCCATTTGACCACTCCTATCAATCATTTCTTTTCGTTTTTCAAGATCTGTTCCTACATTGTATTCTGTGTAGTTCACATTATTCTCAGTGAAAAACTCTTTTGCCATTTTGCAATATCCGCAAGTTGGAGTCGTGTAAATTGTTACTTCTTTCATGTGATTTAAAGTTAAAATTCTATCAAAATGGGTTTCCCCAAGAACCTGTCTATTTTACCACATTAGACAATGTGACGCCAGTCTTTTTGTGCGGGTACCGAGAATCGAACTCGGGTCTCAACCTTGGGAAGGTCGCATCCTACCACTAAACTATACCCGCAAATGAGCGACGAAACGAGGAGTGCTTGCGCAGCCTCATTTCTCGCGAGTGCCACGGGTATAAGTACTCTTATACCTGCAAGTATTCAGAAACTAAAAAAAGAAAGAACTGTCTTTAGAAAGCCTTTTTCGGCCACGGTTTCACCATTCTCTCCTTTTTTCACACTATCGTCAACAACGATGACCACCTCCTCTCCAGGGCGCGCGACTGTATATTTTTGCCTAACTTCCTCCTCTATTCCTCGGGCGCTTTTAAGGCGAATCAAACTTGCCTGTAGCTCGGAGGCTCGTGATTCCAGCTCCGTTAGCGAACGTTCGGCAATATTCCGCTCAGAACGCGCAATTTGAGCCTTCTGATGGGTATTCCACGCCCCTCTCCCAACAAAAAACACCAAGACGGCGAGGACTAAAAGAGTCACCTTGGAATATAGAATTTTCCTTAATTTTTGACGACCTTGAAATGGAATCACTTCTAGTATAGTATACGAGAATAATAGTTAATTTTACACCCCGTTATGATGTTCGATAAAAAATACAAGAGATACTGGAATACGTTTGGAGTAGTTGTCGCTCTCCTCGTTATTGTAAGCATGGTGCTTCTATACGCTGCACCATCTCTTTCTAACTAACCTTCTCGTTCGTATCTTTTTTTTGAAAAACTAGTTGCATAATAAGCTCACGACCGTGAGCTTATTATGCAACTAGTTTTCGCTTCCACCTCTAACCATCTTCAAAAATACCTCGTGTGGAATGTCCACAGTTCCTTGCGCTTGAAGTTTCTTTTTTCCTTTTTTCTGTTTCTCCCAAAGTTTTTTCTTGCGCGAAATATCACCGCCGTACAAATATCCCGTCACNNCGTGAAGAAATTATTCGCCCTAGCCCGCATCCTTGAATCTTCACGTTAAAAAGTTGCCGAGGGAGAATGCCGTGGAGCTTTTCCACCATATCTTCCGCTTCCTTTTCAATACGGCGTCTTGAAACCACCTTTGAAAA
>DNMN01000024.1 GCA_003489395.1 Candidatus Yonathbacteria bacterium | reverse complement strand
TTTGTTTGTCCCACTATAGTATATTATACGTGCATAGGGATAATATACGAATATAGGGAGGTCGTGTCGCTATTTAATATTGAATAGCATCCAGGATGCGAACCTGTTGATTCGTAAATGTTGAAATGGTATAATATCCAGAATGATTTCTAGATACACTTACAAGGACCTCGTTTGGGTTGATGTGCAGTCACCAACGCAAGAAGAAGTTCGCACGCTGATGGAGGAGTTTGATATTCACCCTCTTGTTGCTGATGAGCTTTTGGGGCCGACGCTTCGTCCAAAAGTAGACCTATATCACAACTTTATTTACCTCATATTGCACTTCCCTACCATCTCTCACAAACACGATGGAGGAGAGGACCAAGAAATTGATTTTATTATCGGTAAAAAGTTTATTATTACCGCGCACTACGACCTCGTAGACCAACTTCATGAATTCTCAAAAGTGTTTGAGGTAAATTCAATNNGACCTCTACAAATTGATGGACACTGAGCTTGATCACATAAATCAGGATTTCGGTGAAATACAATCAAAGATTTTTAGTGGCAATGAGCGCGAGATGGTGGGCTCTATCTCGCACCTCAACCGCGACCTTTTGAATTTTAAGCAAATNNGGCGAGTTTTATAAAATCTCTTCTATTCTAGACGGACATCGCGAGACCGTGCTTGAGCTCCGCGATACGAATGATTCGCTTTTGACCACAAAGACTAACGACATTATGAAAATGTTGACCGTAATGTCATTTATCTTTCTCCCACTTTCGTTTGTTGCGGGTATTTTTGCGATGAATACGACAGACACGCCCTTTGTAGGATATGCTCATGATTTTGCGTATTTAGTGGGCACTATGATCATAGCAGGTGTTACCCTTATCATTTTCTTTAAGATTCGCAAATGGTTCTGAGGTCGTGATCCATGTTTAACCGCAATAGTATGAAAAGAGAACTGCTTGTCTGCCAAAATGCCAAAATTTCTGCTGCAAATTATTCAGTGT
Organism: Candidatus Yonathbacteria bacterium; assembly: GCA_003489395.1. Classification (GTDB taxonomy): domain Bacteria; phylum Patescibacteriota; class Minisyncoccia; order Phycocordibacterales; family UBA1550; genus UBA1550. Next base: position 2,282 of record DNMN01000024.1, on the reverse strand, counting down.
TCGTCGACGTACCTCGATATGCCTCCTCTCACTTCATAATTTTCGCAAGAAATTTTGGCATTTTAATCAGACATTAAACATGAACCACGACCTTAAATTATTTAACACTCTCACGCGCTCTATTGAAAAATTGGAGCCTATTAACGACCGAGAGGTGCGGATGTATAACTGCGGACCTACTGTGTATGGTTTCGCGCACATTGGTAATCTGCGTTCATTTATTGTAAACGATACGCTTCGTCGTACTCTTGAATATACTGGACATAGTGTTATCCAGACGATGAACATCACCGACATTGATGACAAGATGATTGCGCGCGCAAATGAACAAGGTGTCTCTATCCACGCGCTAGGACTTGAGTATGAAAATTTTCTTTTTGCCGACCTTAAATCATTGAATGTTCTCACTCCACATAAAATGCCTCGTGCCACAGATCACATTGGCGGGATGGTCGTGATGATAGAAAAACTTTTGCGTGAAAGGTTTGCGTACAAAGCGTCCGATGGTATTTATTTTGAAGTCGCAAAGGCAAAAAATTACGGCGCTCTCGCGCATCTGGACATGGACGCCGAGACAGAATCGCGCGTAGAGGGCGCGCTGGACAAAAAATCCCCGCGAGATTTTGCGCTCTGGAAATTTGAAACTTCCGATGACTATGGCAACGCCTACGACGCCTCGTTTGGCCGTGGTCGCCCCGGTTGGCATATAGAGTGCTCCGAAATGGCGCGCGATACCTTAGGCGAAACTATAGACATTCACACCGGTGGAGTAGATCTTATTTTTCCTCATCACACAAATGAAATAGCGCAGTCAGAAGCATTCAATGGAAAACCATTTGTGAAAATTTGGCTTCATAATGAGTTTGTGATGGTTGACGGTCAAAAAATGTCCAAGTCTCTAGGTAACCACACGACGCTAAAGACAATAACAGAAAGCGGTTTTTCGCCTCTTGCTTTTAGATACTTTGTGATCGGGGCTCACTATCGTTCAAAACTTAATTTTACATTTGAAGCGCTGGAAGGCGCGCAAAATGCTCTAAGAAAACTTTCAGAGCATATTGGTGAGGAAGTTGGTTCTGTAAACAAGGATTATCAAGAGCGTTTCCGAGATTTTGTAACACAGGATTTGGATACGCCACGCGCTCTCGCTCTTGCGTGGGAGGTTGCAAAAGACGCATCTATCTCGCCTACAGACAAAACCGCGACGCTCTTGGACTTTGACCGTGTGTTTGGGTTTGGGCTTGCGACGCGCAAAAAGGAAACTATACCAACCCACATCAAAGCGCTTGCTAAATCACGCGAAGAAGCGCGCGAAAACAAAGATTGGGCAAAATCTGACAAAATCAGGGACGAAATTAATTCTCTTGGTTGGAACATTGAAGACACCGATAAGGGCCCCAAAATCTCAAAATTAAACAGCTAAACATTAGTTTTGTGGTCTAATTTTGTATCCACCTCTTATCCCCCGCCTTTTCCACGACTTCCATTTTGAGGATTTTTCTCCTGTGATACAATGGCTCAATGACAAGCAAAACCACTATTACAACCCGACAATTCAAGACTCACGAGCTTCGTATCCCGCCTCAAAATATAGAAACTGAGAAGGCTCTTCTCGGGTCGCTCATGCTCCGCCCAGACGGAATGTACGACGTGGCAGACATGGTCACACGCGAGACCTTTTATGTGGACAAGCATCGTATGCTTTTTGACGCGATGCTTGAGCTCCACACAAGGCACGAGCCCATTGACCTTCTTTCTGTTTCTACGCGCCTAAAGGAACGCGGAAAATTTGACGCAATAGGCGGTGGAAGCTATCTTGCGGAACTTGTGGACGCGGTGCCTTCTTCTACAAACGCGAAACATTATGCGGAAATAATTCAACGCAAATATATTTTGCGCGCGCTCATAGATGCCGCCGCGCATATTTCGGAGCTTGGCTACAACGAGGCAGAAGCTATAGAGAGCGTGCTAGACGAAGCGGAAAAGAAAATATATTCGGTGACAAACTCAAGCGTGAGCAAAAAGTTTGTTGGACTTAAGGACACTCTGGAGGAGGCGTGGGAGCGTTTGGACAAAATGCACAAGTCTGGAAGCGAGCTTCGCGGAGTTCCGTCTGGCTTTCCTGCTTTGGACGAGTTGCTGTCCGGTTTCCAAAAGTCCGACCTAATTATTCTAGCAGCGCGTCCATCTATGGGTAAAACGACGCTCGCTTTGGATATCGCGCGACAGGCCGCGATTCATCACAATATTCCCGTTGGTATTTTTTCTTTAGAGATGAACAC
>DNMN01000016.1 GCA_003489395.1 Candidatus Yonathbacteria bacterium | reverse complement strand
TCCTTGTAAAAAACGGAGCGATCTGACTGGCGAAAAAATTCATCGTGCTTGAGTCCAAGCCAGTTTAGTCCATCAATAATATTATCCTCAAACTCTTTTTTTGAGCGTTCCTTGTCCGTGTCCTCTATTCGCAAAATGAACTTGCCGTTATTTTGTCTAGCATACAACCACGAATAAAGCGCGGTGCGTACTGACCCAATATGGAGCACACCTGTTGGCGATGGCGCAAATCGTGTAATTACTTTTGTCATATTTACTTTATTCCTTTGTGCCTCATAAGCACTGCTACAATTTGCTCCGCGATTTTTTCCGCGGCGTCTGTGCGCGCAAACTCATTCGCAGAGGATATCATCGTTGCCCTCTTGCTTGGATCCTGCATCAAGTTTTCTATTTCAGACAACAAAATATTCGGACCGAGATTTGCCTCCTCTATAACCACAGCTCCACCGGCTCGCGCGTATGCAAACGCGTTCTTTCGCTGGTGGTCTGCATTTGATTCTGTAATAGGGATAAGCACCGCAGGAATTCCCCATGCGGCAATTTCAAAAATTGCCGAACCGGCGCGCGAAACAACAGCCGTTGCCATTTCCGCAGAAAGCTTCATCGTTTCAGAATCCATATAACCATAAATATGATAGCGCGAAGCATTTGGGTTTCCTCCCAAGAGTCCTTTTACAGTGGTCTCTACTTCAGCCATATTTGCCTCTCCGGCTTGGTGGATGACCTGATATTTTTCTACGAGCTTAGGAGCAAGAGTCTCCATTTGCGCATTGATAGCGCGCGCGCCTTGTGAACCGCCAAGAACTAGAAGTACTGGAATTTTTGGGTCAAGCCCTAGCTCCTTGAACGCGTCCCTTCCAGACGGACGGAGCACCTCCTCGCGAATAGGGTTTCCTGTGAGTGCTGTGCGTCCAGACGGAAAAAACTGCGCAGCGTCGGCGTACGAGAGCGCTATTTTTTGCGCAAACTTCCCAGCCCATGCATTTACGCGGCCTGGAGCGCTGTCGGATTCGTGGATGATAACGGGAATGCGAAAAAGTTTTGCTGCAAACAATGTTGGGAAGCTTGCAAATCCGCCCTTGCTGAATACAACATCGGGATACAACGCAAATATTTGAAAAATTGATTTCATCACTCCCCAGCCAGTTTTAAAAAAATCAAAAAAATTTTGTACGGAAAAATATGTGCGTCTTTTGCCAGCGGTGACTGCTTTGAATTTGATATTATTGTCAAAAAGCATACGCTCGTTGTATGGCTCGGTGGACAAATAATACATCTCTGCATTCGCGATTTTTTCGCGAACAAGAAGTTGGTTCAGTTTTTGGGCGACAGCAATAATAGGATAAAAATGTCCTCCTGTGCCTCCGCCGGTAAATACGATTTTCATGATTGATTTTTAAGGAGTGAAACGACTATTAAAATCTTCACCCGGTTAAATACAATTTGAGGACGTCCTCAAATTGTGATTTCAAATTCTCTACAAAATATATAAGGAATTCTTATCTTATGCTCATTTTACCACACCACAGTGATAAAGCACCAATTTGAAATCATTTAACTGGGTAAGGAAATTACAGTCGATTCTCTCCTTAATTTCTCTTAGAAATATTCAAAAGAATGCCGACCTCAAGGAAGGCAAATAGTATCGCGGAGCCACCGTGGCTCACAAATACAAGCGGAACGCCCGTAAGCGGTATTAGCCCGAGCATAGCCGCGATATTCGCAAATGACTGCGATACTATCAGTATAACAATTCCAACAGCCAAAAGCGACTCAAACATATTTGGAGCCCGCCTGGCTATTTGTATACCACGAACCCCAAACAAAAGGAATAAAATTATGATTACGAACCCGCCAATGAACCCAAATTCCTCTCCAACTACGGCAAAGATAGAGTCACCTGTTGGCTCAGGAAGTGAACCAAATTTTTGAAGACTTTGTCCAAAACCACGACCTGTAATTCCGCCGGAACCGATTGCGAGAAGAGATTTTTGAATCTGATAGCTCGCGCCTTGCGGGTCGTGCGATGGGTCTAGGTATGTGAGGATACGCTCACCAACATACGGACGAGCAAGAGCAAGTACACCGACTGCGAGAATGCTGATTAGCACAATAAGCGCAAAGTGTCGCAGTCTCATTCCAGCAGAAAGCAACATCGCTATAACAGCGGCAAAAATCACAGCAAATGTGCCTGTGTCGGGTTCTGCGAGCAATACGATAGCCGGGAAAAGCAGTATTCCACCTGTGACTATCAAGGCTGTCTTTAGAGTACGAATGCGCTCTTTGAGAATCGGCAAAAGGGCCGCAAAGTATATAACAGCGCCAAGCTTTAGAAACTCGGATGGCTGAAATGTAATAACCCGAAGATCAATCCATCTATGAGCACCGCCGTGCTCTAGCCCGACACCGGGAATAAAAACTAAAAGTGTGACAATTATTGAACCAATAAAAATATAGAGCGCGTTTGTCTGCAAGAATTTTAAATTAAATTTAAACGCTACAAATGCGGCAATAATAATTCCAAGAAGAAGCCCCATAATAACTTGATCAAACAAAAGATCCTTCAATGAAAATCCCTTTCTCGCAAAAAGTCCAAACGACGCAGAAGTGAAAACAAAAAGCCCTACTAGTGCAAGAAGAGCGGTGATACCAAGAAATATTTTATCTATTGATTGAAATTTCCTCATCATATCTTATCCAACGAGCGCGATTATTGTTCCGAGGAGCGCGAGCACAACAGAGATGACCCAGTACCTCATCACCACTTTGTATGGTGGCCAACCGAGAGCTTGAAAGTGGTTATGGAGCGGAGCGACTAAGAATACTTTTTGCCCGTTGCGATACCGTTTGGAAAGAATTTGTATCAGAGATGAAGCGCTCGTAGCAATAAGGAGAAACGCGATAATAGGAAGCACCAGCACTGCCTTTGTTAAAAAGGCGACAACCGTAAGCGATGTTGTGAGCGCCATAGTTCCCGTTTCTGAATTAAAAAAACGCGCGGGAGGAATATTGAACCAAAGAAATGCGAGGAGCCCCCCAACAACCACACTAGAGAAAACAGCGAGATCTATTTGCCCCTGCGCAAATGCGATAACTGCGTATGCGGTAAAAATTGACGCAAACACTCCGCCAGAAAGACCGTCTATGCCGTCTATAATTCCGCCCGAATAAATACCAATCATAAAAATAATAAAGAGTGGAATGAACCATAGCCCAAGATGCACATCGCCACCGAATGGTATGTGAACACTATCCATTCCTAGTTTTGCGTAAAACCACCACGCGCCCGCCAGAGCAAGTATAAAAACAAATGCGAGTCGCGCCCTCAGAGCTAGCCCGCCACCTGTGGCTGTGCCTGTCTCGCGACAAACGAGGTAATCATCAATAAGACCAAAGAGTCCTCCAGCCACGAGCGCGAAAAGTGGAAGCCATGTTTGCTCGCGAGAAAGAAACGAAAGTTTTGAAAAAATAGTCTCTGGAAAAACTGACGCTAGTATAAAAAAAATAAATATTGTTATAGAGACTGACCCCCACACCACTACCCCACCCATACGTGGCGTTTTCCTCTCCTCGTCGTTGTGAAGCTTGCCTGAAATAGTTGCTTCTTTCCCGTCCATCGTTAAACGGACGCTGGTTTTTTTCCACATCTTGTGGCGGTAGAGAAACGAGGTCAAAAAAGGAGTTATGGCAATACCAACAAAAAACGCTGTGGTGGTGGCAAGAAAAATTTTAACAACATCAATTGGCATAATATCTATCTAGTATATAGAAATCGCGCGCAAACGCCAACTTCACGTATTAGTTCACATAGGCCTCGCCTATGTGAACTATGTGAGGTCACTTTCTTGTTGCTTCCACAAGCTTCTGCATATCGTCAAAACGCCCTTTGTAGCTAGAGCCGAGGACTACCGCTACGATAGGGTCGCCAATTCCCCTGTCAAAAATAACAGCGAGATTTCCGCCGGAGATATTTGTATATCCCGTCTTTGATGCCACTAGCCCTGGGATTTGCCCGACAATTTCATTTGTATTCGGCAAAATATGCGCGATTTCATCCTGAGAATAAATTCGCGCGTCCTTGTGCGCGGTTATTTCTATTGTCTCTGGATATTTTTTCCACAGCTCGGCAAAAAGAAGAGCGACGTTGCGCGCAGAGCCGTACCCTCCTCCTTGCGGAAGTATGCTTACCTGCGCAAGCTGACCACTCTGTGGCGCAGAAACATCAAGTCCGGACTCATTAAAAAATTGCATTTGTTCGAGCCCAAGCAGAACGGCCTTTTCATTCATCATTTGCACAAAGTTAGCGCGCGCGATGTCTGTGCTTGCATTCCGATCTGACACTCCGTTTGAGCCCACAAATAGAGCCACCGCGTGCGCCGCATCGTTAGAGGAAACAAGCAACATTGCGTTCAATATGTCGCCAAGTCGCCACCTTTCACCAGGGCGAAGTCCCGAGTCACCCTCGGCAGAGAGGTCGTCTTTTGTAAGTGTGAGCACGGCACTCTCGGACAAATGCTCGCGCGCCACAAACGCTGTCATTAGTTTTGTCACAGACGCAAGCGGAAGTTTTTCATTTTCATTTTTTGCAAAAAGCACCACACCCGTTTTTAATTCAAGCACATATCCCGCGCGCGCCTCTAATGAAATACCATCAAATGGATTCGCAATTTTTGCGGTGCGGATTTCCTCCCTTGCATCACCAGCATTGTTCACGCTTGTTTCTGTCTGCGCTGGCAATGCAAATGAAAGAAGCCCCTGCATTGCTATTGCGAGGCCTGCTCCACCACCGAGCACTACTAGGAGAGAGTGCGCCCTCCTAGTTATGATTTTTTCTCTATCCTTCTTCGTGTTCATTTTCTTTTTCAGCCTGCTTAAATTCCTCAACAGCTTTCTGTGCCTCATCAAATCCAGGCAAATCAGAAACCTTGCTTACTCCAATATATGACAAAAGCTCAAATGTTGGCTGATACACTGTGCTTCGTCCTCCTTGATCAACTTTTTCAATGAGCCCTCGCACGAGAAGCGCGCGCAAAATATAATTTGAATTTACTCCACGAAGATAGTTTATTTCGCTTCTGGAAATCGGTCCTCTGTACAGCACTGTCGCAAGAGTTTCTAGTCCTGCCTTGCCGAGCTCTTTTCCAAGCTCCTCCTTCAGAAGTCCCTCAATAGTCTGGCCCATTTCTGGCGAAGAAGCGAGCATGTACTCCTCGCCATTTTGCATCAATATGATTCCGCGCCCAGAAAGAGACTGCTCAAGGCCAACAAGCCCAGCGCGAACTTCATCCTCCGAAACGCCAAGTGTTTTCGCCAAAAAGCCTGCTGTTACAGGCTCTCCTTTGAAAAACAACAACGCCTCAATTTTTTGCGAAAGTTCCATCTGTGCAGTGTATCATACCTATCAGTTTTCTTCCGCTATACACGTATAATATACTNNTATATTATACGTGTATAGCAGTATTGTTACTGCTATTTAGCCCCATAATTTGGAGTTTCTAGTGTATTTGTTTCAATTTCAATATCATCTCCGTGTTCGCCCTGCGTCACTGCTATCATCCCCTGTTTTACAAGCTCAAGCATTGCTAGGAAGCTCACGATAATATTCACCTTCTCTGCAGTTCCTACCCCAGCGAAATCGCGAAAGCTCATTTTCAGGCTCCCGGTAATGCGTGTCGTGAGCCTATCCATCATCTCCTCAAGCGAGATGACTTTTTTTACAACAACTTTCGGGAGTGCAATTTTTTTAGGAAAATGCAGTATCACATCTCGCATCGCGGAGAAAATACTTTGTGTGGAAATTTCCTCACTTGGAGTAAACACCGCTTCCCTCTCCCGCGGTTGACCTTTTGAAAAAGAAACATTCTCTCCAAACATTTGCTTCACGTGTACGGAAAGCTCGCGAATTTTCTGGTACTCCTTCAGGCGTCGCTCCAGCTCATCAATGTCATGCGTTTCCTCCTCTGTAAGGGAAAGTGTCGGCAAAAGTGATTTAGATTTTATGAGAATGAGAGTGGACGCAACGATGAGAAAGTTGGAAACAAAATCCACTGGCATTTTTTCAAACTGCTTCAGGTGCGCAATATAGTCATCCGCCACCTGCGCAAGCGAAATCTCATTAATAAAAAGCTTCCGCTTCTCCACAAGGTCAAGCAGGAGCTCGAGTGGCCCCTCAAATATATCGGTTTTAATTTGGTAGTCGGTAGCCATATCAATTTAAACACTACCTTTTCTTTGAAACCGCAATCCCTAATTCCTGAAGCTGTTCTGCGCTCACCTCCGATGGTGCTTCCATCATCAAATCGCGACCTTCACCAGTCTTTGGAAATGCGATTACCTCACGAATGTTTGGCTCGTTGGTGAGAACTGCGAGAAGTCTGTCGAGTCCCCACGCAATACCGCCGTGTGGTGGCGCGCCATAGGAAAATGCATCCAGCATATGTCCAAAGTTTGCGCGGATACTATCCTCGCTGTGTCCCATAATTTCAAGAACCTTCACAAGGGCCTCCGGCTTGTGGTTGCGAATACTTCCTCCGCCAATTTCAAATCCATTTAGCGCGACATCGTACTGCGTCGCCAAAATATCGCCTATATTTTCTTTCTTCATTAGATTCTCCATATGTTCTGTCATCGGCGCAGAAAATGGATTATGTGTGAAGGTCCAGCCACCATTTTTATCTTTCTCAAAAAATGGGAAGTCAATCACCCAACAAAATGCCAAAAGATTTGGGTCATTTTTGTCTTCGCGCATATCAGGCTTATCATTGCCATATTTTTCCATAGCCTCTTTGTAGGTGATGCGTGGAAATGGAATTGACTGAATTCTTTTTTCAGGGACGAGTTTCTGCACAAGCTCAATCAAAAGCTCTTCATTGAGTTTCATAATATCTTCCTTCTTCGCAAAGGAAAGTTCCATATCAAGCTGAGTAAACTCTGGCTGACGATCACCGCGCGTATCTTCGTCACGCATACAGCGCGCAATTTGAAAATATCGCTCCGTTCCCGCAACCATCAAAAGTTGCTTGTATTGCTGGGGTGACTGTGGAAGCGCGTAAAATTTCCCTTGTTCAATACGCGATGGGACGATGTAGTCACGCGAACCCTCTGGCGTGGATTTTGTTAGAATAGGAGTTTCTATTTCAATAAAACCGTGCTTGGAGAGAAAGTTGCGAATATGAAGCGCAATTTCATGACGAAGTCGCATATTTCGCTGAAGGCGTGGACGACGGAGGTCGAGGTAGCGATACTTCAAGCGTGTTTCTTCACCAATCTCGCGCCCGTCTGAGGAAACATCAAACACAGGTGTCTCTGCTTCGTTTAGTACTTCAATATTCAATACTTCAAGCTCAATGTCACCATTAAGAACCTCGGCTTTAATATTGCGTTCAGGGCGCTTGTTTACTTGAGCTGAAACACTAACAACCCACTCTGGGCGGACACGCTCTGCAACCTCAAGAGCTTCGGCATGACTAGGGAGCACAACCGCCTGGACCTTTCCACTTATATCACGTAGGTCAAGGAATACCATCTTCCCTTGGTCGCGACGAACATCCACCCACCCCTTTACAGTGACTTCTTTCCCGATGTGATTTTTTAAATCCTTGATGTATGTTCGTTCCATGATTTTTAGTGGTAAAGTTTATCTTTTATTTTTTGCAAAGTATCGTTATATGTTTTTTCGTCCAAAAGTAGATTGTAAAAATTATATTGTGAATCTTCAAGTAATTCGTCAAATCTCTTTCCGTTCGCGTCAATCCACGTCCCAGCTATGTCGTCACCTCCTGACATTTGAATAATATCGTATTGCGCACGCATTTTAACCTCAAACCTTTTATCCTCTGGTTTTATCAAATTTTCAATTCTATCAATTATTCCCATATTATTTCAAAATTAATCCCACCTTTTCGCGTACGTCGTTCATTGTCATTTTTGCGTGAGCGCGTGCTACTTCCCCACCCTCTCGCAAAATTTTCAAAACAGCTTCTGGGTTCTTTGCTATCTCCTCTCGACGCGCGCGCATTGGTGATACAAACGCGATAATTTTTTCTGAGAGCTTTTCCTTTGACTCCTTGTAGCCGATACCGCCTGCGACATATCTTGTACGAAGCGCCTCCAGCTCGTCTCCTGGAAAAAGCTCGTGAATTGCAAACACTTTGCACTCGCCTGGGGCCTTTGGCTCCTCCACACCCTTTGAGTCCGTCGGTATACTCATTACCGCTTTTTTTATCTCCTCATCAGACGCAAAAAGCCCGATTACGTTTCCATAGCTCTTGCTCATTTTCCTACCATCAGTACCAGGAACTGTTTTCACTTCCTCTAAAATCATAGGTTCAGGCACCTTGAACGTCTCGCCGAAAATACGATTGAACTTTTGCGCGGTGTCGCGCGCGATTTCAATATGTTGTTTCTGGTCTAGACCCACAGGCACCACATCCGCGCCGTACATCAAAATATCCGCAGCCATAAGAATCGGGTAGTCAAAGAGTCCAACATTCACCTCGTGATTTTTTGCCTCCGCATCTTTGAAAGCGTGCGCGCGGGAAAGATACGGCATAGTCGTGAGAGTATTGAATATCCAAGCAAGCTCTGTCACTTCGGGCACATCTGACTGCAAAAAGAGCGTCGTCTTTTTTGGGTCTACGCCAATAGCTAGGTAATCCACCGCGAGCTCAAGAGTGAGCTTTTGAAGAAGCGCTTTGTCAGAAACACTTGTGAGCGCGTGGTAGTTCGCAATAAAAATATACTGACGATAATCGTCCTGCCTATCCACAAACTGACGCATTGCGCCAAAGTAGTTGCCAATATGAGCCTCCCCTGTCGGCTTTACACCTGAAAGTAGCGTTTTCTGCATCTCCATATACTACCAAGGAAACAGCCGAATTCAAAGGAGCTTATATATTAAATTCCTCCTCGGAAAGTCCGGATTGACGCACGATAGACCTGAATGTCCCATAAGGAATTTCTCGCTTTGCTAGTGGCACTATGACAATTTTAGTCACTCTACCAGCGCGCATTTTAAATTTTCCATGACTACCTTTTTGCGAAACAAGCACAAAACCAAATCGTTCCAATATTGAAACAATATATCGAGATGAGTGGAGTTTAGGCATACCTAAACGGGAGAGTGACGATTTCTGAACGTTCTATTTTACGAACATTCTTTCCAAATTGCGATGACTCTCCTTCAAAATAGAGTTCAAGTGCTTCAGTCAAATTAGAGAGGGCTTCTTTTTTTGTAGCGCCAAAAGTCGCGACATCAATATTTAGACATTGAGCCACGTAGTGTTTTTCTTCTTTCCAAATTATATTTTTGAAATTAACCTTTTTCATAATGAATATTATATCACATTATAGTCAACTATGCTACCTCTTCGCCTCCAGCTCCACGTAAAAAGACGACCCATGACCTTCGCCTTTAGACTCCGCCCAGATACGCCCTTCGTGCTTTTTCACGATTTCCTTTGCCACGTAGAGACCTAGCCCTGTTCCCTCTGTGTACACTTTGCTCACACCCTCGGCGCGACTAAACTTTTTGAAAATCTTTTCTTTAGTAAGCTCGCTCATACCGATACCCGTGTCCGACAGGCTAAAAATAATTTTTTTCTTGTCTGGGCTCTTGTAAAGCAACATGGAGATTTCTCCGTGAGGAGTATATTTTATAGAGTTATCAATTAGATTAGAAACAACCTGTCGCAACTTACCCTCGTCGCCAACTGTTACGTACTCCTCGTCTTCAGACGGCCCTTCATCCACTGTCGCGGTAAATACTAGATGCGAATGCTCGGCGCTTTGCTTCATCTCGTCCGCAAGGATAAGAAAGAGTTTTTTCATGTCCACATCCTTAAAGTTGTAATTCATATCCCCGCTTTCAATGCGTGAAATGTCCATAAAATCGGAAATCATTGTTACGAGGTGACCGCTTGAAACAAAAATCTTTTCAATAGCTTCTAGCACTGGTCGCGAGAGGTCACCAAAGGAGCCTTCAGAAAGCATAGACGCGTAACCCTTTATAGCGGTAAGCGGGTCACGCAGGTGATGCGACGCAATAGACAAAAACTCAGATTTTTTCTTATCAAGCACCTTCAAACGCTTTGATATTAAATCAAGATCCTGCGACAAACGCACAATTCTCTCTTTGGACTGTATTTCACGCTTCACGCTCGCAACCAANNACAGCAAGATGCCCAATCCAAAACAAGTCGTGCCCGCCAGACGCGAATATAGGCGAAAAGAGCGACATCAGCACCGCAGTCACAGAAGCGACACCCACAGCAATCAGCAATTCCCGAATCGCAGTTTTAAAAATTCCCGCGCTCTCGCGATATTTTTTTACAAGTAGCCCAACCCCAACGAAAATAAACGCGAGTATATAAAATGCGTATAGCAAGAAGCCTTTGCCGAAGACCATTTTACCAAGTGTCTCACCGTAGGACTCCTGGTAGCTGACAATAAACCCAGGGTAGAAAACAAGTAACCCGACTATTGCGAAATATGGTGAAAAGAATGCCAATAATTTCCATTTGGAAAGCTGGCTATCCTCAACAGAAAACACATACAGAAACAAGAATAAAAATGGCGGTACGACGGCTGCCGTGGCATAGAGCAGAGTTATCTCCGCATGCACTCCAGAGGTTGCAAGTGAGCCTTCAAAATACGCGTAAACAAGACCCCACACGAGGTTGATAAGCCCAAATAGAAAAAAGAATTTACTGCTTCTTTTTGTAAAATCCTGCCAATAAACAACCCCAGAAAGCAACGCCGTAAAAAGACTTCCGATCACAACTCCCCAGGAAGCAAACGAGAGACTGTTGATGACATCAAGTAATGCGACAGACATAAACGAATTATAACACACTCACTATCAAAATTTCACTAAAACCAACACCAGCAAATCAGTTATTGGTTTATAGAAAACAATCTTGTTGCGTATGGAGTAAAATACGCCTGCCATTCCTTTTTTGAAAGATCTATCCTCTCTTGATTTATTGATTGACCGAGATAGCTCGCAAGCATCTCAATCTCTTGAGTTCTACCTTTAATATCTGGATGTTTTTCAAGTATCTCAATTATAGCAGTCGCGCGAGCAAGCGCCTCATCTGACTCCTTCATAAGCCCTTTTTCTTTCAGAGTAAAAATTCTATTTATCTCACTGCCAAGATTTGCTAAATAAAAAAGTGA
>DNMN01000015.1 GCA_003489395.1 Candidatus Yonathbacteria bacterium | reverse complement strand
TAGATTTTATGAATCTGAAGGAAATCTAGCTCCACAGGCGTTTCGCGACCAAACATTGAAACGAGAACTTTTGCGCGTCCACGCTCACTGTCAACCTCGGCAACCTTGCCTTCAAGATCCTTGAACGGACCGTCTACAATAGTAACTTGATCTCCAACTACTAGGTCAACATTGTGCTTTGGTGTGGACTCTGCCATACGAGCAAAGAGCGCGTCTGCTTCGTGCTTTGCTAGAGGAACTGGTGTTACCCCAGCGCCAACGAACCCAGTCACGCGAGGAGTATTTCGCACCACATACCATGAATCGTCGGTAACAATCATATCCACAAGAATGTACCCTGGGTAAATCTTTTCCTCCACCTCCACACGCTTTGCTCCCTTTACTTTGATTTTCTTTTCCATTGGAACAAGCACGTTAAAAATCTTGTCCTCCATGCCGAGGGATTCAATGCGTTGTTTCAAATTGCGGAGCACAGCATTTTCGTAACCCACATAGGTGTGGATTGCGTACCAATTTCGCTCACCTGTTGTTTCTTGTTTTGCCATAGATTTAAAATTAAAAAATTAGCGAACGAAAAACTTTTTAATAATGGTTGTGAACAATGTGTCAAATGCTCCAAGATAAAGAGATGTCAAAACCGAAAGAACTATAACAAGCACGGTAAAAGCAATCGCTTGTTTGCGCGTTGGCCAGGTAACGTGCGCTAGCTCTCCTTTAGACTCCTTGATGTATTCAATAAATTGCATGATGTTGTTAGTTCTTGTTTAAAAAACAGCCCCGCAGGGCTTTCATTTACTATACTCTTTGGGACAGAAAAAGTCAACAAGGGGGCGTTGCCGTAGGCAACGCCCCCTTGTGTGTCCATTTTTGTTAAACGTCAATGGTCAAATGTCACATGTCCCCCTACCTAATCTCGTACGTCACTGTCACATTTGATGTGATTTTTTCCTCACCCTGTGGAATCTCTGGCATTGAAGAATCACCTCCCATCCCCTTCTCCATACTTACAGAAGTCGCGCGAGCATACATTGGATAGTACCCACCCTCTGAGAACGACACCACGCGAACAAGCGTAACACCAAGGTCGCGAGCGAGCACCTCTGCCTTTGCGCGCGCTTTTTCTATAGCAATCTTCCTAGCCTCGGCTTTCAAACCGTCCTCGTCATCAATAGCAAAGTTTGGTCCTTGCATTTCCGTCACACCGGCAGTCGCGAGTCCGTCCACAATAGCGTTCGCTTTCTCCAAATCNNCGATAAGGAGGACAATTCAACCCCAAACAGGAAACTGTTCCTTCTTGCCATTCGTACTTTGGATACGAGCTGTAATTTTGAGTTTTTATATCTTTATCAGCAACACCTTGTTTCCTGACACCAGCAAGAGCTGTTTTTACTTTTGCGGTCACCTTATCCTGCGCGTCAGAAACTTTTTTTGCTTCCTCGCGAACTGTAAATGAAATGTTTGCGATGTCTGGCGCGGCGAATACTTCACCTTCTCCAGAAACGGAAATTGTGTTTGTCGCGGAAACACCTCCGCCAATGAAACGGTATCCTTTGACCTCAGAAATAACCATCGCTCCAACAAGCACTGCGCCAAGCATAGTAAATACTGTTAATGCCTTAAATAGTTTTGTTTTTGAATCTTCCATTTTGATTAGGTTTTAAGTTTTAGGTTGTAGTTGTTAGGGAAAAGAGATGTGCAACCATCTACAAACTAACACCTATCAACTAAAAACTATTTAAGGATATCCTCCACCTGTCGCAAAATCGTGTCCAGAGAATAATCCGACTTGATAATGTACCCACGGACTCCTAGCTCCACGCCCTCGCTCATTTTTTCCAAATCAGAGAGCTGTGTCTCTACGATAACCGGCGTGTTCTTTCCAGACTCCTCTTTGCGGTATTTTCGCAAAAATTCTATACCCGTAACTTTTGGCATCATCATATCCAGCATTATTAGGTCTGGTTTCTCGCGCATCGCAACCTCAAAGCCTTCCTCTCCATCAAAAGCCGTCACGACTTCGTACTTTCCGTTCCCGCCGGCAACCAAACCATCACGAAGAATCTTTGAAAAGATTTTGTCGTCATCAATAATCAGTATTTTTTTTGTCATATGTGATATTTATTGTACCACAAACTGGTTCTAAAGAGGAATAGTGAAATAAAAGGTGCTCCCTGACTTCAGTTTTGAGCCGACCCTGACGACTCCATCATGCGCCTCTACGATTCCTTTTACAATCACGAGTCCGAGCCCGGTGCCTTTGTGCTCAGAATCTCGCGCGCTTGAGGCGAACTGTGTGAATTTATTAAAAAGTTTCTCAATATTTTCGGGTGTAATACCCTCTCCTGTGTCAGTAACTGCCACAACCACGCTGTCTGGAAGAATAGTCGTGTCNNGCTGTTACAGTACCGCCTTTCAATGTGTATATCAACGCATTTGAAAAAAGATTGTTTAGAACTTGCGTAATTCTTTTTGCGTCAACTGAAACACTGTTTGGAACACCTTCGGCAACAAGCAGACTCATGTTTATGCCCGCGTCGCGCGCTGAGGTTTCAAAAAACTTCAC
>DNMN01000025.1 GCA_003489395.1 Candidatus Yonathbacteria bacterium | reverse complement strand
GCAACACTTCCAGCAGGAACAGAAATGGTTATGCCAGGAGACACAGTAAAGCTCAAGGTAAAGCTCATTGTGCCTGTAGCTCTTGAAGTAGAACAGCGTTTCGCTATTCGTGAAGGAGGCCGTACAGTAGGCGCGGGAGTTGTAACAAAGATTATCGCATAGGCACGCTAGGATATTCAGTTCTTAGTTCTATTAAAAATCAACCATGACCACAGCAAAAAAACCAGTTGCAAAAAAGTCCGTAACAAAAAAAGTTGCAGACAAAGAAGTAACGCACAAGCTTCGTATCCGCGTACGCGCGTATGAAAACAAAGTGCTAGACAATTCTGTAAAGCAGATTGTTGACACAGCGCTTCGTTACGATGCCGAGGTCATTGGGCCAATGCCACTTCCTACTGAAATCAAGAAGTACACCGTACTTCGCTCAGCATTCATTTACAAGAATGCGCGTGAGCAGTTTGAAATGCGTGTTCACAAGAGGTTGATTGACATCTTGAATCCGAACGCAAAAGTTGTAGAGGCTCTCACCAACCTTTCGCTCCCATCAGGCGTCAACATTGATGTGAAGATGATGTAGCGCTTCGCGCAAGTCCGAGGTTAGAAAGTCAAAAGTCAAAAGTCAAAAGTAGGTGCGACAAAAAGTTTATTCAGTTAATTAAAAATCCAACACTCTATGCATTCGCAAGTTAGAAGTTCAAAGGCTAAAAAGTAAATGCACCCGCATCCGACTTTAAGACTTTATGGACTTTAAGACTTTCGACTGCGCAGAATGCGCTGGTTACCGTTATGAAATTTATTCTAGGAAAAAAAGAAAATATGTTCTCGTTCGTCGGCTCCGACGGGCGCGCAACAGCTGCAACTCTTCTTTCTGTTGGGCCTGTTTCTATTACACAGGTTAAATCAAAAGAAAGTGATGGGTACGATGCTATTCAAATGGGCTTCGGCACTCGCGCTGTAAAAAACATTTCAAAAGCAGTTCAGGGTCACACAAAGGACCTCGGTCTATTTATGACCATTCGCGAGTTTCGTGTAGACGACTCAAGCGCGTGGAAAAAGGGCGACACTGTAGATGCGTCAGTTTTTGAAATTGGTGACGAGGTCACAGTTTCAGGCACATCAAAAGGAAAGGGTTTTCAAGGTGTGGTAAAGCGCCACAAGTTTAAGGGAGGTCAGCGCACACACGGACAGAAGCACTCCGAGCGTGAGGCGGGTTCTATTGGCTCAACAGGTCAGCAGAAGATTTCAAAAGGTCGTCGTATGGCAGGACGCATGGGTGGGGAGCGTATTACCGTAAAAGGTTTGCGTGTTCTCGGCGTTGACACTACTAATGGCAAGATTCTCGTATCTGGTTGTGTGCCAGGTATTAAAGGAGCACTCCTTGAGATTAAGGCAACTTCTAAATAATCTTTACTACTATGGAAGCAAAAATTTACAATACAAAAGGAAAGGAAGCAGGGAAGATTGCCTTGAACGAAAAGGTGTGGGGACTTTCGTGGAACGCTGATTTGGTTCACCAAGTTGTTGAATCAATGCGCTCAAACGCGCGTACATCATCAGCACAGGTAAAGGACCGTAGCGCAGTATCCGGCGGTGGCAAGAAGCCATGGGCGCAAAAGGGTACTGGTCGCGCTCGTCACGGTTCATCACGTTCACCTATTTGGCGTCACGGTGGAGTTACACACGGCCCAATGAGCGAAAAGGATTATTCAAAGAAGATCAACAAGAAGGTGCGCGCAAAGGCGCTCTACACTGTGCTTTCAGAAAAGATGCGCAACGGTGAGGTTCTTTTTGTTGATGCTATTTCTATGAAAGCTCCAAAGACTGCTGAAGCAAAGGGAATTCTTTCTGCTCTCGCAGGAGTGAAGGGCTTTGAAAAGATGCTCACCAAGAAGAAGAATGCGGCGTACTTTGCAACAAGCGAGAAATCAGATGCAGTTACAAAGAGTTTTGCAAACCTTGGAAACGTTGAGTTTGACTCGGTAGAAAATATGAACCCAATTGACCTCTTGAACCACAAATACGTCGTGATTGTGAGCCCAGAGAAAGCTATTAGTTTTATTGAAGGCAAGCTTGCAACAGCAACTGCCGTCACTGCTAAATAATCCACACTATCATGGCTATTTTTACAAAAACAACAAAAGAAGCAAAGGTTACAAAGGTGACCAAAGCAAAAAAGGAGGGAGCTCTCGCTCTTGGTTCTCGAGTGAACGCTATCGTTCGCCCACACATCACAGAGAAGGCGGCTATTCTTGCTGAAAAAGGCACTTACGTGTTTGAAGTTGCAAAGGACACAAACAAGATTGAAATTGCAAAAGCGATTGAGGCTCTTTACAATGTAAAGCCTACTCGCGTAAACATTGTAAATCTTCCTGACACTCGCGTGTTTGTTCGCAACCGAAAGGGCGTGAAATCAGGAATTCGCAAGGCGTTGGTCACGCTAAAGAAAGGCGATAAGATTGAAATTCTATAATCATGAAAAAGCGTAAACCAACAACACCATCAAACCGCCAAACAGCTCACGTAACGTACCGTGGCGTGCTTACGACAAACGAGCCTTTGAAGTCGCTCACGACTGGCTTTAGTCGTGGCTCAGGACGCAATGCGTTTGGTCGCATCACTACTCAGCACAAAGGAGGCGGACACAAGCGTTCATACCGCGAGATTGATTTTCGTTTTGATAAAATTAATATTCCCGCGAAGGTTGAGACAGTTGAGTACGACCCAAATCGCTCAGGATTTATTGGAGTAGTTTGCTATGCAGACGGCGAGCGCCGTTACAATCTTCTTCCTCAGGGAATCAAGGTTGGCGATGCGCTTATCGTTGCCGAGGACGCTCCTCTTAAACCAGGAAACCGCACCATCTTGCGCAAACTCCCTGTTGGCACATTTGTGTACAATATTGAGCTTCAGCCAAACGGTGGAGCGCGTGTTGCTCGTTCAGCTGGAAACTATGCTGAAGTAGTCGCAAACGACCGCGGTCAGAGCCATTTGAAAATGCCTTCTGGAGAAATTCGCAAGGTTTCCGAAAATGTGTGGGCATCAATCGGCGCTGTTTCAAACGAGGAATACAAACACAGAAACATTGGTAAGGCAGGACGCAATCGTTGGCTAGGTATTCGCCCAACAGTTCGCGGAGGCGCAAAGAACCCTGTTGACCACCCATACGGTGGAGGTGAAGGACGCCAAGGTCGCGGTACAAAGCGCCCAAAGACAAAGTACGGAAAGGTAACCGGAGGTCGCAAGACACGTTCACCAAAGAAGTATTCAAACAACCTCATCGTCACCCGTCGCTGAATTAGTAAATTCACGTCTTGGACGCTATGACCAAGCGCTCGAAGTAAAGATAAACAAAAGCCCCAGCCGTTCTCCGAACGGCGGGATTTTGTTATCCACAGCTATTTTCGCTTGCGAGTGATATACTTATGTTTATGACAAAACAGATTTTCTCCGCCTTCAAAGTTATCACCCTGGCTATAGTCCTTTCGTTCGGTCTTTCATATGTGTACGCATGGACAGCGCCGACAGCAGCACCACCAACTGGAAACGTTTCAGCGCCGATTAACACAAGTGCAACTGCACAAACGAAAGCAGGCGGGCTTACCTTTGGGAGTTTAAATGGTGGGAACCCCAATGGGGGTATAAATGGCGCATCTAACCCACTTCGTTTGATTGTCAATAATGGATTGCTGGAACCTGCGCTTACACTCGGGTATTATTCGTCCGGCTATGGTCTTGACCTTTGGGTTGGTACATCTGGTCTTGCTCCTATTTACTTTGACAATCGTAATGAAGATGCAATTATTTTTAGAAGAAAAACTTACTCAACCCCAGTTGAGAGTATGCGCATTGATGCTAATGGCCTTAATGTGTCGGGGACAATTAAAGCTAGTGGCGGTTATGTTGGTAACGGCCCTATCCCACTCACCCCACACTATGTAACCCGAACCGAAGACACATATAGTGGTACGCCTGGCTATAATTACAGATATTGTAATGGATTTACTAACCACGACACATGTAACGGTGACTATAACAGCGCATATACTTGCAGTAAAAGTGAAAACAAGGGTCCCTGCACAGATGCTGTTCCATACCCGGCCCCGCGAACAGACTGGGGTTGGTGTGGTTCATATTTCTATGACCGAACGGTAACGTGCAGAACAAACGAAGTATTGTCAACGTATGATGATAATTAATAGTACTGACTGATTAATATATCACCAATGCAAAAAACAACTAATCATTTTACACATTATGAATAAAGACATTATCATTTCTGTACTCGTATCCGTCGTTATTTCCGGGTTGTTTAGTTTCTATCTTTTTNNCCGAAACAACGTACGCTACTTCTTTTTCGCCAACACCGTCTGAGCTAGAAGATTTATATGGCACGGCAACATCTGCGCCTGGTGATAAGCCATTGATACAGAAATTAAAATTAAAAGTTGGAGATCGTATTGAGGCAACATCCAATACAAGCATGGCTGGAAAGACAGAATTTACTGCCACAGTGATAAAACTAATTCGTTGATTACAGGAGTGGCGTTATCCACACATATTTTCGCTTGTTTAATTTTGAAGTGATATAATACTTTTATGAACATCAAAACATTTTCTATTCACTCTGTGCGTAATGTGTTTGCATTTTTTATTGCATTAGGGCTTGGGTATACGGCATATCTTGTAAACCCGACTACAGTTGCGCCAACAAAAGTAGAGGCAGCAGATACGCCACTTACTGGGTATGCATGGAGCGATACAATTGGTTACATCAGTTTCAGCTGCACGACGTGTGGTGCTGAGAATTATGCTGTAACTGTTGACCCAGACACTGGTGAATTTAAGGGCCATGCATGGTCCTCGGATATTGACACAGCACCAAATCCAGACCAAGGAGGAATTGGTTGGATAAGTTTTGATAGAGCAGTAACCGGTAATCCGCCGGCAAACCCATACATGTTGACAGGTGGTGCAATCGCAAAAACTGATACGTCAGGAAATGTTACTGGTTGGGCGCGTGCGCTCGCTGCTTGCACACAGGATGCTTCAGGCAATCTAGTTCCAGCTCAGTGTGCACAGAATAGCAATGCAGGAGGTTGGGATGGATGGATTAAACTTTCTGATTCTACTTGGACAAACGGTGTGAAAATTAACCCTTCTGATGGCAAATTCTCTGGCTATGCATGGGGAGGCGCGGAGGTTCTCCCAAGCGGTGATAGCGACCCTGCAGGGGTGAGTGTTATTGGCTGGATTAATTTTCAAGGAACAGCACAGGATTCAAGCACTTATTTTGTCCAAGGGCCTCCACTTGCCTCATTATGCACCAGTAATCTTGATTGTACTGGCGGGAAGCTCTGTAATGTAGCTACAGGCGCTTGCGTTGACCCAAGTGGTCCATGCGGGGCAGGCTCAAGTTGCGGAATTGGACAATCATGTAATGGGCTCAGCATGTGTGTTTATACGGACGGTTCTTGTTCCGCGGATTCTGAATGCGCTGGCGGGCAAATATGTAACGCAAGTGGGAGGTGCGCCACACCGGTTGGGGGATATTGCGACACTACCGCCGATTGTTTTAATGCGCAAATTTGTAATACGGCCACACATGCTTGCTACGACAAGCCAAAGACGAGATTCTGGCAGTTCTAAAGAAAAGGAACGTTTGACAGGTGACCAGTGACTTTTGACTAAAATACATTCAAAATACGGGTAAGTGCCTCGCGCAAACCCGTATTTGTCAATTGTCAATTGTTTTTTGTCAAATGTATCGGGGTCCAATGACCCCGATTTGACATTCCCACCCAATCTGATAGGATACAGAACGAGCTCACTCCGAGCTTGTTTTGTTTAAAAAAAGCCAATTACCCTATGACACGATCACTCAAAAAAGGACCATTCATTGACTCAAGACTACTTGAGAAAATGGAAGGGAAAAGCGCTTCCACAGCGGAAATGATAAAGACTTGGGCTCGCTCAAGTCAGATTTCACCTGAAATGGTAGGCTTTCTTTTTGGCGTGTACAATGGCAAGACACATCTAGAGGTCCGCGTGACCGAAGATATGGTAGGGCACAGACTCGGAGAGTTTTCTCCTACGAAGAAATTCGTAAGACACGGAGGTAAAATGCAGAAGGAGCTTGAGCAGAAGAAGAAAGAAGCAGAAATTACTGCTGCCAAGGCCGCTAAATCTGAAACCCCCGCAAAGAAATAATTTATTTATATGAAAGCAATTCTTAGAAGCTATCGTCAAGCGCCTCGCAAGGTTCGCCTTGTGGCAAATCTCATCAAAGGGAAGACCGTTCCCCGCGCGCTTGTTGAGCTTGACGTACTTCCAAAGCGCGCATCCGGCCCAATGAAAAAACTTTTGATGTCGGCAATTGCAAATGCAAAAGAAAACGACGGAATCGCGCTTGAAGACCTTTTTGTAAAAGAAGTGCGTGTTGATCAGGGCACAATTCTCAAGCGTTCAATGCCAAAGTCACATGGTTCCGCGCACCCTATTCACAAGCACACAAGCCATATTATGATTGAGCTTATCGCCAGTGCAGACACACAAGTCAAAAGTCACAAGTCAAAAGTCAAAAGTGCGGAGACACCGAAGGTGTCGAAGAAAGTTGCTCTTGCAAAAGTAAAAGCTGCTGCAAAGCCGAAAGCAGTAAAGAAAACAAAATAATATGACACACATCGTACATCCATATGCGCATCGTTTGGGAATCATCCGTGACTGGAAGTCGCGTTGGTTTGGCGCAAAAGATGATTTCAAAAAATTCCTCAAGGGTGATGTGCTCATTCGCAAGTTTTTGGACAAACGCCTTCGCGGGAGCTACATTGCAGGCATTGAAATTGAACGCAACGCAAAAACATTTCGTATTCTCATAAAGACCGCCCGCCCCGGTATGGTTATTGGTCGCGCCGGAGAGGGTTCGGTGAAGCTCAAGAATGACATTTTGAAAGAAGCTACACGCCTTAAGCTTGATATTCCAAAAGACTTCAAACTTGATGTTGAGGAAGTGCGCTCACCTGAGTCAAACGCGGGTGTTGTTGCCGAAATGGTTTGCGAAGGGCTTGAAAAGCGTCTTCCATTCCGCATGGTTTTGAAGCAGACTATTGAAAAGGTGATGGCAAACCGCGATGTAAAGGGCGCGCGTGTCGCAATTTCGGGTCGTCTAGGTGGCGCGGAAATGGCGCGCTACGAGCAGATTCGTCGTGGAGGTATTCCTCTTCAGACATTCCGCGCGGATATTGATTTCGCAAAGAACACAGCTCGCCTTCCTTACGGCGCTATCGGTGTGAAGGTTTGGATTTACAAAGGTCAGATTTTTGCCGACAGCAAAAAGAAGCTCATTCCTGCAGAAGCGCCTACGAATTTTTAATATACTACTATGTTATTTCCTAAAAAAGTAAAATACAGAAAGTGGCAGAACGCTCGCAAGAGTGAGGCTAAACTTGCAGCTCCTGAAACTCGTGGTATCACGCTTGCTTTTGGTTCATACGGACTCAAGGCTGAAACACAGGCGCGTGTAAAATCAAATCAGATTGAAGCATCACGTAAAGCTATCGTTCGCACAATCACAAAAGTTGGAAAGATGTGGATTCGTATTTTCCCAGACAGACCATGGACACAGAAGGGAGCGCAAGTAGGTATGGGTAAAGGAAAAGGGGAGCTTCAGGGCTACGTGTTTGAAGTTCGTCCGGGTCGTATGCTTTTTGAAGTTGATGGTGTTGATGAAGCGACTGCGATAAAGGCGCTCAAGAAAGCTGGAGCAAAGCTTCCAGTAAAGACACGCATTGTTCGTCGTGTGGAAACTGCCTAATATAGAATACTTTTATGAAAGAAATTAAAAAAACAAGCGCGGAAGATTTGGTAAAACTCCTAGGAGAAAAGAGGGAGGCTGTTCGCGCGTTTCGTTTTGACATTGCAGGTTCCGCAAAAAAGAACGTGAAGGCGAAAATGACGGCCCGTAAAGAAATCGCTCGCATTCTTACAGAAGAGAATTTGCGAAAGAGCACGGGCGTTAATGTAATCGCATAACACTACTATTATGGAAACAAAGAACAAAAAAACTATTGAGACAAGCAACGTAACACGAAAGCAACTTCAGGGCACCGTGGTGTCTGACAAGATGATGAAGACTGTCACTGTCCTTGTAAATCGTTTCGTAAAGCACCCAAAGTACGGAAAGTTTATGAATATTTCAAAGAAGTACAAGGCGCACGACGA
>DNMN01000029.1 GCA_003489395.1 Candidatus Yonathbacteria bacterium | reverse complement strand
CGCGAGTATGACGCAGGCGACACGGACGGCGTGATTACTTTGAATGGTACTCGGTTTGGCTCGTCTATTGGTTCTGGATCTGTAACCGTTCTTGGTTCATCAGCAACGACGAACTCATGGAGCAATACCGCCATTGAAACGCGTGTCCCTACCGCCATTGCCGACAACTCCTACACAGGCTCTGTGGCGATGACACAAGGAACAGGAGGTAACAGCAAGACTCACAGTTACAGTACTTTGAGAATCCTTCCGCGTATTACGAGTTTGGATCCGACATCAGCAAGTGTTAGTGACCCGATAACTGTAAACGGAAACCACTTGTGTCAGGCTGGAGCTGGGAGCTGTCCTGTGGCGTTTGGTGGGTCGGACAAAGTAACCTTTACTTCTGCCGTAGATGCGACAGTCTTTACGAGTTGGTCAAATACGGCAATAGTGACCGCGGTGCCTGCTAGCGCTGTGACAGGTAATGTGGTCGTGACTTCAAACGCGTACACTTCAAACGCAAATACGTTTACGCTTGTTTCTACAATGCCAAGCGATCCTACAAATCTGAAACAATATAAAGCAAACGGCACAACTGAGATTTTGGCATCGGGGACAGCAAGCACGACGAGTGTTGTGCTCAAGGCCGACATGGCTTCGAGTATTGCTATCAATATGATCATTCAGGCTGAAGTTGAAAATGTACCAACAAGCTTTGACGGCATAGGTATTGTTGATGGGGCTGTGGGAAGTGGCGGAGGATGTAACAGCTGTACCTCACTCGCAAATGCGCAAGTGACGGTAAGCGGTCTTACCGATAATATTAAGCATTGGCGCGTGCGTTCAAAAAATACAACCACGAGCGAGGTTTCAGCATGGACATATTATGGTACTTCAAGCCCGAACGAGACCGACTTCAAGATAGATACCACAGCACCGGTGATATCAGGCACTTCTTCGGGAACTCCTGGGACAAACAGCGCTTCAATCACATGGAATACATCCGATGAAATATCAACAACACGCATAGAGTATGATACAGCGGGCACCTTTACTGGTGGATACGATTGCGCAGGCACCAGCGAATGTACGGCTCTCACGGATACTTCTCCGATGGTGACTAACCATACCCCTCCTGCCCTTACAAATCTAAATTCTGGTACAACCTACCACTACCGCGTGCGTTCAAAAGACGCGGCGGGAAACGAAAGTATTGACCCATCAACAGGTGATTATACATTCCCGACGGCGACGGAAAATCATCCTGCAAAAACAACGATGGCTGTCATTTTTAATGACCCGCTTCAGGTAACTACTGCAACGACAACCTATTTCACTGTACATGTACCGGAACTGTCGCCTACAGTGCAGAGCGCGTACATTGAAGTGTTTGGTCTTGTGTCTGGCGGATTCTCGGGCACTATCACCATACAGGCAAACAGCGCCACATCGCGCGCGTACGCGGTAAGCACAGCGGCTTCTACGCCGACACTTTACAGGTTTGTTTACCCTATCTCATCACCGGGGACTGAAACAAATTTGAATTTAAACGATGTTGCGCCGTGCTCAAACAGCGTTGTCCCTGGCACTCCGCCGGACTGTAACAAGGTGGTGCTGACGCCTTCAACAGGGAGCATCAATGTTCTTTCAGCAAAAATTATTACCACTTATTCATACACACCATAATGACTCAAAAAAATAAAATCATTGTTATCGTTCTTCTCATAGCTGGCTCTGCGCTTGGCGTTTACCTTTGGCGCACATCGCCAACATTTAAAAAGGCAGTGACTTTTTTTGAGAAGCCAAAGGTTGTTGAGGAGACATTGGTGATACCGGATACTAAACTCGTGAGTGGGGCTGTAGGACGCACCCCATCTACCGAGAATTATGCTGTACCTCTTGTGCCTGTGACCGAGGGGGACAAGGTGGTTGTTCCAGGCGCAGTGCTGACTTTGAAAGAAAGTTTTGATGTTGCAAAGGCAAATGCTGAAGCATGGTCAAGCGACGCCAAGCTTGTGTTTTTGACATCGCAGGGCGCCGTCACACTAGAAGGCAAGTCCAGTATGTGGCAGGTCGTGTTCGGTTCTACTTCAAAAAAGAAAGGGTACGAGGTGATTATCCAAGGAGACAAGGTTGTATCTGAAAAGGAACTTCCTACAGAGGAGTATGGCTACGATTTACCGACTAATTGGTACGACGCTGGGGAGGCTATTAGCTCTATCCAGTCATTGCCACAGTTTGCAGATGCGACTGTTTCATCTATTAATTTCTTCTACAATCGCGACGGCAAGAGGTGGGGGTACGCGCTCGGCACTTCGCGTGGCACCACATCAATGCCTGTGCGATAATTTCATATGAAGCATTTTGCGCGCATATTGTTTGTGATGATTGGCGTCGGTGTTGCGGTTTTTTCTGCATACGCTACTGACCAAATGCGTACGACAGAAATTCAAGTCGCCGACTCCGCTTCTTCCGTCTCCACAGCGCAAAATTACCCATTCACGCTTTTTATTGGCGATGACCTCACAGATGTTACTGCTCCTGCAATGAAGTCTATGTCGTTTGTCACTTCAGGAGTTTACACTGGAAGCGGAACTGTCACATTCACCATAGACTCCGACGGCGCAACGAGCAAAGCGTACACGCTTCCAAACGTTGGGTCTACTCCGACCCCGTTTGAAATTGAATACAAGGATCCGTCCAGCAAGATTAGCCCAACATCAGGTGGCTCATATGGCTACACACTCAACTTCACCCCCTCTGGAGTGACCATATACGGGCTAGGTATAAAGATGAGCGAGACGCATAGGTACAAACCGCCGACGTGCGCGGATGGCGCGCCAGCAAATCAGAAAGTGAAGAGTACAGAGAGCGCTATCGCCGACTCCGCTTCTTCCGTCTCCACAGCGCAAAATTACCCATTCACGCTTTTCATTGGCGATGACCTTACCGATGTTACCGCTCCGGCAATGAAGTCTATGTCGTTTACCACTTCTGGAGTCTATACTGGAAGCGGTACGGTCACATTTACAATAGACTCCGACGGCGCAACGAGCAAAGCGTACACGCTTCCAAACGTTGGATCTACTCCGACCCCGTTTGAAATTGAATACAAAGATCCGTCCAGCAAGATTAGCCCAACATCAGGAGGTTCATACGGCTACACTTTAAATTTCACCCCATCTGGGGTGACCATCTACGGGCTAGGTATAAAGATGAGCGAGACGCATAGGTACAAACCGCCGACGTGCGGAGGTATGCCCGTATTGGGAGACCTTACCTCTGCTGTGTTTGATTCAACTGAAAGCGCGGGCCACGGGGCAGGGTACAACTCTGTGATGTGGAAGGGAACTCTTGGCGGGCCTGGCTCAAATGAGGGCAAGGTTAGGTTTCAGTTTTCCGCGTCTGATGCGTCTACTGGCCCGTGGACATATATCGGAGGCGATACATGCGCGTCAGGGGATTGGTTTGACGCTCCAACTCCGGGCACTCCTGTTGAGCTAAAAGGGGAGGCGTGCCAAACAGCGTGGAACAATAAAAGATATTTCCGCTATAAGATTCGTATCTGCTCAAATAACTGCACGGATGCTGGCACATACACCCCAACAGTGAACGACGTGGTAGTCAGCTGGGCACCGTAAAGGGCAGAATGTAGAATATGGAATATAGAATATGGAAAACAAAAGACAGAATATAGAATATAGAATATTGAATATTGAATCTAAAATGAAAGATTCAGTTTTTTTGGAATTCAATCCAATTCCCCATTCCCCATTCAACATTCAACATTCAACATTCCACCTTCCCCATTCTCCGCGTACTCGCGGAATATCCTTGCTGGAACTTTTGATTTATATTGCTCTGCTGTCCGGACTTATGGTGATAGTTTCAGACGCGTTTATTATGCTCTCAAAAGGTCGCGGTCAGGCGGAGGCGCGAAGCGAGATCAACTCCGCGATTCGCTTTGCAGGCGAGATTATAAAACAGGATGTCAAAAACGCTACCGCCGTCTCTGCTCCTCTGCTCGGTGTTCCTGGAAGTACGCTCACGCTCACTGTGTCTGGCGATACAATTTTATATGATATGTCTGGCGGGACTCTGCGTCGCAAGGTGAATGCCGGCACGCCAGAAGCTGTAACAGGCAGTTATGTTACCGTGGATGTGCCCACATTTACACGTATTGAAAACCACAACTCAATACTTAATGCCACCACAACAGCAATACAGGTCGCAATGACAATGCGGTACAATGCGGAGAGCGGGGACTGGACGTACGAGGACTCCCTTCGCACGACGGTTACTTTTAGGTAATAAGAAAGAACAATTGACATGAAACAATTAACAATTGACAGAATGCATGGAAAACAACTAGTAAATAAGGAGCAGATTTTTGCTATGCAAAAATCTGCTGTCAGTTGTCAAATGTCAGTTGTCAAATGTCCATCCCGAGGTGTCGCAACTCTTCCCACAGTGATGCTCCTTGGCGTGATGGCACTTGTGGTGGCAGTAAGCATTACAACACTTTCTTTTACCGAGCTTTTTATTTCACAGGGTAGCGCGCAATCCTCGCGCGCGCATTTTTATGCAGAAGCAGGCGCTCGCGACGCCCTTATTAAAATCGCTCGTAATAAAACATATTTGTGCGCCACCACCGATTGCTACTCAGTAAATTTCAGTTCAAATGGATGCACCCTATCAAAAGATTGCGCAAAGGTGCAGGTGACAGGCAACGACACCTCAAAAACAATCACATCAAAAGGCATAATGAACGCAAACACGCGAACACTCCAGGTCGCCCTTACTTTAGACACAGACGGCCTGATCACCAGCGCCACCTGGAACGAAGTCACCAACTAGTTACTCGTAGCGGAGGGCGTCTATAGGGCTCTTGTGGGCCGCTGTGCGTGCTGGGTAAAGGCCAAAAATGAGCCCAATGGCACCAGAGACACCAAGTCCGAGAATTGCTGCAGAAACAGGGAAACTAAACGTCCAGGCGATACTGGTGAACTGTGTAATACCTGTTGCTATCGCCCATGAAAAAAATGCGCCAAGGAGAATTCCTATAATTCCACCGAGCCCAGTAAGCATTACCGCTTCAAGGAGAAACTGTGTAAGAATGTTTTTGTATGTGGCTCCAAGCGCCTTTCTAAGCCCAATTTCTTTTGTGCGTTCGGTTACAGAAACGAGCATTATGTTCATAATGCCTATACCGCCCACGATGAGTGAAATTGCTGCCACTGCAGCGAGGAATATTGTAAGCACTGAGGTAATAGAAGAGAGGCTATTTGCGAGACTAACCTGCGTGATTACAAAAAAATCATCTTTGGTTGGGTCGGTAATATTGTGTGACTCTCGCAGGGTAAGCGAAACTTCTTCTGAGGCGCTTGGAACAAGCTCATCGCTCACAGCTTCTATGACAAATCGGTTAAAATATTTAATGCCGAGGACATAGTCTTGGGCGGTAGTGTAGGGGATGATTGCTGCTTCATCAAAATTGAATGCGCTTTGGCCTTGCTCGGTGAGAACTCCAATAACACGAAAATTATAACCTTTCATTTTGATCACCTGGCCGATTGCATCGTCAGCGCCGAAAAGTTGAGTTTTTACTTTGTTCCCGATTATTACATATTTAGCTCGCGCGCGGATATCTTCGTCCGTAAACATCCCACCAGACC
Source organism: Candidatus Yonathbacteria bacterium (assembly GCA_003489395.1). Classification (GTDB taxonomy): domain Bacteria; phylum Patescibacteriota; class Minisyncoccia; order Phycocordibacterales; family UBA1550; genus UBA1550. Next base: position 3,929 of record DNMN01000029.1, on the reverse strand, counting down.
TGAATGGCATGTCAAAGATTTTCTCCATAAGTGGGGAAGCGCCAAAAATAGTTAGGTTATATGTGTCGCTTTGATATGATGCGCCTGCTGCTCCAAAAATAAGAGGCATAACATATTTTACACTTGGAGTGTTTTCTCTTCGTTCTAGAAGTTCCAAATCACGCTTTTTGAGTGAATCATTAAAAATCTGCCCTGCATCCGATGGACCCTTTGGTTCACGTCCACCACCAACAATAATAGTACGCGTGCCCATTCCTTTTACTTGGTCAAGGATAAGCGCTTGTGCGCCTTGGCCAAGGGACATCACGAGGATGATAGCTGTAACGCCAATGACGATACCCAAGATGGTGAGAAATGACCGCGCGCGGTTTTGTTCAAGTCCTCGGTATGCAGTTTTTAGACTGTGTTTAAATTTCATGATTTTATTTTATGAGTATCCCACCATTTGTGTGACGTCTTTCGGAGACCTCTGTATCACTTTCAACTAGGCCGTCTTTTATGCGGATTATACGACGAGCGTGTTCGGCTGTGTATGTTTCGTGTGTGATGAGGATGATAGTGTGACCGTGTTTTTCATTCAAGTCTTGGAGTGTCTGCATTACTCCACCTCCGGACTTTGAGTCAAGGTTGCCAGTTGGCTCGTCTGCAAAAATTACTTCAGGGCTGCAAACTAGCGCTCTGGCAATTGCTACACGTTGTTTTTCACCACCAGAAAGACGAGTGACATCAAAATCTGTGCGGTGAGTGAGTCCAACAGCCTCTATGGCGTCGGTTACAAGTTTAGACCATTCTGACTCTGGAATATCTGAGTAGAAAAGTGGGAGTTTAACGTTTTCAAAAACGCTTGCATGAGCGAGGAGGTTGAATGATTGAAATATGAAACCAAGTTTCTTATTACGTATATGAGCCATTGCATCCCCTTCATAAGTACTCGCTTCCTTGTCTTCAAAGAGATACGAGCCATCTGTGTAGCCGTCTAGGAAACCGAGCACATGAAGCAGAGTGGATTTACCAGAGCCTGATGGACCCATAATAGCCACAAACTCCCCACGGTTAATAGAAAAAGAAACACCGTGAAGAACCGGAGTTTCAACCTCATCGTTTACGTACACCTTGGTGAGATTTTTGATTTCTATTAGTGGCATAAAATAAGTCTTAAAGTCAAAAGTTAGAAAGTCTATTCTAGGACATAAAAACTTTTGACTAGTCTTTAGTCTTTTGGCGCCATAATAATCGTGGTGTTTTCTGTCGCTCCAGAGAGGATTTCAATGGACCCATCAGAGCCTTTGAGCCCCACTGTAACAGGTGTGTCTGTGGCGGTGCCATCGCCTTGAATTATACGAATGTACTTTCCGTCTTCCCTCGTAATAATAGAGCGCTCAGGAGAAAATAAAACATCCGCTCGAGAAGCCGTCGCTATGTCAATGTTTGCCGTCATTCCAGATTTTATGCGAGGGTCGCTTTCAGTAAAATGAAGAGTTGTTTTGTATGTTGGCACATTGTCTATGATAGTTTCTGCTGGGTCTATTGCTGAGACGGTAGCAGGGAATTGAATATCTGACCCATATGCATCTAGTGTGACGCGAGCAGGGTCTCCTTTCTTTATTTTTGCAATATCTGCTTCTGGAATGTACGCCTCAATCTCAAATGATGCATCTGAGATGACAGAAAACACTGTTTTGCCCATAGTTGAACCCTCGCCTTCTTTTATATCTGCTTTTGTAACAACTCCGGCGATAGGGGAGGTGATGCGGTATTTTGCGAGTTCCCCTCGCGCAGATAGCACTCGCGCTTCTTGCGCCGTGATCACCTCGTTCGCGGTTCCAGCTAGAAGTAAGGCGAGTTCGTCTTTAACTTTTGCTACAGTGAGGAGAAGCGTGGCGATTGTTTGCTTTTTTGTATTTACGGTTGAAAGGGCTGTTGTCACATTCACCCGCGCGGTGTTGATGTTTGCTCGGTATGTATCAAGCGAGGTGTTTGTAACAGTGCAATCAAGGGAGAGCGCGCGACTTATGGACTCAAGTAAGGAGAATGTTAAAACGATATGCTCGCTTCCTCTGTTTAGCGCGTCAGTGAAATCACTTTTTGATGGAGAAAGAGGGAAGCCCGCAATCTCTCCACGCCACGAGTCAAAATCAATCTCTGTTGTTTGGCGAAGAGACTCGCTATCTCCTGCAAGCTGGCTATCACACACAGAAAACGTGTATTTGTAGGAAGTATTTTTATAGCCGGAAAAAATTCCAGTTGTTTTTGTGTGAAGAGCATCATCCGCTTTTGTGAATGCGTCGTTGAGAATATCGGTAACACCGCTGTATGCGTTGTCTAAATCCTGAGTATATTTCGCAAGCTCAGCCCTTTTGACCGTAATCTCTTCTGGTCTCGCTCCGCGATTTAGCTCTGCAAGACGCGCCTCGGCCTCCATGAGGCTCCCGCGCGCGCTGGAGGACTCAACCTCGGCAAGAAGTTTACCCACTTCTACTCGTTCGCCAACCAGCGCATACACGCTTGAAACGCGGCCGCTTTTTTCAAATGCAAGTTCAACTGCGGATGATGATTTCACTCGACCTGTCACGCTCACTTCCTGGATCACATCTCCGCGCTTAATTGTGGTCGTGTTTGGAAGCACGGCATCCTTTTTGTTTGTCGTAACAAAAAATATTATTATGCCGACTGCGATAATAATACTGCCCCATATAATTTGTTTTTTAGATACTTGCATGTGTATATTGTATCAAACTTTTTGCTGGGTTGTAAGGCGATAATACGATATCTTTGCAAATTCGGTCGTTACGAAATACAGAGCGACAATTCCTAGCACAAAGCCAAGGGATGATGCGGTAGGGGCTATAAAATGGAATAATGATTGCCCGATACTGGTGAACGGAATGAGCAATGTAGCCGACGCCGCGAGAACTGTAAGAACAACAAGCACAAATGAAGGAGCCTTTGTTTGGAAGAAGAACCCTCGTGAACGAATGGAGAAAAGGAATAGGAGCTCTGTTAAAATACTTTCAATAAACCAATGCGTCTGAAGTACCTCGGGCCCGAGTTTGTAAAAGGACGCAAAGATGATGAAGTCAAAGACTGTTGAAACAATGCCGAGAACGGTTCCCATCGCGACCAGCTTGCGAACGTCGTATTGTTTTGGTTCCCGTAGCTCGTCATCATCCACNNACGGCATAAAAATTGCCAAAGTTTGACGAAAGTGAGCTTCTAATATATTTGACAGTGTTTGCAAAAATAGCGCGACCTTCGCGAATACCACCCACAACGACAGAGAGACTGTTGTCCAGAAGGATTATGTCAGACACTTCGCGCGCAATGTCGGACGCGCTCGCGACAACGATAGCAACATTTGCGATTTTTAGAGCAGGAGCGTCGTTGATACCCTCGCCAAGGAAACCAACTTGATAGTTTTTTTGAAGGAGTTCAATCAGGCGATATTTTTCTTCAGGTGACACACGCGCAAACACATTTGTTTGTTCCAAAGCGCCCTCGCGCACGCCCTCTGGAAGCGCAAAAAACTCTCGCGCTGTGAGTACGTCCTCTGGAGATTTGGCAAGTCCAACTTTGTGAGCAACCTGGCCAGCAACTTCTTTGCTGTCGCCAGTAAGAATTTTTATTTTTAGCCCGAGCTTTTGCGCATCTATTATCGCCTGCACAGCTGTCCCTTTTATAGGATCTATAAACGAAATACAGCCAACAAATGTAAAACCAGTTTCCTCGTTGCTGTGCGCAGTCCATTTTTTTGAAGCGATTGCAAGTGTGCGACGCCCAGCGCGACCTTCCTCTGCCATCCATGCGAATGTTTTTTCTTGTTCGTCCTTGGACAGCTTTGAACTTGCGATTATTGATTCTGGAGCTCCACGAATTATCATTACTGTGTCAGTGCCTTTCTTTAGTGTTACGCTGTTTCTTTTGTGCACCGG
>DNMN01000043.1 GCA_003489395.1 Candidatus Yonathbacteria bacterium | reverse complement strand
GGCTACATTATACGACCAAGTTCGAACCTTCTTCCAGTCGCAGAGCGACTGATGTCGCACGCGCCGCGCGCGTGGTGGCTTGGTACTTTTTCGTACGCTCCGATTCCGTGGTGACTCGAACGCCGCCACGCGCGGAGTACCGCGCGTCCGCCCTCGCCCCGTTTCCGTTCTCCATGCTTTTTCTTTTTCGCGGGGGGATTCTTTTTGAAATTGAATGGGCGGAAACGGGGCTCGGTCGGGCCTTGCCTTTGAGGGCAAGGCGTGCGGCTCTAAATGCGGAATGCAAATACAGTATGGTGCCTCGTGTCTATTTTCTCGCTAGTGGTTCGTCAGGGCACGGGGTGTCACCCTCGGCATCCGCCTCGGGCATTTCCGCTAGGGCTACTCGCGCCTAGATGCCTAGGTAGCCTGCGTTTCCTCGCCAGTATCGCCTGCGGGCTCTCTGGCTCGGGCAGGCATCTATTTGGGGGGAGAAAGGAATCCTCCCCCCAGCTTCGGGCTCCTCCTCGCAGTGGTCGATTGGAGTCTTCAGTGCCGTGCTGATTATGTGGTTCGTCGTGCGTGTATCGTTCGCTTGGACGTGCCTTCGGAGTCCGCCCTCGCACAACCCCCCTCCACGTTTCCAATAGTTCTTTCGTGGTGTCGCTTCCGCTACTAAACTTCTGCATTGCAAGAGAACGGCGGCGCTCATCCGTAGCCCTGGACGCCCTAGCGGAAATGCCCGAGGCGCTGCCGAAATGCGCTTGCCCCATCCCTCCCATGCGCGCGCAAAACTCCGCCCGCGAAGGACAAGAGGAATCGCGGGCGGGGCTCCCCTTGAGATAATTGAATCAGTCACTCAGATATTTTTCTAGCTTTTCCAAAACATCATCTATTGTCAGCTTTTCTTTAGGGGAACTACCGACAACATGATCAACATATTTATCTTTCTTCAATTCCGTCAACAAATTTGCGCTTTCGTTCCCCTTACCTGAGTGGTGATATATCTGTCCGGTGATTATCAAACTAAATTTACTCTGTCCCTTTTTTAGCTTGCTTAGAATATTGCTATTTTTTAACTTTGTATTGCCAAAATATTCAATATCCCAGTCAGTTGCTTTCAATCCATACTTTGAGAAAAATCCTTGCAACTTCTTTCTTAGCAAATCTTCATCTACCACTTCTCCCAGAACGCAGATATTAAAGGGTGTAGTAATTTTTATATCTTTTTGCTCCTCCGTTTTTTCTTGTGGTAAATAGGCAAGTGCTTCCTTTAAACTGCCTATTGTTGCCTCTGCACCCTGCAAATCAATTTTGAGTATCTCGTTTTCTAACTTCTTATCATCGAGGTTTTTTATAGCTTTCGTTAACTCAGATTCGTACAATTCCAAAAGCTCCTGATCTTCTTTCGATTTTTCAGGTTGCTTCGCGGAGGCGACTTTACGACTTTGGGTAAACCGGACTAGGTTTTCTTCAAATTTTGATTTAAAGCTATCTAATGTCTGATTTTTTAGTGCACGGAAAAAATTGAAATAATCAAAGGGGGAAATAATGTAGAAATACAAATTTTCTTTCCCTTTATATTTTTTCTGATATTCTCTACCAGCATTGAGTTTGTATAGGTTTTCGTTTTTGAAATCCTTATCGTCTTTAATTTCTACAACGAGAGTATCTTTCTTGGTCTTGATGATAAAATCGGGGTAGAAAGCGTAATAGCTGTTATGGCTACCCCCATTTTTCTTGTATGCAATTCCAAAATACTTACTTTCGCTTACGCCGTTTTTGAACCACCACAAAATATCGTTATCTGTTTTCTCAAGCTCATCAATAAAAACCTTTTCTGGCTTTGACCACTGTTGCTTCCCGTTTTTATCTCGCTTGACGAAATAGGGTTTGAGAATTGATTTTTTGATCTCTTTTCTTTCGTCAAAATTATCAAATACGCTGACGCTTTCCGGCACCTGCCATTTTTCATTCGGCACAATTTCATCGGCTTTTTCCGGTAAGGATTTGAATTTGTTTTTTCCCGCCTCAATCAAATCAATAAATTCACTCTTGTTTACAGGGTTTAATACTATGGCGGCAATTTCATCTTCATTATCAATACCAAACTGTTTTTTGAAAAAAGAACGAACGCTAGATTTGATAATGTCCGTCGGGCGCGTCCCTCCGGTGAACGGATACGATAAAGACCTTACAAAAGCTGTGTATTCCGCACAAACTTCTTCACGATCTTTTACAATCGTTTTTTCTTTGTGAAATTCAACCGCTTGCTTTTTGTCCAATTCGGCAATCCTGCCCTCAACACCGACATTTTTGGAAAAACTAACTTTGCCGATGTTGATTTTCTTGTCATCAATCTTTAATTCTTTTGCCGCATCAAATAGACAATCCTTAAATTCGCCGGACATTCTAAATAATTCTCGCTTTCTCCTGACAAGCTCGCTCGGTAAGTAGATATTTTTGTAAATGGTATTGTCTCGGACCATTTGATCCTTACTGACATAATCCTTTGCCAAATCCTCAACAATCTCAAAATTGTCGGAAGCAGTATAAACATATCCGACATTCAACGCCGAATAATTGTCGTAATGCTTATGTTCGGGCATACGCATAATGCGTCCAAGTGTCTGAATGTTGAAAACATAATTTTCAGCGTTCCATTCTCGTTGAAGGAGTAGAATGCTCGCTCGCGGACAATCCCACCCTTGCGCGATTGCTTCCTTGAAAACCAAAATCTCTACTTCGCTGTCGTCATTTTCGAGATAATCAAGATTTTTCTTTTTATCTTTTTCGGCAAGCCAAAGAGCGAGTTTTCCATTCTCAATCGTAATCCCGTCTTTATTTAATATCTCAATGATTTTATCTTCTGGCTCTCGCACATCGGACTTTCTTCGTTTTGGTATCTGAATCAAAAGCAAAGGATTTATGTCAGTTCCGGCTTCTTCATAAAATCGTTTTAGCTCGTTTCGCTTCTTCAGCGCCTCGCGGACAATGTCCTCGTTTGTTTGCACTCGTCCAAGTCCGGGGTTTATCTGTACTTCTTGTTTTATCATTCCCTCTGCGACAACCTCGCTCAATTTGACGCTGATTTTGTGGTCATTAGTAACGCCCTCTTTTGGAGTAGCAGAAACTTCAATCGTCAGCTTTGGTCCAATCATGCCAACGATTTCCTGCGATTTACTCGTTTTTGCTGTTCTATGACTTTCGTCAATTATCAAAACAATATCTCGCCCCGCGTCTCTGGTGTTCTCCATTACTTTACTCAAATTCCAATCTTTTTCGTTGTCCGACATAAAGAGAGAAACGCCCTCTTTATTCAAGCTATCCCAGTTCACGAAAACGATTTGATTTTGTTCTATCTCGTTGTTCTGAATATCGCCGATATTTATACAATCAAGCAGTCGCTCATTCTCAAAATGTTTTTCCAGTTTTTTCTTGCTTTGTTCGTGTAAGTAATTTACTGAAATCCAAACGAACGCCAACTCTTTTTCGTCGGTTAAATCTTTAACCATGCGCGACATGGCCTCTGCGAGCATAATCGTTTTGCCCGATCCTGTCGGTGCTTGAAAAACGATTAACTTCGGATCTTCATCTTGAATATACCCAACGGAAGTTGAAACAATTTCGCGGATATATTTTTTCTGATACGCTATGTCTTTCATAAGTGGCGGGGTTTATAAAGCTCTTTGTATATCTTGCGATATACATTCAAAATAACTTCCGGTATCGGCTTCACCGTTCTCAAATTTTCTAAGTCAACAAAATCTTCTTCGTTGTATGTATGGTCGTAACTGAAGACATACACCACGAAAGGTTTTTTGTATTTCTTTGCTTCCTTTTTGAAATCAGCAATTGCGTCTTCATCATAAATTATACCAGTCATTTGCCTCTGATTCTCATAGATCGCAAAAGCACCTTTTTTGTTTACCATTTCATCAAAAGTTGCTTCCGCAAGACAAAGCATTTCGGCACATCTTGAAGTAAAAACTCTTTTATCATTATCAGTTTTCACATTGTCTACAAACGCCGTGGAAAAATACTTTAAGTTACCTCCAAGACCCTTAACTTTTTCTCCCTTCACTACATATCCGCGCATGACATTCTTAATTCTTGGATAGCAAATATCTTGAGCAATCTTCGTTCCACTGCCATTATTATCTTCATTGTTTGTGCAAAGAATGAATTGGCGACTGCCATTTTTTTTGTTCATTTCTAAAACCGCATGACCTGTTGTGCCAGAACCCGCAAAAAAATCCAAAATAACTGCGTTTTCCTTTTGAGCGGCTACCGCCTCAATGCAATCTCTGACTGTGTACAGAGATTTTGGATATGGAAAATCTTTTCCTATAATTTCTTTGACTAGTTGAGTGCCATATGTGTTTCCGTCATATTTACTATCAACCCAAACAGTTTTATAACGATCTTCTGACTTGAGTAATTGGACTTGTGGTATTCTTCGCACCTCAAAAACTCTTACACAGTCCAAAATCTCCGATAGGGTTTCTCGTGAGTAGCGCCATTTTCGTTCAACCTTGTTGTTATCAATAGGCCATATTTCTAATTCGCCATTTTTCAACTGACGAAATGCTTTTGTGGGGTGAAAGTTATTGGCGGGAGTTTCTCCAATTTTTGAAACTCTGCCGTTCTTAAAGTAAATTGGGTAAAATAATGACTTTCCATACTCTCTTGTTGATTCTCCGCCCCAATTCCTAAGATTAGACCACTCCTCATCTTCCTCGGCGCGCTGTTTTCGATTGATGTATTTACCGCTTGGATAAACAAAATAGGCAAATTCATGCGTGTAGGCAAAATTATCCCCCTGTATCCCGCGTGGGTTATGAACGACTGTTATACAAGTAATTTCTTTGCCCGGAAATATTTCTTTGAGCAATAAACCGAGCCCCTCTTGCTCGTTGTGATCAACGGCACAAATTAAAGCGCCGTCTTCTTTGAGTAGGTTTTTTGCCAAACGCAACCTTTTGCTCATAAAAGAAAGCCACTTACTATGCCTAAAACGATCTTCTTTATCTACAAAATCGTTGTTGTATCTCCAGCTTTTATTTCCGGTGTTGTACGGTGGATCAATGTAGATTACATCAACCTTTCTTTTGTGAGTGTAGTTTAAAACCGACAGAGCGTGGTAATTGTCTCCCTCAATAATGATATGGGTAACATCATTATTGTCTGCCGATAAATCTTTTTTCTTTTCTTCTTTCAAAACTGGCAATGAAGTTTTGCACTGCTCGGCGACATCTTCCAGTTTGTCTTCCCAAACAATACCGAATTTTTTACGCTTCAAAAGCTCCTTATACTCATGGAGTAATTTTTCTTTTGACCAATCTTGATAATTTCTTTTTGCCATAGCTTTATTTTACATCCTCCTTTTCTTCGATGTTCTCTGTCTGATTTTTTGAATTTGAAAAAGCAGATTTCATCTGACCCAAAAGCCCCAATCTTTCCTTTCTTTCTTCCGGTACAACATACATCTCGTGGAGTGTAGCCTTAGTCAATTCAATAATGAATCTCAATTTAGGAGAGTCCCATGCTTCCCATGATCCCTCATGCACATTATCACTTGCCATTTCTTGGGTGTGTCCAAGCGCATCAAAAAGCTCAGAAGCAACATTAGTAAATTTTTCTTTGAGACTTTTTATGCTCGCTTGATAATCGGCATATCCAGTTTTTGGATTTTTGACAATTGATTTTTCATGCTCAAGCATTTCGTAGATTGCTTTTCTCAAGCAAGCCGATGCGCCAACAAGATAATTAGATTTACGGCTATTTTCCGCCTCATAAATAAGTTCTCTAACTTTTTCCGGAATTCGATTATCCAATACGAAATAGGAAGTCGGTTGAGAAAAGAATAATGCCGCGTCAATATCTAAGCCATCCATAAAACGGTTTGAATGACCGGAGTGTCTACTGTATACCCTTAGTTCTTGGAAACTAAGGTGCATCGATGTTTTTTCACACCCATTGGAATCACATCTCACAATATATCCATAGCAGGTTTTATTTTCACCCCAATGGAAAGAAAAAGTATCGATCAACGCGTAAGAAACATTGTTCCTTTTACAAAAAGGACAATTGTAGATATGGGCATCTATGAAATATTTTTTGTCTAAATGTGATAAGTCCATATTTTCATTTTAAAAGCTCGTCGCTTGAAACCCCAAGGGCTTTCGCTAATTTGGAAATGGTCGAAAGCGTTGGATTTGTCTTGCCATTCTCAATATTACTCACAAAACTTCGGCTAACGCCGAGTGCTCGTACAATATCGCCTTGCGACATACCTTTTTCAACTCGAATCCTTTTCAGGTTCTTACCGAGCTTTGCCGACTCCTTTTGCATATTTAAAAGTATAGCAGGCACTTACATTATACACGAATGTTACAGTATAAGGTAATAGCCCGACCGAGCCCCGTTTCCGCCCATTCAATTTCAAAAAGAATCCCCCCGCGAAAAAGAAAAAGCATGGAGAACGGAAACGGGGCGAGGGCGGACGCGCGGTACTCCGCGCGTGGCGGCGTTCGAGTCACCACGGAATCGGAGCGTACGAAAAAGTACCAAGCCACCACGCGCGCGGCGCGTGCGACATCAGTCGCTCTGCGACTGGAAGAAGGTTCGAACTTGGTCGTATAATGTAGCCCGAATAAAACTTGTCTCGTTTGGGGAGTATTTTTGGCGCGCGGCGCGGAGCGCCGCGTAAGGGAATGGGGCGGTTTCTTGGACAATTCTCTTTTCCAAATGCAGGTTCAAGAATTCAAAAGCCGAAGATTTTCCGGAGGGAGGATTTTTTTGGAGGGGAGGTCTTGCAAATTCTTTATGTGCGCTTGACCCACCCACCCAGTTCGCGCGCACTATTTTGCCACTTGTGTGGCAACTCCCTCGTACCACGAACAAACATCAAACAGCGAAGAGAAGAACAATACAAAAACCAAAATTGCAGAAAGAACAAAAAGAATGCTTACCAAAACAAACCAACCTTCCCATAGCCCTCTCTCTTTCGGTTTTAAGTCTACTTCTTCTTTATGTTTTTGCTTTCTATATCTTTCATAGCTATCGAGGTCTGTAATATCAATACCGACTTTTGCGATAAAATCTTTTTTCGCTTTTTGGATAAATCGCAAATGCTTATCCAACGACAAACTTTCTTGTGCCAAGAGAAAAGCTAAATAAGCACTCGAAGCAATAATAAAAAGAGCGAAGCCAAAGCCGCTTATCGTAGCCAATGTATTCACGCACGCACCGGAATCTTTAGAGGTAAACAAAATAAATAACCCCGCAAGCACTGCCGCAGAAATTGTCATCAATGTACCGAGAAAGGCGCGTTTATGATCGACGTGCTTTGAGATTAGCCCGATTGTTCTTTCTTCGCCTGTGTCTAAGGTACGTTCTCTTTCTTCAAGAGTTTTTACGTATTGAGGTTGTTCGTCTTTCCATTCTGAATAGCGCTTCTGGAAAATCCCGTTCTCTACTTTCTTTCCGTCCTTATTCAAAATCAGACCAGCAAATTTATCGTACGCAGCTAAGAATGCCTCAGGGGTCGCTTTGTCACCAACTTCCTGCGCCGCACGGTCAAACTTGCCGCTATTGTTGTTCAGGGTAAATTCCTCTCCCCATGCCTTGAGTCTGTATTCTTTCATATTGTTATATTATAATGTAATCATGCGATATTTTCTATACGCTCGCAAAAGTACCGATGTCGAGGACAAGCAAGTCCTTTCCATTGAAGCGCAACTTGCCGAGCTTCGCTCGCTCGCCAAACATGAAGGATTGGAAATCGCGGAGGAGTTTGTGGAGAAGCGGAGCGCGAAACAGCCGGGCCGTCCAGTGTTCAACGAAATGATGGTGCGAATACAAAAGGGCGATGCGCAAGGAATCGTGTGTTGGAAACTTGATCGCCTAGCACGCAATCCGGTGGACGGCGGGCAGGTACAGTGGCTTTTGCAGGAAAACATCATCCGCCACATTCTCACGCACGACCGAAGCCACTATCCGACCGACAATGTTTTGATGATGTCTGTTGAGTTCGGGATGGCGAATCAGTTCATCCGTGATTTAAGTTCCAACGTAAAACGTGGACTTCGCGCGAAAGTTAAAAATGGCGAGTTTCCTTCAACTGCGCCCGTTGGTTATCTCAATGATGTGCGAGTGAAAACTATCGTAATTGACCGGAAAAAATCAAAAATAATCCGTGCGGCGTTTGAATTGTACGCCAAAGGTAACTCGCGGCTCGAAGATGTTTCTAATTTTCTTTTTGATAATGGCGTGCGAAGTTTCGGCGGCCTCCATTTTCACAAAGATCGTGTGAAGTTCATTCTCACCAATCCGTTCTATGTCGGCTTGTTTAAGTATGGCGGAGAAATACACGAAGGGCGGCACACGCCGATTATTGAGAAACGATTGTTCGACAAGGTGCAGAAAGTGATTGTGGAGCGCGGACATCCGCAAAAGGCCGTAGTGGAGCCGAAAGCGCTCTGCGGACTTCTCCATTGCGCCGAGTGTGGCTGTATGATCACCGCCGAAGTGCAGAAAGGTCATACTTACTATCGCTGTACCAAGAAGAAAGGCGTGTGCTCACAGCCGTATACGCGCGAAGAAGTGCTCGTCGAGCAGATAGACGATGTGCTCGCAAGCTATGCCATGCCATCAGTGTGGCAAAAGGAGTTTGAGAAGCTCATCACCGAGGACGAGCTCACTTCTTCGCATGATACTTCTGCGTCCGTTCAAGAGTTGCGAGAGCGGATGCACGAAATCTCCCGCAAACTCGACCGACTCACTGATTTATATATCGCACAAGATATCGAGCGCGCCGACTACTTATCTCGTCGTCGTACTCTTGTGCTCGAAAAGAAGTCGGTCGAGGAGCACATGGCGCTTCTTGAACGGAACGCCGGATATTGGCTCGAACCCATGCGAGCATGGGTAAAGGACGCTTCATTACTTGATGAAGCGGCGAAATCGAAAGACCTCCCCTCCAAAAAATCCTCCCTCCGGAAAATCTTCGGCTCGAACCTGCATTTGGAAAAGAGAATTGCCCAAGAAACCGCCCCATTCCCTTACGCGGCGCTCCGCGCCGCGCGCCAAAAATACTCCCCAAACGAGACAAGTTTTATTCGGGCTCCGCGACCAGGGCTCGAAC
>DNMN01000005.1 GCA_003489395.1 Candidatus Yonathbacteria bacterium | reverse complement strand
TTCAATAGGCACGACATCATCCTTGCGGACTCTGTCTGCTTGTTAGCAGATAGTTTCAGTTTCTATTTCACGGGGTCTTCGACCCTTCTTTTCACCTTTCCCTCACGGTACTCGTTCGCTATCGGTCAACACATGTATTTAGCCTTGGAGCGTGGTCGCCCCAGATTCTTCCCGGAGTTTGCCGTCTCCGAAAGTACTTAGGAAATCCCTATGGTGCATCTGTTTTTCATATACACGACTGTCACGTTCTTTGGTCGCTCATTCCATAGCGTTCTATTCAACAGATACAATCCAATATTGGGCTCCTGCAACCCCCATCTTACGATGGGTTTAGGCTGTTCCCTTTTCGCTCGTCGCTTACTCAGGGAATCTCTTTCGATGTCTTTTCCAGCGCGTACTTAGATATTTCAGTTCTGCGCGTACCCTTCCGTGACAAAAGCCACGGATGACCCAGAATAACCTGGGCCGGGTTTCCCCATTCGGACACCACCGGATCAAAGCTTCTTGACAGCTCCCCGGCGAGTTTCGCCGTCTAGTGCGTCCTTCTTCGGCATGTGTTGCCAAGGCATCCACTATCTGCATGAGTTCACATACATTACTGTATACTCTTGCGTTTTCAAAATTTTTGAAAATACAACCTACTGTTATTTTTTACAATAACAGCGTTGCAGCATTGATGAACGCATACAAAAGTATGCGCCCTTCCGCAGTGTTCTTCCCTTACGGGATGAAACGCGGTTTGCCGCAACATTCATTCTCTTCACTTGTTAAGGAGCGAATCCGTTGATCGGAGAAGAGTCTAAGCGTTTAACGGCTTAGGCGCTTCTTGAATCAGAATGTCTTTTCTTGCTTTCCTCAGTGTTTACGTATGCCGACACTCTTTGCCAAAGGTCGTAAAGCTGTGCGGGCTGATGATTTACCGCTGTATTCGCTTCTTGTCTCTTCGCCTCAAGCCAATCATGCAATTGAGGAAGAGTAAACTGTCTAAAGTCAATTCCTTCTTCAATAACGATAATTTTGCTACTATCGACCTTTTCTCCCGACATACGTTGTTAACTTCCTAGTGGACCCAAGCGGGCTCGAACCGCTCACCTCATCATTGCAAATGATGCGCTCTACCAGATGAGCTATGGGCCCGGGTTCGCTGGCTCCTTTCCACTTGCTATGCTTTCGTAAAGAACAAAAAACTCCCATTTCGGGAGTCATCCTGCATACAAGCGCCAACGTAAGGAGATCAGTGCATCGAGCTCCTTTCACATCCTGGACATGTTGTGGCGCGAGTAAACAAGAACACTCTCCTTTACGTTATCTGCATCCTGCAGAGTCAGCAGTATATGATACTCGGCAGAAAAATGCAAGTCCTAATACCTCTGGCCAGCTGGCTTTGGAACAAACGGCTTCATCTGAGCAATATCTTCGGGCTTGTGTTTAAAGAGGTACAAGATCTTATCGAGATAATTCCCCAAATCTTTGTAGTAGTACACGTGTTCCAGATCAAGATCGTCATTCGTGTACACGTTTTCGCGCGTTTGTTCGTGCGTGTGCACATATGTAGAACCGGCATGAACAACCACTGTTCCAATCATCAACATTTTCCACAATGCGTTGCGCGGAAATGTTTTGATTTTCACTGCGTCATCCCAGTTGAGCGCGCGCGAGTTTGTTGCAAACGGGGTTGCCGCTTCAAACCGCACAATCCGGCGGTCGGTAATATACGCTCTGCTTTTTTTGAACATCAGCACACTCGCCCATGTTCCAAACACCGCGATTAACGATCCAAGAAAAAGACCGATAAACGGTAAACCTTTCATCACGCTTGTCAAAAATAAAAAGCTTAAAAATATCGCGAGCGACAAAAGATAGATTTTTGCTAATCCCGTATAAAGCGCATAGATATGCGGCTCAACAATGTAAAGCACGCGCTCGTCTGTTTGCTGTCCGGGAAAATAATGGCTTTCCATAGGCATAGTGTATCATATAGTGTATGGCAACCAGATATGCTCTCGTCGTTATCATCCCAGATGAAATCCGCACCTCATTAGATGAAGCATACTTTAAAGTTTCTGGAAAACATCTCACGATAGCACACGCGCACATCACGATTCTTCCGCCGTTTTTTCTTGCACATATTGATGAGGTTGAACTCACACAAAAACTCGCATCGCTGCATATTCAACCATTCACCGCACACAATGAAACGTTTGGCGTGTTTCATCAGCAATCTGATATTGTGTATGTTTCTATTGAACCATTCGATGCATTTTCTGTGATATACGAACAGGCGCTTACTCTGTTGGAAGGGGTTATTACGTTTGATGTGGAACCATACGCGGATAAAAATCTGCCCCCGCTGCTTCCCCATCTTTCACTTGATTATCATGCAGAAAACGCGAAAGATAGTGTAGAAAAACTGAATGGGTACCATGTATCGCTCACATTTTCTGTTCAATCACTCGTCATATTGAAAGAAGTTGATGGCGTGTGGAGTCCTGTCACAACGATGTAGTTTGAAACAACTGTGGGCTCTTTACGAAAAAATACGGACTGATTTTCAAAGGTAGCGCGGCGAGTGCCCCCACCCACTCGCCGCGCCATCTTCACGCTCGGCTTTCGGCCTCGCTTATGTTTCGCGCGCGTGATTTTTACTTCAAAAGTTTCATACTTTTATTGGTGTGTCCGAAACCAATTGCCAAGAATGAAACTTTTTTGAATTTTTGTATATTCGAGTTGATCTTGGCAATCCTATGGCTAAAGAATATACCTTAGCTTTTGTGTTTGACACAATATCGTCAGGATGTTCCAGATACCATTTTACCCTACTAACATGAGTCCTGGGAGCTATATAGGATAACTGTGATCCCTCGTTTCTTCGTTCAGCCTCCTGCCGAATACCTTTCGCTATTAATAATCTACGAGCATCTTCCATGTCAATTATAAATTTTTCAAATTTTTTTCTCTCGAGATCAAATGCCCCAATTCTAAGCACCTCTTGTATATTCATCCCTACTCCATTAAGCATGCTACAAAATGCCAAAAAACTTCCAAACTTGCCGGGGTCAACACTTATAAGTAATGGGCTTAGAGCAAATCTTAAACCTCCATGGTAAATAGAATACATTGGGCCATTAGCAATGTCTGATACTGCAATTTCTCGTCCATATTTAGTAGCTAGTCCACTTACCTTGTTAAAAAACGAATTTAGGCCTTTTGCCTCTCCAGCATCTTTTGCCAATTTCCCCCAAATGGGGTTGTTATACACACTAGATTCCAATTCATAAGGAAAATATTCAACAAACACTAATGAACTCTTTTGTATTTCACCCTCAATAGCTTGCCATGGATCTACTTCAGGCATTAGTTCTGGTTGATGATCACAGGAAACAAGGCTGATGGTCACTCCGTTTATATTTAGCCTTTCGATTTGAAGAGCATTTGGATCATTTACTAATTCTTGAATTTGGACGCCTGCTGATAATTCCATAAGATTTAGAAATTCAGATTTTCTTTCTAAATTATACTGTATTCAAAGTTTCATTTCTCCCTTGTTTCATAATTTAAGTTTTGATATAGTTCTTGTTGGAACCAACATTTAGGAATTGCTTTTTTGATGGCGCAATCGGACAACGAGAAGCAATTCTTAGTTGGTTCCACCGGTTGCGCCTTTAAAGTTCTAAGATCGCTCTTTTAAAATTTTTACGTTTTTCTTTGTTCCGCCTTTGGCGGAATGTCCGAACCGACTTTTTGCGAGGCCGAAAGCCGAGCGTGAAGATGGCGCGGCGAGTGGGTGGGGGCACTCGCCGCGCTACCTTTGAAAATCAGTCCGTATTTTTTCGTAAAGAGCCCACAAAAATGGAGAATTCGGCGAGTCAGGAATGGCGCTCGCCGCGCCCGCCCCCGCGGCGAGCGCTGCAAAGCCCTGTTTATATACGAAAAAAGTCGCCGTACAATAAAGAGAAAAGAAAAACGCAAAATTTTATACAAAAACAAAACTATGATCAAATACATCGCCTACTGCCGAAAATCAACGGACGAGAAGGAAAAACAAGTTTTGTCTATTGAGTCGCAAATTGCAGAACTCAAAGAATTTGCTACCAAAGAAAAATTGCAAATCGTTTGCTTCTTAACAGAATCCCGAACCGCCAAAACTTTGGGAAGACCAGTTTTTGAGGAAGTCATCCAAAAAATCGAAAAAGGAGAAGCAAACGCAATTTTGAGTTGGCACCCGGATCGTTTGGCCAGAAATTCGGTTGACGGCGGCAAAATCGTTTACCTGCTCGACACCGGAAAACTGACTTGACCTAAAATTTCCAACTTTTTGGTTTGACAATACCCCGCAAGGAAAATTTATGCTCTCAATTGCTTTTGGACAGAGCAAGTATTATGTGGATAATCTCTCAGAAAATGTAAAACGAGGAAATAGACAAAAATTACGAAAAGGAATTTTACCAAACAAAGCCCCTTATGGTTACATAAACGAACCGAGGTTACGGACAATTGAGGTTGATCCAATAAAATCGAGAATCGTCAAAAAAGCATTTGAGCTTTTCGCCGAAGGCGAAAGCTCTATTGCTGACATTTCTCGATTCTTTCAAAAATTTGGGATTACCAAATACAGTGGAAAAATGCTTCATCTTGATACAGTCAAACGAATTTTGAGTAACAAGTTTTACATTGGCATTATCAACTTCGGCAGTGAAATCTACGAAGGAACTCATAAACTATTTCTTCCTCCTGAACTTTTCAGCAAAGTGCAGAAAATTATCAAAGCCAGAGAACATCCCAAAAATAATAAACACAATTTCACTTTTTTGGGATTAGCAAAGTGCTCCGAGTGTGGCTGTTCTATCACCGCCGAAGTCAAACACAAGTGTTATCCCAAAACTCGCGGAAATGTTGATTACATCTACTACCGATGTACCAAAAAGAAAACCCATTGCGGGCAAATCTATCTACGGGAAGAACTGTTAGAGCAACAATTACGTGCAATTGTTGCTAAATCTTCCTTACCTGACTCATGGGCTAAACTTTGGCTGGAAAGATTGAACAAAGAAGGAACGGAAGAAAAAGCAAATAGTGAAAACCAGATCACAAAATTTTCTTCCGAAGTCCAAAAAATAGACAAAAAACTTGATCGATTACTTGAAGGTTACCTCGATCAAATAGTTGACCCTCAAATTTACCAACAAAAGAAAAACGAATTAGTGGAATTAAAAATAAAGTTTAAAGGGAAAATGGCGGGTATTTCCAAAAACGGAAGTGAATGGCTCGGACTAATGAGGGAATTTATAGAAGTGGCCGCTGATGCGGCCAAAATCGCGCGCGCGAAACATAATGGCGAAGAATTATCATTCTTCGCCAAAAAAGTCGGCTCGGACTACTCTTTAAATGATCGGCAGCTTTTTTGTGTATATAAACAGGGCTTTGCAGCGCTCGCCGCGGGGGCGGG
>DNMN01000018.1 GCA_003489395.1 Candidatus Yonathbacteria bacterium | reverse complement strand
GCGAAGGGTTGGTAGGTGATACTTGTTGAGAATTTCTTCAGGAATTTGGTCTGAGATATTATCTAGAACTCCTTTACTAAACAATTTTTGAATATGGTGATAAATGAACCGCGAGGTTATGCCTTTTGTTTCTGGATAAACCGGATAAAATTGTGTCTCTTTATCATTTTCAAAAAGTGAGCCACTGGTGTCTAGTGGAAGTTCATTTGTTCTTACGAGTTCTGGGTTTGCAAGGTATGGCACTCCACCGCGTTCCTCCACATGCCCAGAAAGTTTTACCATCATTTCTGGCACAAGCATTTTTGCGATATACGCTTGATGAAACCACACACATTTAATGTGTCCAGTGGAGTCCTCAATGACAGCTTCAGTCATTGGTATTTTTGTACGAAAACCTTTTGATGTTTTTGATGATACGACACGGCCGTAGATTGTCGCTGTATCACCTTTTGAGAGATTGGCAATGTTTTTAATTTCAGCAATGCTTGTGTAGCGCGTAGGGAAGTAGCGCAAGATGTCATCGACTGTTGCGATGCCAAGTTTCGCTAGACCCTTTTTTTGAATAGGGGTGAGTCGAAAAATCGTTTCAAGTAGGGTTTCCGGAAATACAATATCGCCATTCTTCATGGCGATATTGTAGCATGATTAACCTCTGTGGTATCGGCCACCTTTTTGTAAATAGTAAAGGTAAGGGTATACTGTAAAAACATGAAAAAACCTGCAAAAAACGTTCGCCTTGCTTCACATATAAAACCAGAAAGATATGAGCTCTTGCTAAAGCCCGACCTTGATGCGTTTGTATTTGAAGGTGAGGAAACAATAACTCTTTCTCTTGATAAAAAAGTAAAAGAGATTACGCTCCATTCAGTTGATCTCGATGTTGAAACAGCCGTTGTTTTGCAAAATAAAGTAAAAACTTTTGCATCAAAGATTTCTTATGACAAGAAGTCGGAGACGGCGATTTTTGAATTTCCAAAATCATTGTATATAGGGAAAGCGAAACTCACTCTCGTATTCAAAGGAATACTTAATGACAAGATGCATGGGTTCTACAGAAGTCGCTATGAGGTCGCAGGAAAGGAGTATTACATGGCGACGACACAGTTTGAGGCGACTGATGCACGCAGGGCATTCCCGTGTTTTGACGAGCCTGCGATAAAGGCAATTTTTGACATTAAACTCATCGTACCTAAAAAGAGTACCTCAATTTCAAACACGATGCCGACCTCTATCCGTGAACACAGTGCTGGATATCAGGTGGTGGAGTTCTCGCCAACACCAAGGATGTCGACTTACCTCGTGGCATTTATCGTAGGAGACTTGGAGTACATTGAGAGAAAGACAAAGGAGGGCGTACTTGTGCGCGTGTTTACCACGCCTGGGAAAAAACACCAAGCAGAATTTGCTCTCGATTGTGCTGTAAAAACCCTCTCATTTTTCACTAAGTATTTTGATATTCCATATCCAATGCCAGTGCTAGATATGGTTGCAATTCCAGACTTTGCATCTGGCGCAATGGAGAACTGGGGTGCCGTTACTTATCGCGAAGAAGCTTTGCTTATAGATCATGAAAATTCTTCTGCCGCTGCAAAGCAGTGGGTAGCGGTGGTTGTGGCACATGAGCTTTCACATCAATGGTTTGGGAACTTGGTGACGATGGAGTGGTGGACACACCTGTGGCTCAATGAGGGTTTTGCGTCATATATTGAGTATCTTGCTGTGGATCATATCTTCCCAGACTGGGAAATGTGGACAGAATTCGTCTCAAGCGACCTTGGTAATGCTCTTTCATTGGACTCCCTTAAGCATACGCACCCAATTGAAGTTCCTGTACATCATCCCGATGAAATAAGCGAGATTTTTGATGCAGTAAGCTATTCAAAAGGAGCTAGTGTTATTCGCATGCTCGCAGAATATCTCGGAGAAAAAGATTTTCGTGATGGCTTGCGCTACTATTTGAAAAAATATAGCTATCAAAATACTGAGACTACTGATCTTTGGGGAGCGCTCGAAAAAGTTTCAAAGAAACCAGTTACAAAAATGATGAGCGCATGGACAGGGAAAGCCGGGCATCCTGTTATCCATGTTTCTCGCGCTGATTCTAAGTTAGAAATCAGTCAACTAAGGTTTTTCAGAAGTCCTATTTCAAAAAAAGAGACAAAGGAAAAAACAATTTGGCAGGTTCCCGTTAGTGTTATTGGCGAAAACCAGATAAAAAAAGAAAAGTTTATGCTAGATAAGAAGAGCGCTCGAATTAAAACTGCATTTGGAGATGGGTGGGTAAAACTAAACGCAGGAGAATCGTCTGTTGTTCGCGTGAACTATACTCCAGCGCTTTGGAAACTTTTGACTGTTCCAGTTTCAAAAAAAATACTTTCACCAGTAGACCGTCTCGGCCTTGTTCGTGATAGTTTCGATCTTGCAATGTCTGGGGACCTCGATACTCCAACTGCCCTCGATTTTGTATCTGCGTACAAAAATGAAACAAACTTCGCAGTATGGAGTGAGCTCTCAACTGGCCTTAATACAATCGATAACCTTATCAACGGGGAGACGTTTGCTCTAGAATACGAAAAGTATTGTCGAGATATTTTTGCGCCGATGACAAAAAAAGTGGGCTGGAAGAAGAAAAAAGTAGATGGACACTCTGATATCCTTTTGCGCAGCTTAATTCTTGCCAATGCGGCGAAGTACGGAGACGAGAGTGTTGTTGCAAAGTCGCGAGAATTATTTGATTCAATTAAAAAAGGAAAGAACCCAATTCCTGCAGACCTTCGTGGTGTTGTATATGGCACTGTCGCGCGACGCGGGGGAAAAGATGAGTACAAAAAATTTCTTGAAATGTACAAAAATGCGACCCTAACTGAGGAAAAAAATAGGATTGGGCGAGCTTTAGGTCGCTTTTCTCAAAAAGAGCTTCTTGAAAAAACGCTTGCATTCTCTTTGTCGAAAGAAGTTCGTTCTCAAGACACTATGTATTATATTGGGAATACTCTCGCGAACCCAAAGGGTCGCGCTTTGGCGTGGAAGTTTATAAAAAAAGAGTGGCCAGTACTTCTCGAGCGCTATGGGGGAGGGAAAAGTCTCTCAACCCTTGTCTCTTCGCTTGGAATTTTTGTGCATGAAAGCGATGCAGCTGACATCGAAAAATTTTTCAGGGAAAATCCTGCTCCAGGAGCGTCTCGAACAGTAGAGCAAGTGCTTGAGCGCATCCGCACGAAGGTAGCATGGCTTTCTCGTGACAAGAAGAAACTTGCGAAATGGATTAGTTCAAAATAAGGTTAAATTTTAAATAGCGCGATAAACTACAAGAGAAAGAAGAGCAAAAAAGATTGCCGCGTAAAAGGCGTACGTTGCGAACGCGAGGAATAGCGGAATGCTCCAAAGAGCGTGTATTAGTAGCGCGCCAATGCCGAGCGATTGCAGAATCATTTTTAGCTTGCCAGTATTTTCTGCTTGAACTATTTTCCCATAGTACGTTTTTTGCACATAGGCGCTTCCGATGAGAGTGAGCTCAATGGCAACTATGGCAAGAACGATTTCCCAACCGAGATATTTAGGAACAAGTATTATTGCCGCTGTGGACACAAGAAGCTTGTCTGCAAGAGGGTCAAACATTTTTCCAAAGTCGGAAACGAGGTTTCGTGTGCGCGCGAGTGAGCCATCTACAGCGTCAGAAAATGCTGATATGAAAAACAGCGGTAGAGCGACGACATAATTTTCGTTCCACAAGAAGTATCCAATAAACGGCACACTAAAAAAGCGGAGCCACGAAATAATATTTGGAGTCATCCATTCGGGGATAATCAAAAGTAGTGTCTTTGCTAGAATTTTGTCAGTGATAGTAAGTTTGTGCGGTTGCATCAAGATAGTATATCAAAAAATCTCACCATAATGGTGAGATTTTTGTATTTGCGGAGACGGTGGGATTCGGTCACGAATCACTAAATATTTTGTATCGATTACTCACAAAATATAAAGTGTTCGCTACCCCGACTCGCCGATTTACTCGCTGTGCTCGTGTCGGCTCCGTCCTTCGAATCTCGCCATCCCTCAATAGACCCAAAATAAAAAGACCCGTATTCAGGGTCCTTATATTTTGGGTTGCGGAGACGATGAGATTCGAACTCATGAGAGTATTGCTACCCTGCCTCGTTAGCAGTGAGGTGCCTTCGGCCACTCAGCCACGTCTCCAGATTATTTTATGCGCAATTTAACGTCTTGTGCATTGACGAGATGAGGCACTGAGGTGTCTATTTTCTATGGGCCACTCAGCCACGTCTCCATATATGTACTTCGTGTACTTTATAACTTTACCACCATATCATATCCAAAGTGTTTTCTCTAGTGTGCCACCGCAAAGGCAAGAACTTTGCGTGGGCGGAGATGGCGGATGGCTCGCTTGGCATCAACGAGCGTTGCGCCAGTCGTTGTGACATCGTCTATGAGAATTACAACCTTTCCGCGAGCGTTCAAAGTTGGAGGAGCGTGGAATGCGTCTCGCAGGTTCTTAATACGCATATTCCTTTTTTCAGATTTTGCTTGTTGCTTTGTTTCCTTTACACGAACAAGGATCTCAGGGGCGTATGAAAAGATGCGCGCGATGTCTAGTTTCAAAATTTCGCGAGTTATAAGTTCGCTCTGGTTGTACCCGCGTTCACGAAGGCGTTTTTTATGGAGAGGAACAGGCACAAGCAAAATATTTTCTCCGCCAGAAATAAATAGCTCATTGCCAAGAGCTCCTATTATTTCATCGTATAGGTAAGGAGCAAATATTTTTGAGAAACCGCGCGCATTTTTGTATTTAAGACGCCATATCGCGCGCTTAATTGTTTTGTTGTGATAATCAAAAACAGCATTAATGAATGCGTGTTCGGACCGAGGAGCCCTTTGAGTGTCCTCTATGCACGTTGTGCACAGTAGAGTGCCGTTTCTCCCGCAACCCGCGCACTCTCTTGGGAAAACGGCGTCAATTATGAAGTTGAATATTGATATTAAATACCGCATGTGGATAACTATATGAACAGAAAAACGTGATGTACGTGTTATACTATTTAGTATATATCACTATGGCCTTATCTTTAGAATCAATCAAGCATGTTTTTGGCGGAGGACACAAGGGCGCTGTTTTGGGTATTGATATCGGGTCTTCTTCTATTAAAGTTGTAATGCTTGAAAAAGTAGAAGAGAAAATAGTTTTAAAAAATTATGGCGAGATAGCGCTCGGGCCGAGGGCAGGCGCAGGAGTAGGGCAAGCGACAAATCTTCCGCCTGAAAAAGTCGCCATAGCTCTCAGGGATCTTTTGAAGGAGGCGGGGATAACTGCTCACCACACACTCATTGCCATTCCTTTTAGCGCTAGCCTTCTTACTGTGGCGGAGCTTCCTGATGTTGGAGACAAGGAGCTCAACTCAATGGTTCCATTGGAAGCTCGCAGATATATTCCTGTGCCTATTACCGAAGTCTCTCTTGATTGGTGGGTTCTTCCAAGACGAAAGATAGAAAAAAAACCTGAGCCTGCTCAGGGTGATGCCGAGGCAAAGACAATTGGCAAGATAGAAGTGATTATCGCCGCGATTCACAACGAAGTAATTAAAAAATATGAATCAATAAAACGCGACGCGCAGATTCCAGGAGAAGCGTCGCATTTTGAAATTGAAATATTCAGCACGCTTCGCGCAGTTGTTGGTCGGGATTTGTCCCCGATACTTGTCATAGACATAGGCGCGGGAAGCACGAAGCTCGCGCTTGTAGACGAAGGCGTGGTGCGAGGTTCGCATGTTATATCAATGGGGGGGCAAGACATTACTCTGGGACTTTCTCGTTCGCAGGAAATTTCTTTTGACAAGGCCGAGGAAATGAAATGCCGTGTAGGAATGGTTGGGGATGCAGAAGGTCGTGATGTCGCGGCTGTCTCGGAACTTTTGTTGTCAAACATTATGAATGAGTCTGCGCGCTTCGCGGAAAATTATGAACACAAGCACAACACTAAGCTTGAGAAAATAATTTTGGTTGGAGGAGGCGCGCGCTTGAAAGGAATTGAAAAAATTGTTGATCAAAATTTCAAGAATGTTCCGATTACTATCGGAGATCCGTTTAGTCGTGTTGACTCTCCTGCATTTCTCGCATCAACAATAAAAGAAATTAGTCCCAACTTCGCAGTTGCTGTAGGAATTGCTCTAAAAGGGCTAGAAGAATAAGTACATTATGTAGTATAATAAGAGAGAATAATATGGACGGCTCTAACCCAAAAGTTTCATTCATACCAAAAGGATCACTCGTTCGCGAGGAGTCCTTTTTGGAGCGACGTCGTCCGCAAAGCGCGATAGGTTTGCTCGCCGGCGTTGTTTTTGTTTTGGTAGTGAGTTCGTTTGTCGGGTTGTATTATTACAACAATAAGCTTAATTTGGTGATTGTTGAAAAGACAACAGAGATAGACGAGGCCAAGCAAAAATTTAAGGATGTGCCAGAAGTCGCGGAGGCGAGAGTTTTTCGCGCTCGCGTGGACCTTGCCAACGAGCTTCTCAACGCCCACAGAATCGTGTCCCCCGTGTTCGTTTTCTTGTCAGACAACACGACAGAAAGTATTTTGTATGACAAGTTTTCATTCAAGAGCGATTCTAGTGGAGTTACTCTAGACCTTGGAGGCGAAGCGCAAAATTACGCCTCGCTAGCATTTCAGGCAGATGTCTTTAGAGGAAAAACAGACGAGCTTCTAAAGTTTTCAATTGACAATATTGCTCTCACAAAATTTGGCAGTATATCATTCAATCTTACGTTGGTATTCAAGCCAGATTTTCTTTTGTATACAAAAAATGTTGGTGGCGTAGGTAGCGCTGAGTCTCAAGTTATAGAAACTGTAACAGAGAGAGCACCCGCCGTCACAACACCAGCTTCTGAAGAGGAAGCAGTGTCATCTACGGTACCAGAGGTTGTTACAGAGACAGATGTCGCAGTTTTCGCGCCATCTGAGCCAACAGCGGTAACGGACAGTTTGCCAGACGAATGGAAGGTGGCAACGACAAGTGAGACAACAACGACATCAGAGACAACTGAGCCGTCTATGCTAAAAAAACTCTGGTTGAAGTTTAAATTTTGGTAAGATACAATCATGACTAAACCAATTATCTCATTCGTAATCCTCGTACTCTCTATCGGTTTCGCGTTTTTGTATGTTCTGCCAGCGTATAATTTAAATGCGAAGCTTCGCGGAGATATTGAGTCACTCACAAGTATTCTCAGCAAATCAAGCGAAATAAAGCCGTTGATTGATGGAACGAAAACAAACCTCGGTGGTATAGAACAATCAGGGTTGGACAGATTTGAAGTCTTTCTACCTGAAAGGATTGACCCGATTCGCTTTGCAAACAACATACAATACATTGGCAGAAAAAATAGAATAATTTTGTCTGATATTAAGGTTGAAGGAACTGTCAACGGTGTTGTGAGTGGTAGCGCTTCCTCCGGCGTGACAGCATCACAGGGTCTAGTAAACGCAGTGTCATTAGGCGCGCAAATAGACAAAGCGCAAGGCACTTTGGCGCAGGGTACACAGAGCGAAACATTCACAGCAGGGAAATACGCGACAACGAAAGCAAGTTTTTCATTTACGACGACATTTGAAACATTTCAGGCATTTCTTGATGATATGGAGAAAAGTTTGGGTGTGATTGATGTTACTTCTCTTACTTTTTCACCAGTTTCGGTGGACACTTCCGCAACCGCTCAGAGGACGCCACCTCCTCAGACGTATCAGTACACCATGACAATAGAGACCTATTCTTTAAAATAAATATATGCAACAAGAACAAATAAAAACACTGATAGTAAATATTTTCACAGGAGCAGTCGTTGTTGGAGTTTTTGTTGTAGGATACTTTGTTCTTTTTAAAAAGGAAACCGAAGTTGTAACTTCTATTCAATCGGTGGCGAGAATAGCGGAGCAAACAGCGTCTATTGGTGTAGAAATTGATGCCACGGTGAAGGATCTTACGGAACTTTCAGATGCTGTGTCGCGTTCCAAAGTATTTTTTGATATGCCGGCGTTCAGCAATCTTGAAAATTTTACAGTCGCAGTGCCAAGCGAGGAAATAGGCAGGACAAATCCATTTTTACCAACAGCATGGAAAATAAAAATGAAAGCGCTTGAAGAGGCGGCAAGCAAGAGCGCAACACAGCAACGCGCAACGCAGTCGGCATCGGTTCCAGAAAGTCTGCTCGGCGATTTTGACGCTGGCATTTAATTATTATGGCAATCCTAGATACATTAGCGCTTCACGGGATTATAAAAAAGGAAGCAATTCCCGAGCTTTCAGCGCGCCTAAACGAAGGAGCGAGTGTAGAGGACGTGCTCACAAAGGCGGGTGTCACCAAGGAGGATATTCTAAAAGGGCGCGGGTTTTATTACAATCTCCCAACGCGCGATTTGAAGGGGAAAGGCGTGGATTTTGAAATATTGAAATATATTCCAGAAGACTCCGCGTCGTATTATCGTTTTGCTCCGATAGCAGTTGTAAACGAGGTTCTTGAAATCGGAATTACAGACCCGGAAAATATTGAGGCTCGCGACGCTTTGCAGTTCATTGCGACAAAGCTTGGGATGCCGTTTAAAATATTTCTCATTTCAAACGACGATCTAAAAGTAATTCTTGAAAG
This sequence comes from Candidatus Yonathbacteria bacterium, assembly GCA_003489395.1. GTDB lineage: Bacteria > Patescibacteriota > Minisyncoccia > Phycocordibacterales > UBA1550 > UBA1550. The sequence goes on along the minus strand of DNMN01000018.1, from coordinate 13,595 downwards.
TTATCGCGGACTGACAGGCGAGGTTACAAAGGCGCTTTCAGAGCTTGAGGTTGATATCAAAGATGTAGACAAGGAGGCATTGTTAAAAAAGCCGACGGAGAAGGAAGGGGCGGAGGCTAAAAAAGAAGCGCATGTTGTGGAGGATGCGCCAGTAGCAAAAATTACGGCAGTTATCCTTAGGCACGCGACAGAGGGAAATGCATCAGACGTTCACATAGAGCATACCGGAGAAAATGTACGCGTGCGTTTCCGTGTTGATGGAGAGCTTTTTACCAGTCTCGTACTTCCAACAAATGTTCACAACTCGGTTGTGGCGCGTATCAAAATTCTTGCTTCGCTTAAACTTGATGAAAAACGAAAACCGCAGGACGGACGTTTTTCTGCGCGCATTGATGGGCGCAAAATTGATTTCCGTGTGTCCACATTTCCCGCTTACTACGGAGAAAAGGTTGTAATGCGTATTTTGGACTCACAAAAAGGCGTGCAGAAGCTTGATGATATTGGTTTTCGTCCAGAACAACTTGCTTTGGTAAAGAGCGCTCTTGCTCGTCCGTATGGAATCATCCTCATCACTGGGCCTACTGGTTCCGGTAAATCAACCACTCTTTATTCTATGTTGAACGAGCTAGACAAGGAAACAAAAAACATTGTTTCGCTTGAGGATCCTGTTGAATACAATATGGGAGGAATTAGTCAGTCGCAAGTGCGCCCAGAGATCGGCTATACTTTTGCGACTGGCCTTCGCACGACGCTTCGCCAGGACCCAGACATTATTATGGTCGGAGAAATCCGCGACGCAGAGACAGCTCAGCTTGCCATTCAGGCGGCGCTCACTGGGCACCTTGTGCTTTCCACTCTCCACACAAACACTGCCATTGGCGCTATACCTCGTCTTGTAGATATGGGTATTGACCCGTACCTTATCGCGCCTACGCTCGTGCTTTCTGTTGCTCAGCGCTTGGTAAGGAAAATTTGTCCTGGAGGAGAGAAAGAAGTTCCCAACGAAGGCGCTATAAATATGATTATTGAAAAGCAATTTGCCGACTTGCCTGAAGAATTTAGAAAAAAGCTCAATATAAGCAGACCACTTTATGAAGCAGTATCAACGGCTGATTGTACTTCTGGAACTCGTGGACGTCTTGCTGTTTTTGAGGCTTTTTCAGTGGACAAGGATATAGAAAAGATTATTTTGGCGGAGCCAACAGACGTCCGTCTATACGAGGCAGCTCGAAAGAAAGGTATGATTTTCATGAAAGAAGACGCAATATTGAAAAGCATGGATAAAATTGTGCCATTCAGGGAGATAAATACGTTATAGGGGAACATTTGACAATTGACCCTAGACAGAGGATTTTCGCAAAGCGAAAATCCTCTTGTCACATGTCCGCGTAGCGGTGTCACATGTCAAATGTTGCGAAGTCTTTGACTCCAAAGGCTTCGCAGTGGTATACTAAACTCATTATGGAACCAACTGCAACGCCTAAAAAGATTTTTATTGTTGATGACGACAAGTTCCTCCTTGATATGTACACATTCAAGTTCAAGGAGAAAGGGTTTGATGTTATACAGGCGTTTGGAAGTGTTGACGCGCTAAACAAGCTAAAGGGTGGAATAGTGCCTGACATTATGCTTCTAGATGTTGTGATGCCAACGATGGACGGTTTTGAACTTTTGAGCATTATAAAAAACGAAAAGCTTGCGCCAAATGCAAAAGTGCTCGTGCTTTCAAACTTGGGTCAGCCCACTGATGTTGAAAAAGGACGCTCTCTTGGAGCAAATGGATATGTGATAAAGGCTTCAGCAACTCCTTCTGAGGTTGTGGAGAAAGTCATGACTGTTATGGGCGGGGGGGAGTCGTTCGCAAAAGTTGATTAATATTATTTATTTAGGAATACAAAATGACCAGCAAAAATTACAAAGAAGAAATTGAAGTCCTAATCGCGCGCGCAATATCTGATGGCGCGTCAGATATCCACCTCTCGGCTGGGCATTATCCCACCTTTCGTGTTTCTGGTGGCTTGGTGCCTCTTATGAACCTAGCCGTTCTTATGCCCGAAGACACGATGGGGATGTTGACCCAAATCATCGCGCCAGATTTTAAAGAGCGTTTTCTGGCAAACAGGGAGATTGACTTCTCTTATGATTTTCACAATAAAGGCCGTTTCCGTGGAAGCGCATTTTATCAGAAAAATGCCGTCGGTATCGCCCTTCGCGCAATCCCCACACAGGTCAGGACAATCAGCGAGCTTGGCTTGCCTCCGATTTTGGAAATGTTTACAAGAAAGAAGCAGGGGTTTTTCCTTGTGGTGGGACCGGTCGGGCAGGGAAAGTCCACCACTCTTGCGTCTATGGTGGAGCTCATCAATCGCGAACGCGCGGAGCATATTGTGACCATTGAAGATCCGATAGAATATTTGTTTACTTCACAAAAAGCGATTATTGATCAACGCGAGGTCGGCATTGACACCAAAGATTTTAGATCAGGTCTTCAGTCGGTGTTTCGCCAGGACGTGGATGTGATTATGATTGGTGAAATGCGCGACCCAGAAACTATTTCTACAGCAGTGACCGCCGCGGAAACAGGACACCTTGTGCTTTCTACTCTTCACACAAACAACGCATCGCAAACGATTGACCGTATTATTGACTCGTTCCCTGGGGATCAGCAGTCGCAGATTCGCGTTCAGCTTGCGGGAAGCTTGGTAGGTATTTTTTCCCAGCGTCTTGTTCCACGTATTTCTGGAGGGCTCATTCCCGCGTATGAGCTTTTGATAAATAACACAGCTGTTTCCAGCCTTATTCGCGAGGGTCGCACGCACGAGGTGGATATTGTCATTGAAACAGGTATGAAAGACGGTATGATTGATATGAACCGAAGCCTTTCGGAGCTTGTGCTTAAGGGAGAGATTACACCAGAGACCGCGCTTTTGTTTTCATTTAATCCCAAAGGTTTGGAGAGGATGTTGCAGAGTTAAAATAATGAGCTATGCGAACATAAATTTCTTAACCCCAGTGAAATCATTGCGCAGTAGCGCAATGGAAAATTCAAAAAATTTTCATTTCACGGGGTGGCGATTTAAATCTCGCTTTGCTCGTTAAAATCAGCCATGCTATTTATATACAAAGCAGTCACTAAGGAAGGCGGGGAAACTACTGGCACTATTGAAGCGCAAAACCAGGACTCCGCAATCAACGCGCTTCAGAGAAGTGGTCTCGTGGTGGTTTCTGTGCGTTCTGCTGATTCAAAAAGCCTTTTTGAGATTGACATCAATATTTTCAATCGTGTCTCCGCAAAAGAAATTTCGATTATTTCACGACAAATTGCAACGCTTTTGGACGCGCACGTTCCTGCGCTGAAAACATTTCGTTTGATTGCCGCCGAAGCGGAAAATCCACTTGTTGCGAAAAAGTTCACCGAAATATCCGACGACATACAAAATGGTGTGCCTATTTCTGGCGCTCTTTTCAAGCACCCGAGTTTATTTTCTGATTTTTATGTGAACATGGTTATCGGAGGGGAGGAGTCTGGCAAGCTTGCGGAGACTTTTAGCGCCCTTGCGGACTACCTAGAGCGTTCATACGAATTGATGGCAAAGGCGCGTGGGGCCCTCATTTACCCAGCTTTCGTTATTTTTACTTTCGTCGTTGTGATGGTGCTTATGCTCACGCTCGTCATCCCGAAGCTTTCGGACATCATTACGCAAAGCGGTCAGGACGTCCCGATTTATACAAAAGTCGTCATTAATGTGAGTTATATGATGGTCAATTACGGAGTGTTTGTCGCAATGGTTATTATTGCAGGACTTTTCCTTGTATGGAGATTTACTCGCGGAACAAGTTTTCTCGCTCACACAAAGCTCTGGTTCCCAGTTATCGGCAATCTCTATCGCACGCTCTATTTGTCGCGTATTACCGACAATATGCACGTGATGCTCGCCAACGGTATCTCTATGGTGCGCTCTATAGAAATTACTGGAAAGATTGTGGACAATGAAATTTATCAAGACATTCTCAAGAAATCGGTTATTGCCGTAAAAGGTGGCGCGCCACTTTCGGCAACGCTTATGGGGCACCCAGAAATCCCCAATGTGATGATTCAGATGGTCAAGGTTGGGGAAGAGACGGGCGAGCTTGGCAATATTCTTCAAAAACTTTCGTTCTTTTACAAAAAGGAAGTTGAAAACGCAATCGCCACGGTGATTTCTATGATTGAGCCTGTGATGATTGTTGCGCTCGGTATCGGTGTTGGTGGCGTGCTGGCCTCTGTGCTTATTCCTATTTACCAGATTGCGGGGAATGTGTAGCGGACACACGCGAAGCGTGAGTCCGACAATTGACAATTGACACCGCTCCGCGGACATTTGACAGGGAGTCGTTTGCCTTCGGCAAACGACTCCCGCACCCAAGGTCGGGCCTTCGTGAGCCCGTCCCCAAGACCCGACCTTTTTGTCTTTGTATTCCGCCAATTGTCAATGGTCAAATGTCAATTGTGTATAAACCCTATTGCATTAAAAATAGTATAGGTGGTACAATATACAGGTGTAGAGAGAGGGCGGCGATATGGCCATGCCGCTCTCTCTCACAAAAATGTTTGAATAGAAATTTATTAAGTTTAATTATTCGTTTATAAAAATATGAAACAAAAAGGTTTTACACTTATCGAACTCTTGGTTGTTATCGCAATCATCGGTATTCTCGCATCTGTTGTTTTGGCGTCACTCAACAGCGCGCGTTCAAAGGGCGCTGACGCAGCTATCAAGTCGGGTCTTGCGAACGCTCGCGCACAGGCAGAGCTTTTCTATGACGCAAACGGAAGTTCCTACGACACGGGTGATTCTGTTACTGCAAACACTATTGCCACAGATGTTTGTTCAACAGTCGCACTTGTTGGAACCACTGCTGGAATCAACACCCTCGTACAGGGTGCCTCGACCGCCTCAGGCTCTGGTACTGTAGTGCTTACTGGAGCAGCGCAGACTTCATCAACAGCAACCTGTAATTCAACAAAAGACGCATGGGTTGCGGCTGTTCCTTTGAAGACTAATTCATCATCTGCATGGTGTGTGGACAGTGCTGGTAAATCGGCATCGACTACACTCCTCGCTGCAAGTGCAACTGCCTGTCCGTAATTATGTTTTAAGAGATTTAATTTCCTTATTATCCTAATTACTTAAACCAAAACATCCAGCTGCCATAGGGAGCTGGATGTTTTGGTTTACATTATTGCTACTTTTTGGTAATGTATATGTACTATTAATTTGTAACAAAGAAGAATATTTTTTTATGAAATCAAAAGGCTTCACACTTATCGAATTACTCATCGTCATCGCAATCATAGGTATCCTCGCATCAGTCGTTCTTGGCTCTCTCAACACCGCACGTACAAAGGCTACTGATGCGGCGATTAAGTCAAACCTAACGAACCTACGAGGTGCGGCAAGCATTTGGTATGATGATAATGCGTACATGTATGCTTCTACTGATTATTCTCTAGCAGCATGTCCAACAGCTACTTCAACGGGGAATATTTTTGCAGATTCTAAGATTTTTTCAGGAGTAAGTGAGGCATATACAAAAGCTGGAGGCGCTTCGCTTAGTCGGTGTGTTGCCTTGCCAACAGCATGGGCCGTCGCAGTACAGCTCAAGACCTCAGACGGAGCAGGAAATGCAGGAGCGGATGCATGGTGTGTAGATAGTGTGGGCGCCTCAAGGCAGTATATTTACACTGGAGTACAGACAATTGCTGACGCAATAACTGTTGATGCTTGTTCATAAATAATTAAAAACACCCAGCCATTATAAAATGGCTGGGTGTTTTCATTTATGCTAAAATATCCTTATGGATTTTTTGACGCTCGGCATTGTTTTTATTTTCGGCACGATAATTGGGAGTTTTTTGAATGTAGTGATTTATCGCTACAATAGTGGGACCTCACCGCTTACGGGTCGTTCGCAATGTTTCTCGTGCGGAAAGACACTCACGTGGCGGGAGCTTATTCCAGTGTTTAGTTTCTTGGCTTCGCGCGGTCGTTGCGCAGAGTGCCATGTGCGACTCTCATGGCAGTACCCGATAGTAGAAACGCTTTCAGGCCTCATTTTTGTTGCTGTGTTTTTATTACAAAAAACACCAATAGAGTCTCTGTATTTGCTAGTTATTTTTTCCACACTTTTGGTGATTGTAGTCTATGATATGAGACATCAGATTATTCCAGATGGACTAGCAATTTTTTTCGCGCTCCTCTCTCTCTCTTGGTTTATTTGGTCCACACCGGCAAGTTTTGAGCGACTATTACATTTCCCATACTATTGGACACTTATCGCGGGGCCGATGCTCTTTTTTCCGTTTTGGGCGCTTTGGTTTGTATCAAAGGGTCGCTGGCTCGGTCTTGGTGATGGCAAACTCGCGCTTGGTATCGGGTGGTTCCTAGGCGCAACGCTCGGTGGCTCGGCTGTTATGCTTGCGTTTTGGATAGGAGCCGCATACGCGCTTATAATTATGGCAATTCAAAGAATTCCGTCAATCGTCACAGGTCACATGTCAAAAGTTCCTTTATCAATGCAAAGTGAAATTCCGTTTGGGCCATTCCTCATCCTCGCTGTTTTTATCGTATACTTTACAGGAGTGAACTTTTTTGACGGCTCTGTGAATATCTTTACCATTTTATGATCAAACGTATTCAACATTCGATATTCAACATTCTACATTCTCCTCGAAAGGGGTTCACTCTCGTTGAAGTCCTTGTTTCCATCGGCATCTTTACAGTACTAACTGGTGTTGTACTTTCAAACTATCGTGGATACAACACAAATGCGCTCTTTGCAAATGCCTCTGAAGATATTGTTCTCGCCCTTCGCCAGGCGCAGGTGTATGGAGTTGGGGTCAAGGGTACGGGGACATCATTCACAACGCCATATGGGGTACATTTTAACTCTGCAAATCCAAATCAGATAATTATTTTTGCAGATATAGATCCACCCGCAGCACCCCTTTCGTTTCCAGGAGACGGAATATATACCGCAGGTAATGACACTAATATTGAGACAATAAACTGGAGTGGCGTGGTTTCTCTTATGACATTGAGATGCAATGGTGGTCCGTGTGGTGGCAATATGGCGAATATAACATTCAGGCGTCCCAATCCTGACGCAATGATTTATGATAGCTCAGTCCAACATAGCAGTCTTGAGGTGGAAATCACAAATAATGTAAAGACAAGCAGAATAATAATTTCAAACACAGGACAAATCTCACTTCAATAATATGAAACTAGCAAATTCACAACGTGGGTTCACATTGATTGAGATGACAGTCTCTTTAGGCTTGTTTACAATCATAATGTTCATTGCAACAAGCGCGTTTCTATCAATAGTAAATACTGACCGCAAGGCGCGTTCGGTGCGCATTGCTGCTGACAATCTTAATATCGCGCTTGAAGATATGTCACGACGAATTAAAACAGGGTCAAATTATTATTGTGGGGCAGGAGGTGAGACACTATTGTCTGTTAACAACTGTACTTCCGGAGTTAATAGTATTTTATTTTTTACTGACCAAAATGGCGATAGAACAAAATATGAAAAATTTGGAACTAGTATTAGGCGTGATGGAACCCCAATTACATCTACAGAAATTATTATCTCAGGTTTAAACTTTATCGTTTCAGGGAGTGCTGTTGGGTCGGCAGACAATAAACAACCAATGGTAACTATTGTGATTGATGGTTCTCTTGGTTCGGGCGCCACTGAATCTGGCTTCAAAATTCAGACAACGGTAACACAACGAGCATATGATAATCAATAAAATGAAAGAACAATTGACAATTAACACCGCTTCGCAGACATGTGACCAGTTGATTTTCGCGTGGCGAAAATCAGTTGTCAGTTGTCAGTTGTCAGTGGTCAAGCGTTTCCAAAAAGGCTTCACCCTCATTGAGACTCTTGTTGCTATAGCGATACTCCTCATTGCTGTAGTTGGGCCGATTTCACTCATCGGTGATGCTCTCCACAAACTTTATTATGCAAAGGACCAAATAATCGCTATCAATCTTGCGCAGGAGGGGATAGAAGTAGTGCGACAAGTGAGAGATAGTAATATGTTGGCATGGGATGGAGCAACGCCTCCGTGGAACACAGGAATTGAAGAGGATTATTATACTATTGATGCAGACTCTGCAACTGTCACATCTTCCGCAAACGCTCAACAACCGATCCTGCTTAACGGTGACGGGTTTTACAGGCAAAGTGGGGCTGGCACAGCAACACAATTTACGCGCCTCGTTACAATAACGGACATCGTTTCGGGCAGGGAATTAAAAGTCACATCTACTGTGGAATGGAAGACCGGTGGACAGACTGGTACAATTACAGTATCGGAATACCTTTTTAAATGGGCAATATGATAAAAAAAACTAGTAAAATTTCACGTCCAGGACGAGGCTCTGCTGACCCTAAAAAAGGGGCAGTACTTTTGATAGCAATTTTGGTGAGCAGTGTTGCGCTTGCGGTAGGCTTTGGTGTTTACAACCGTACTTACAAAGAGCTACTTTTCGCCTCATTTTGGAAGCAGACGCAAATCGCATTTTCAGCAGCGGATGCAGGACTTGAGTGCGCGCTGTATTGGGAGTTGCACAAAGAGGTTCCTAACCCAGCGTGCTTCGGCGATGATATTCTACCCGCTAAGTGGGTTCCTGGTGAGGAGGCAAATTTTAACTTGGATATTCCAGGTGGTGGTTGTGTGAATATTATAATTGCATGGGACTCTGACCCACTAGTGCTCGCAACAACCACATCGGCGCGCGGATACAACACTTGCGATACCACAAGCTCACGACGTGTGGAGCGCGGGCTCGGGTTTAGTTTGTAAATATATGCGAGCGAATGACAGCACAATTCCAAAGACAAAGAGTGAGGCGCGTGAGCGCCTATCTTCGTTGCGGAAAACCATTGAGCATCATAGGTATCTTTATCATGTATTAAATAAGTCCGAGATTTCACCAGAGGTGCTAGACGCGCTGAAGCACGAGCTCGTGCTTATTGAAAAAGCGTACCCTGACCTAATTACTCCAGACTCACCGTCACAGCGTGTCGCGGGGGAGCCACTAAAAGGTTTTAAAAAGATAAAGCACACTGTTCCACAGTGGTCTTTTAATGATGCGTTTTCTCCAGAGGAGATGCGCGAGTTTGATACTAGAGTAAAAAATATGTTGACGAAAGTACATAGCAAAAAAGTTCTGCCAACGTACGTGTGTGAATTAAAGATTGATGGACTCAAGGTCGTGCTTACATACGAAAATGGATTACTCGTGACTGCGGCAACACGTGGGGATGGTGTGGTCGGTGAAGATGTAACCGCAAATGTGAAAATGATTGAGTCAGTACCACTTTCGCTTAAAGAAAAAGTTTCTGGAGTTTTTGAAGGAGAGGTTTGGATGGGAAAGTCTACACTTCTGCGTGTAAATAAAGAAGAGATAAAAGCAGGTCGTGAGCCGTATGCAAATCCGAGAAACCTTGCCGCGGGGACGATACGCCAGCTTGATCCAGCCATTGTGAAAGCGCGCACGCTTGATGTTTTTATTTATGATGTAACCGCCCTTGATAAAGAAATACCGAACACGCAAACAGAAGAACTTGCTCTTTTGCTAAAACTCGGCTTTAAGGTTAATGAGCATTTTGTAGAGTGTAGAACAATAGAGGAAGTAATTGCATTTTGGCAGAAGTGGCAAAAGAAAGCGCCAAAGGAAGACTACTGGATTGATGGCGTTGTGGTGAAAGTAAATGAAAAGGCGTATCAGGATGCTCTCGGCTACACTGGCAAAGCTCCGCGTTTCGGTATTGCGTTCAAGTTCCCCGCAGAGCAGGTTACTACAGTCCTTGAGGATATAGTGCTTCAGGTTGGACGCACTGGCGTGGTGACACCTGTTGCGCACCTGCGCCCTGTGTCGGTCGCCGGGTCTGTGGTTTCGCGCGCGACGCTTCACAATGAAGATGAGATTCTGCGTTTAGACGTGCGTATCGGTGATACTGTAATACTCCAAAAAGCGGGAGACGTGATTCCTGACATCGTGGCTGTGGTAAAAGAGATGCGCACAGGGAAAGAAAAAAAGTTTGTTTTCCCAAAGTTTGTAGAGGACACCGACGGCACCACGAGTCCCATTGAGCGCATCCCAGGGCAATCGGCGCATCGCTGTACCAACAAAAATATGTTCTCGCAAAAGCGACGCAAATTTTACTACTTTGTATCTAAAAAATGTTTCAATATTGACGGATGCGGGCCCAAGGTGATTGACGCGCTTTTGGATGCCGAGCTTATTGGGAACTTTGATGATATTTTTACACTCACTCTTGGCGATGTGCTAGCGCTTCCTCGCTTTGCAGAGCTATCAGCAAAGAATTTAATTGAAGCAATTGATAATGCTCGCACGATTACGCTTGGCAAGTTCTTAACGTCGCTTTCCATAGAACACGTTGGCGAGGAGACGGCGCACGATATCGCCGAGGCTTTTGGAAGTATTGAGAAAATCCGGAAGGCATCATTTGAAAATTTTAATAATGTGTATGGCGTTGGCGAAGTGGTGGCGCAGTCTCTTGCGGGGTGGTTTGCTGATGAGCATCACAGCGCGCTTCTAGACAGATTGCTTTCTGAAATAAAAATAGAGAGTCAAAAGTCAAAGGTTAAAGGTCAGAGGTTGTCTGGGCAGACATTTGTATTCACAGGAACGCTTGCAACATTATCTCGCGATTCAGCAAAAGAAAAAATCCGCGCTCTTGGTGGAGAAATTGCAGAGAGCGTATCCTCAAAAACAAGCTATGTGGTTATAGGCGAAAACCCAGGCTCAAAATATACAAAGGCGTTGTCGCTGAATGTCCCTATTTTAAATGAGCAGGAGTTTTTGGAAATGTTCAAATAACCTTCTTTTCCTACTATGCACGTATAATATACTATACTCAAACGAGTGAGAGAGGCATAAACACGGAGTTTGTGCCTCCGAGCGAGAGCAGAGTATATTGTACCCAGTTATATAGTATATTATACGTGCATAGTAGTCGTGAGGTATATCATTGTGTTATTATGGTCTTCTATGGCGATTGAACTAAAGGACGTTGAACACCTTGCTGGGCTTGCCCGCATTGCGGTTTCAGATAGTGAAAAAGAACTTCTCAGGCACGACCTAGAGGAGATTTTGGCGTATGTCTCGCAGGTAACAAAGGTTACCGCAGAGCTCGGTGCCCCTGAGGCTGGCTTGCCCGAAATCGCCTTGGCGACGTCGGGCGAACTTCGTAATGTAATGCGTGAAGATGGTGAGCCACACGCTGGCGGAGTGTTCACGGAGGACATTCTAAAACAAGCGCCAGCACGCGAAGGAAATCGCATTTCAGTGAAAAAGATACTTTAACTATGGACGTCAAAAATCTCACAATCAAACAAGCGCACGAGATGCTCGTTAATAAAAAAATGAGTGTGCTTGAACTCGCAGAGGCGGTGTTAAAAGTCGCGAATGAAACAAAAGACCTCAATGCGTATCTTGAAATTTTTGGTGATGTGCTAGTGCAGGCGGAGACAGCGCAAAAAATGATTGATAGCGGAAAGGCGACAAAGCTCACAGGAATTCCTTTTGCGATGAAGGACAATATCTTAATTAAGGGACGCATCGCAAGCGCTTCATCAAAAATGCTTGAAAATTATACAGCAACTTATGACGCACATGTGACAAAAAAACTTCGCGACGCAGGGGCCGTGTTTATCGGTCGCACAAATATGGATGAGTTTGCGATGGGTGGCTCCACAGAAAACTCTGCCTTTGGAGCAACAAAAAATCCTCACGATAAAACTCGCGTTCCTGGTGGTTCTTCAGGTGGCTCTGCGTCAGCTCTCTCCGCAGGCGCATGTCTTGGAGCGCTCGGTACTGACACAGGTGGGTCTATCCGCCAACCAGCGTCTTTCTGTGGAGTTGTGGGGCTTAAACCAACATACGGCAGTGTGTCGCGTTCTGGGCTAATAGCAATGGCGTCGTCGCTTGACCAAGCAGGACCATTTGCAAAAACAGTTGAAGATGCAGAAATAATTTTTGATTGCATAAAAGGGCACGACCCGATGGACAGCACTGCGTACACAGATGATTTCCAGCGAAAGAATTTTAAGAAACCAACTGTAATTGGTGTACCAACAGAGTTTGTGCATGCAAAAGGCGTTGATGCTCGCGTGTTGAAAAACTTTGAAGAGTCCATTGAGAAAATGAAAAAGGCTGGATATGAAGTGAAAGAAATTTCCTTGCCTGCGCTAGCACACGGACTTTCTGTTTATTATATTTTGATGCCTGCAGAAGTTTCCTCAAACCTCGCGCGTTTTGATGGAGTGCGATATGGATATCATGCTGACGGCGCAAATCTTCTTGAGGATTATATGCGTTCTCGTGGAGAAGGGTTCGGTCGTGAGGTGCGTCGCAGAATTCTACTCGGTACATACGTGCTTTCCTCGGGTTATTATGACGCATATTATGGACGCGCATGCGCAGTGCGTGAGATGCTCAAAAAAGATTTAGAGAAAGCGTTTAAGGATGTGGACATTATTGCTACACCTACAACGCCAACCCCTGCTTTTAAGATTGGTGAAAAATCAAGTGACCCGCTTCAAATGTACCTTGCGGATATTTTTACAGTGCCAGTGAATATTGCAGGCGTTCCAGCTATTTCAATTCCTTCTGGCTTTGTAGAGGAGGATGGCGCAAAACTGCCACTCGGTATTCAATTTATCGCGCCACATTTTGGCGAGTCAGCGCTATTTTCTGCAGGTAAGGACTTTGAAAAAGCGATAGGGTATAATATTTAACATATGGCAGAAAAAGCTCCATCTCCAGCGCCAGCCCCAGACACGATAGTTCGTGATGTCGCAATCGTTCTGGGTATCGCGCTTTTTATTTACGTTGGCAATAACATCACTCCGCTCACTGCAGACACGATTTCGTCTGGCGAGGCGCCGTCCGCAATCGTATCATTTCTTTTGGACAAGGTGCCATTGGAAACGATTCAGAATTTTTTCCTTTCCTTGCGGAGCACGTTTGCTGTTCTCGGAGTGATATTTCTCGCAGGAGCTTTTTGGGCGACATTAAAAATATGGGAGATTCATCATATCGTTCATGAAAAATACGCCCCGATTCATTTAGATGAGATGGCTGCAAAAGAAAAACTTTCTCAGTGGCAGGTGGTGCTTGACCACGTAAATTCTGAAAGCCCAGCAGAGTGGAAAATAGCGATTCTTGAGGCTGATGATATTTTGGACGAGATTTTGGAAGACCAGGGATACGTGGGTGAGACAGTTGCAGAAAAATTGAAAACAATGAGTCGCACAAAAATAGCTTCGTATGATGATGTTTGGGAGGCGCACAAGGTCAGAAATGAAATTGCCCATGGAGGCGCTATTGAAATGGATTTGTCAAAAAAGATGGCTCGCGATACCATCGCAAAGTTTGGAAATGCGTTTAAGGAGTTGGGTTATCTGTAGACTAGTCAAAAGTCTATAAAGTTGACGCAGGCCATTGCATTATTCCAAATAATTGGTATAGTTAAATTTCTTAGTATAGCGGGGTAGAGAAGCGGTA
>DNMN01000059.1:8706-14504 GCA_003489395.1 Candidatus Yonathbacteria bacterium | reverse complement strand
AAATAATTATGGCAAAGAAAGAACGAAACGGGCGAAGGAAAAATGATGAGAAGGTTCCTAAAAAAATAAATAAAGCATCTCAAGAAGAAACCTCTTTGTTTAGCGGAATATCATTTCTTGGTGGTCTCTCGGACGAGATACGCCATAGCGTCATCGCTATTTTATTTTTTGTTATTGGTATATTTTTTTCTGTCGCTCCGTGGGGCTATGCGGGGTTGCTTGGTGGAAAAGTTTACAACGGATTTGAATATCTTCTTGGCATAGGATACTTTGCGTTACCACTCCTTCTCTTTCTACTTGGCATTTCTTTTTTTCGCGAGTCCCGACCAAACATTGCAGTGACAGCGAGCCTCGGCGCTTTTCTTTTTCTTTTTTCTGTCCTTGGTCTTGTAAATATATTTTCGGGAGATATGTCGGGAGGAATCCTTGGACAACTTGTTTCTGCGCCGCTTGTTAGACTTTTTGATACATATATAGCGACGCTCTTCTTGATTTCATTCCTAGCGATATCTTTTCTTGTGATGTTCAACGCACGGCCAGACTTCAGCGCGATGCTTTTCTGGAGAAAGAAAGATGGGGAAGAGGAGGATCTTGTTGACGAGGATGTGGAGATACAAACTAATGAGAGCGATGTGAAAGAAGAAGAGAAGACGTCAGTAAACAAAGAGGAGAAGGCCCCCAGAGGCCTAACCTCGAGAGTACCCGAGGTTAGGCCTCTGGGGGCTGGCGCAGATGAGTCGGGAATATCATTTAACCAAGTGATGAACACCACATATGTTCCTCCCCCACTTTCACTTCTAGAAGGAGACCGAGGCAAGCCCGGTGTTGGCGACATAAAGGCGAATGCAAACATTATTAAACGCACACTCGCACAGTACGGTATCACCGTGGAAATGGACGAGGTTTCCATCGGGCCATCTGTAACACGCTACGCATTAAAACCTGCGGAGGGTGTAAAGCTCGCGCGAATTGTTGGTCTTCAAAACGAACTCTCGTACGCGCTAGCCGCGCACCCTATTCGTATAGAAGCGCCGATCCCAGGACAGTCGCTCGTGGGTATAGAAGTGCCAAACTCCACCAAAACTGTTGTCGGTTTAAAAACTCTCTTTTCTTCTGACGAATTTCAAGAGTCGCATAAGCCTCTTCTCGTCGCGCTTGGACGTGGCGTGTCTGGGAAACTTTATTATGCGGACCTATCAAAAATGCCACACGTGCTCATTGCTGGAGCAACAGGTTCTGGAAAATCTGTGACCATCCACGCGGTAGTAAACTCTCTACTTTACAGAAACGGGCCAGAGGCTATGCGATTTATTATGATTGACCCAAAGCGTGTTGAACTCACTCTTTACAACAAAATCCCCCACCTTCTCACGCCTGTGATTACAGACGCGAAAAAAGCGATTCTCGCGCTCAAGTGGGCGGCGAAAGAAATGGACCGCAGATACAATATTCTTGAAGCTGAGTCGGTGCGAGACATTTCTTCGTACCACAAAAATATTGTTGAGCCTGCGTACAAAAAAGCTGGCAAAGCAGACGAGGCAACTCTCCCCGAAAGGATGCCTTACATTGTCATCATTCTTGACGAACTCGCGGATATTATGCAGGCATACCCGCGCGAGCTTGAAAGCGCTATCGTGCGTCTCGCACAGATGAGTCGCGCGGTTGGTATTCACCTCATTCTGTCCACTCAGCGACCATCGGTAAACGTCATCACTGGGCTCATCAAAGCAAACGTGCCGGCACGTGTGGCTCTGCAAGTGTCGTCGCAAATTGACTCCCGCACTATTTTAGACGCGTCAGGCGCGGAAAAGCTTCTTGGCGCAGGCGATATGCTCTATATATCGGGCGAAATGTCCAAGCCAACGCGTATTCAGTCGGCATTTATGTCCGAGACGGAGGTGAAATCGGTGGTAAAGTACCTCGCAAATATGCCAACAGAAAGTCTTCCTGACACCGACGAGATAAACCTATCGTCAGGAAGCATCAGCAATGAGCGCGATTCGCTGTTTAGCTCCTCGTTTGATGAAGAAGCTGGAAATGACGATGATGATTTGTATGAGGACGCGCGCGCTGCGCGACTTATTGACATGCTTGAGGAGCGCGGAGTAATTGGGCCCGGAGATGGAGCAAAGGCGCGCGAGGTGATGGAAAAATCTGGTACTGAAATTCAGTAAATATCATGGAAGGCCGAAAAATAATAAAATGGTGGCTAGGCGGGATTGGAGTCGCTATTGTAATCGGCTACTCATATTTTGTGCTGGATGACTACATTCGTGGCCCGAGAATTATCATTGAAAGCCCTTTGAACGGCTATTCAACAACTACACCAATAATTGCGATCATTGGTCGTGGTATTCACACAAACAATCTCTCTGTAAACGGGGCGCAAACGCCTGTTGACCTAGGTGGAAACTTCCGCGCGCAATTGATACTGGCTCCGGGGTATAATATAATTAAAGTCACTGCGAAAGATAATTACGAGAGAATAGTGGAAAAGACGATAGAGATGGTGCTTGTGATACCGGAAAAGGAGGCGCCAGTAGTGGCGACGACAACTCCACCAATAATAGAACAAATTACAGAGATGCCAGGCGCACAACCAACGACAACAGAGGGCTCAATAATTAATTAATTTACATATGGCATTAGCAAAAAAGAAATCGGCTGAGAAAAAAGAAATCGGCGGGAATATAGAAGACACGATAAGAGCTATTCAGGCGAAATTTGGCGAGGGCGCCATTATGAAGCTCGGCGACAAGCCAAAAGTTGGTGTGGATGCCATTTCTACAGGCTCCATTGGTCTTGACTACGCGCTCGGTGTCGGAGGCCTCCCTCGTGGACGAATAGTTGAAATTTTTGGACCTGAATCATCTGGAAAAACCACACTCACTCTTCACGTGGTTGCTGAAGCTCAAAAGGCTGGCGGTATCTGCGCGTTTGTGGACGCAGAACATGCAATGGATCCGGAATACGCAAAAAAACTCGGTGTGAATATTGACGAACTCCTAATATCACAGCCAGACACTGGTGAACAAGCGCTTGAGATTGTGGAGAGTCTTGTTCGCTCGGGAAAAATTGATGTCATTGTGGTGGACTCTGTGGCTGCTCTAACTCCTAAAGACGAGATTGAGGGGGATATGGGCGCGCACCACGTGGGCAAACAGGCTCGTTTGATGTCGCAAGCTCTCCGCAAACTCACTGCCATCGTTGCAAACTCGAAAACGATTGTCATTTTCATAAACCAAATCCGCATGCAGATTGGCGTGATGTTTGGGAACCCGGAGACAACACCTGGAGGAAAGGCACTTAAGTTCTATACATCAGTGCGTTTAGATATTCGCCGTATCGCGCAGATTAAAAAAGGAGAGGAAGTTGTCGGAAGTCGTACCCGTGTAAAAGTAATAAAAAATAAAGTTGCGGCACCTTTTAAGCAAGCGGAGTTTGATTTGATGCACGGGAAAGGTATTTCGCAGGAAGGTGAAATTTTAACTCTTGGGGAAAAGTTTGAGATTCTACAGAAGTCCGGCTCTTCGTATTCGTACGGAGATATTAAAATCGGCCGTGGGTATGATTCGGCATGCATTTTCCTTGCGGACAAGGAAAACAAGGCGGTGCGCGCAGGGCTATTAAAAGAAATTCGGGAGAAGCTAAAGGAGGTGGAATAGACACCTGTGTACCGTTGCAATTTACCGAAGGAATGAGTAGAATACGCAGATTATGGCAATTATTGATTACAACGAAATTAAACCTGGAAAGTGTATTGTTTTAAAAGGCGAACCATACATAGTTATGTCCTCGCACGTAGCACAGAAGCAGAAGCGTCGCCCAACAAACCAGACCAAGCTCAAGCACCTCATAACTGGGCGTGTTGTGGAAGAGACCTTCCAGCAATCAGACAGGGCTGAAGAAGCGGACATTGAATCAAAAGAGCTCAAGTATCTCTACACTGGCAAGGGTGAGTCGTGGTTCTGCTCAATCAAGGACCCGTCGGACCGTTTCGCTCTAAAAACAGAGATTCTAGACGGTAAGGAGGGTTTCCTAAAAGCAAACACGATTGTAACAGCGATGCTTTTTGATGAGAAAGTAATTGGCGTTAAACTTCCTATTAAAGTTGAGCTTCTCGTAAAAGAGGCGCCTCCTGCAGTACGTGGTAACACTGTGTCAGGTGGTTCAAACACCGTAACACTTGAAACAGGAGCAACGATTCAAGTTCCTATGTTTATTCACGAAGGAGACCTCATTCGTATCAATACTGAGACGGGGACTTATGCAGAGCGCGTGGACAAGAAATAGGATTGGGGACATTTGACAACTGACACCGCCTGCGCGGACAATTGACAGAAATGCAGATGCAACAAAGGCACAATCGCTACGCGATTGTGCCTTTGTATCTCGTCAAATGTCACTTGTTAATTGTTCTTCATTTTACTTCGCAACGAACGGGAGAAGCCCCATAAAGCGTGAACGCTTGATTGCGGAAGCGAGCTGGCGCTGATGCTTTGCGCATACGCCTGTGCGCCCTCCACCAATCATGCGAGCATGCGGTGTGAGAAACTTCTTTAGAATATCAACATCTTTATAGTCGATAAGCTTTACGTTGTTTGTCGTAAAATAACATTGAGTATTTTTTTTCATAATTGATTTTAATATTTTAGTTTTTGAACTTAGGTGATTGAGTGCAGTTCAAGGCGCAACCGAGCATTGTGACCAAGCTGTATAGTAATACTGCGCGGGAACAAGCGGAGGTTGCAACGATGAAATGCCTCAAGCACGTATGTTCAAATTAGAATGGGATGTCGTCTGGGTTTATATCCTCCTGCGGATATTCAATAGTTTCGAGGGCTTCTGGCTGAGATGCGGGCACTGAACTTTTTGCTGACGACGCAGGCGTGTAACTACCTCCTGCTCCAGTACCGCTTGCGCGTGGTCCAAACTGCATGGTGTCTGCAACAATCTCTGTGCGGTATTTTTTCCCGCCACTCGCTGGGTCGTCCCAACTTCTTGTCTGCATACGGCCTTCAATAAACACTGATGAGCCTTTTTTCAGATATTGCGCCGCGAGTTCTGCAAGCTTCGCAAAAAGCACGATATTGTGATAATCCACACTCTCTTGCTTTGCTCCACTTTTATCTTTCCATACGCGATTTGTCGCAAGACTGAAACTTGCCACCTGCTGTCCCGACGGAAGCGCCCTCATTTCTGGGTCGCGCGTCAAGTTCCCATAAACCATTGCTTTATTGATGTACATGATGCTATTTTACCAATTCTTCAATAGCCTTGTCCAGCACCTCTTCAGACTGAACTTCTTCTACAGCCTCCTCTGCGACAGGCGCTTCCTCAACTTCTTTTACCTTTGCTCCTGTAAACTTCTTTGCAATAAACGTATTCTCGCGAATCGTCTTTACAACTAGATAGCGAAGGACATTTTCGTCCTTTTTAAGTCCTTCCTCAAGCTCTGCAATCCCACTTGGAGTTCCTTCAAATTTGATCCATCCGAAGTAAGCTTCGTCAAAACGCTTATTCTTGTGATCCACGGTCTTTACGATCGTGTAGGCGAGGTCGATGAATACGGGTAATTCCTCGGCAATTATACCTTTAGAAATCCGCTCAATCATACCACGCACGGCTCCCGACGCTCCTGGGATTTGCTCCTCGGCAAGCGTTGGAACGAGATGGTAGCCTAGCTCGTATATGCGAGGCTCCGTGTGTTCATTATGATTCATATTAATTTTTATAGGGTTTCCCCTGTTAACCTGGTAACTCAAGCATCCTACCAGAGGAAGTGTAGAAAGTCAAAA
>DNMN01000059.1:0-8648 GCA_003489395.1 Candidatus Yonathbacteria bacterium | reverse complement strand
GGAGACACATACGGACAGTCAGTCTCTGACATTATTTTATCCAGCGGAGATAGGCGCACAACCTCATCATATTCATTAGAAAATGTAATAACTCCGGTGATTGAAATCGTAAAATCCAGCGCAAAATATTCACGCGCTATTTCAATAGTTTGTGAAAAAAAATGTATGTTTCCACGAAGACGCTCCCCTGCCATATTTTTCTTTGTTCTTAAAATTGCGAGCACGTCCTTGTGCGCATCCGCAAGCGACTTGTCACTATCGCGACAGTGAATCATCAGTGGTAAATTTTTCGCAAGCGCAAAATCAATTTGCTCCTCAAAAAGTTTGTGCTGGCGCGCTTTTTCTACTGCAACATCTTCCGCATCATCGAGTCGTGAATAATCAAGACCGCACTCGCCCACCGCCACAACGCGCGAGCTCGTTGCAAGTTCCGCGAAAAAAGGTTCGCGGAATTTTTCATTTCTGTCGTCAATTGGATGCACACCAATAGAAGCGTACACTCCTCCATCCGCAAACGAAGCCATGTTGGCTGCCTCTTGAGAGCTTTGATAATCAGTTCCCACAACAATCGCAAAAACTCCATGTTCGCGCATTCGCGCAAGCACTTCGCTTCTGTCTTCATTAAAACGCGCGTCATTTATATGCGCATGGATGTCGAAGAATTTTGGAGTCATAGTTGTGCTTCTATCTAAGTCCTGGACTTAGTAGATTAATCTCTGCGTTTAAACAGCGGTTCTGTGAGGGCTTTTGTGTTAAACACTGCTTCGTCAGCAAGAGCCGAAGACGCGCCAACGAGAATTTCAATCTTCTCTGCTGTATCCGGCATAATTGGCACAAGCATTCGTCCAACTTCACGAAGTCCATACAAGAGCCCCCAAATAATAGCCTCCGTAGCTTTTTTATCTGTCTTTACAAGCTTGAAAGGCTCGTAGTCCGTGACAAACTGGTCAAGGTGCCCAATGAGCTCCCAAATCACGTCAGCGCCTTTATTAATCTCGCTCGCGGACATATGTTTGTGATAGCGAGGCAATATGTCATTGGTAATAATATACGGAATATTCATTCCAGCAATGTCGCCGAATGTTTCCACCGCGCTCATCTTTGATTTAATGGAAGGCACGCGCGTTGCGTCGCCGGTCACAACACCACCAAAATATTGCTCTGCCATTTTTAGAGTACGTGACACAAGGTTCCCGAGCCCATTCGCAAGATTCGCATTGTAAACCTCCTTGAATTTCTCGCGTGTTAAATCCCAGTCCTCAACAGGAGAGACTTCGCGGGTAAGATAGTAGCGCAGAGCATCGCGTCCGTATTCTGAAATAAATTCACCTGGTGAAAGCACGTTCCCGAGAGACTTTGACATTTTTTTCCCGCCAGAATTTACAAATCCGTGCACCAGAAGTTCTCGCGGAAGAGGAATCCTCGCAGATAATAAAAACGCAGGCCAGAGCAAAGCGTGAAAACGCAGAATATCTTTCCCGAGAATTTGAATATCCGCAGGCCAAAAAGTTCTAAAATTTTCTTCGTTATCTGTGCCGTATCCTAGAGCGGAAATATAATTTGACAGCGCATCGCACCAAACGTACATCAGCTGTGTTGGATCGTTTGGCGCAGGTATCCCCCACGGGATGGCGCGCTCCGGTCTGGAGATACTCACATCTCCCAAACCGCTTTCGCCGTTTGCGCCGGAGATGAGAGAAACGATTTCATTCACTCTTGACTGCGGTGTGATTTTAAATTCCCCATTTAGAAGCAAACGTTTTATTTCGGGTCCATATTTTGAAAGTTTGAAAAAATAATTTTCCTCTTCAATATGCTCGGGCTCGGTATCGTGGAGCGGGCATTTACCATTCACCAATTCTTTTTCAGTGATAAACGATTCACATCCAATGCAGTATAGCCCCTTGTACGTGCCCTTGTAGATATCGCCAGCTTCTTCCAACGCGTGCCAAAGTTTTTTTGCGCCAGGCCAGTGATGTTCCTGATTAGAAGTGCGAATAAATAAATCGTTTGAGATGCCGAGTTCTTTTATTAGCTCCTGCATTTTTGCAACATTTTTATTCACAAACGCCTGCGGGCCAATATCTTCTTTTTGAGCGGCGCGCACTATTTTGTCGCCGTGTTCATCAGAACCTGTCAGAAAAAAAGTTTTATCTCCTATTGAGCGATGGTAGCGCGCCAAAACGTCCGACAACACAAGAGTATACGTGTGCCCCAAATGTAGCTCCGCATTCGCGTAAAAAATAGGCGTGGTTATGTAAAATTTTTTCTCTGCCATAATAGGAAAGCAAACTAAACAATCATCCCCTTTCTGCGCTCAATGTCTTCAACAAGCTCCATAATCGCCGCCGCAACCGGAACTGAAATAAGTATTCCCAAAAACCCTCCCAGCTGGGCGCCAATAATAAGAGCCAGGATAACGAGGATAGGTGGTACGCCCACAACCTTTCGCACAACGAGAGGATAAATGAGGTGACTTTCAAACTGCTGAACGAGTAAATAGAAACCAGCTACAATGGCCGCGAGCGTCGCTCCGCCAACAGTGAACGCGAGGATGACTCCAGGGATTGCGGCTAGGATTGGCCCGAACACTGGAATGATTTCCAGCACACCGGCAAGAAGCGCTAGTGACATTGCATATGGAACACCGAAAATTGTAAGTCCCAGATACACAACCACAAAGATTAGCACCCCAAGGAGAAGCTGTCCTTGCATCCACTTTCCAATTTTTTCCTTTGAGCGTTCCCAAAGGTTTATCGCGTATTCTTCATTTCCAAATGGAATAATGATTCGCAAAAAGTTTTCAATACCGCGCTCCTGCATTGCAAAATAAAACGAAAGTATGACGATAAGTACAAAACTAAAGATACCGCCAAATATCGCTCCAGCCGCGCCGAACACATTTTGCGAGGCGTCGCTTGCGCCGGAGATCCTTCCAAACAAATCCTCAAGCGCAGGATTCACAGAAGCAGGAGATGCTTTGTTCTCTCCCCAAAACGCTTTGGATAGAATATTTTTGTCACCGAGCACATTCTTGTCCACAGACTGAATCATTGCGGGAAGCTTTTGAGTAATGTCCGAAGCTTCGTTTACAATTGGCGGTACAAACCCGAGAATCAGACCAAAAAACAGACCAGCTGTGGCAAGATACGTGAGAAGAACCGCCGGAATGCGGTGAATTCGAAAACGAGAAAGAAATTTGATTCCCGGCTCAATGGAGGACGCGAGAATGACTGATGTAACAACAACCATCACTAGGTCGCGAAGAATCCACAATACCCATGCGCCCAAAAGTATTGCCAACCCTTTTACGATTGTGCCAGCGGTGATAGAAATAACTGTGTCCTTCTCGGGCTTTTTCATCTTTATATAATAACCCAAAAACTAAAATTTAAGAAGCGCCTGTAGTGAGGCATCGTCCTTTGACGGCCCAACGAGCGCCAAGTTCAGATTCTTCTCTACAAAAATTTTGCGTGCCATTTTACGCACATCCTCTGCTGTTACTGCGCGGATAATCTTTTCCTTTTCTTTTGGAGTGCGCATTTCACGACGCATCACTTCTTGTGTGCCATAATATTCAGCAAGATCGTCGGATGATTCAAGACCAAGATACATCATTCCTATAATATGCTCCTTAACTTTTGAAAGCTCCTCGGATGAAACAAGATTGGTTTTTAAATCGTTGAGTTCATTTATCACTGCGCGTAGCACCTCTCCAAGTCTGTCATTCGCAACTCCCGCAGACACGGCAAAGTATCCGCTGTCTGTTGAAGTGCTGTTACCTGCGCGCACATAGTACCCTACTCCCATCTCGTCTCTGATTTTTCTGAAAAGTCGCGAAGACATTCCGCTTCCAAGGACTCCTCCAAGTACAGAGAGGATTGGATTTCTTTTATCGTAAATTGGAAATGACCTCACTCCGAGAATGAAGTGCGTTTGGTCTGTTTCTTTGTGGTGAAGCGCTACTTGTGGCACCGACTGCATATCGCGTGTTTTTTTCTTTCCACCTTTTTTATTTTCCGCAATTCCCTTAAAACTTTTTGCGATTGATTTGAATGCTGTGCTTGCATCCACGTTGCCTGACACAATGACTGTCGTTGCGCTCGCAACATAATGCGCTTTGCGATACGCGACAAAGTCTTTGCGCGACATTCCACGCACAATATCCCGAGGACCGGCAATAGACCATCCTGCCGGCTGGTCTCCGTATAAAAGGTCCATCCATACCTCGTGGACTTTTTGCATCGGCATATCGTCGTACATATTTATTTCGTCTACGATAACACCTTTTTCTTTTTCAATCTCGTCTTCTTTGAGAAGCGGGTTTAGGTAAAGGTCGGAAATGATATCAATAAGTTTTGGGAAATCGCTTGCCTTTCCTTTTGCATAGTAGCCTGTGAATTCCTGCCCAGTGAATGCGCCGAATTCACATCCAAGCGTGTCCAGCTCCTTTGCGAGGTCGCTTGTGTTTGGACGAGTGGTTGTGCCCTTGAAACACATATGCTCAAGAAAATGCGAGAGTCCATTTTTATCTTTTGATTCATATTTTGAGCCAGTTTCCACTAGCACAAGCACGGTCACCGTCGGGTTGTCCGCCATCGGAACCGCGAGCATCCGAAGGCCGTTTGGCAATACTTTTTTCTTGAATTTCATCCCGTTAGTCTAGCACAAGGAATGAGCAAAAGAAAAAGGCTCTCTTGCGAGAGCCTTTACCTTATCCAGACGAAATTTTTAGGGTGAAGGAGTGAGCAATACCTTTCCATCGGTCATTACCGCTTCTTGGTATCCTGCCGGTGGATATGTGGGAAGCAGAGCAAGACGGTTTTTCTTTTTCTCCAAATCATAGAGGATATAGACTTTCTTCCCCGTGCTGTCTATGATTTTTGCATCTACGGCAAACGTCTTTCCATCGAGGTCTCCCAGTGGACCGGAATAAACACCCAAAGAAAGAGCTGTAATTATGACAAAAATGGCTCCAAAAATACTGGCGATAGCTCCACCCCAGTATGCCTTTTCAGAAAAGGCTCCGCCGGCAACGAGCAGTAAGATTACAGCAATTGCTCCAGACAAAACTATTTCCACCATGATAATCACCCTCCTAAAAAATTGTAAAAGGAACTAAAAGTTACTTCTAGAGAATGGCAGTTTTTAGGTAATTTGTCAACTCACCTATGGGGAGACGCTTCTGCTCACCTGTGTCACGGTCGCGGATAGTGACAGTGTCTTTGAGCTCGGGTGTTTCACCTAGGGTGTCGAAGTCGATTGTAACGCAAAACGGTGTGCCTATCTCGTCCTGTCGGCGGTACCGCTTGCCTACATTGCCGTTGTCGTCAAACTCGCACATAAATTCTGTGCGAAGCATTGCAAAAACCTCACGCGCTTTCGCAACTAGTTCAGGTTTGTTTTTGAGAAGCGGGAAAACTGCACACTTGATAGGCGCAAGTTTTGGCGGAAATTTCAAAAACACTCTAGTGTCTTCCCCCTCACCATCTTCTGTGTAGGCATTATCCATAAACATTAGGAACAATCTTCCTAGCCCAACAGACGTCTCCATAATGTGCGGGGTAAATCTTGTCTTTGTTTCTTCGTCAAAATAGTCGAGAGGAACACCTGAGAACTTTGAGTGCTGTGACAAATCCCAATCCCCTCGCGCGTGTATTCCCTCTACTTCCTTAAAATCCCCGCCGAAAAAACCATACGAATATTCAATATCGTACGCATCACTAGCGTAGTGCGCGAGTTTTTCATGCTTGTACCAGCGAATTTTTTCAGATGGAATTCCTAATGAGAGAAACCACTCCCATCTGATTTCTTTCCACATTTCATACAGCTCCTTTGTCTGTAGCGGGTTGTGGAAATATTGCATCTCCAACTGTTCAAACTCGCGTGTTCTAAAAATATACTGGCGTGCCGCTATCTCGTTACGAAAAGCTTTCCCTGCCTGAGCGATACCGAACGGCAACTTTGGATGAAGNNAAGATACATCACGTTCTCCTCTGTCAAAATATCAACAGGCGAACCGAGATTTGACTTAACCATCATTGAAAATGATTTCGCTGGAGTGAGATCTGCAGACCCGCACTTCGCACACACAAGTTTTTTTTCTGCGCGAAGCTTGTCAAGCTCTGTGTTTAGAAAATCAATCGGCATCTTGTCAGCTACAATTCCAAACCCCTCCAAAATATGGTCAGCTCGAAAACGTGACTTACAGTTTCTGCAATCTACTTGTGGGTCATTGAACCCCCCAACGTGCCCAGATGCAACCCATGCTTGTGGATGCATAAAAATAGCGCTGTCTAAACCGTAGACATCATCACGAAGCTGAATCATATGCTTCATCCACTCATTCTTTATATTTTCCTTCAGGAGCATGCCGTAATGGCCATAATCGTATATACCCGCAACACCACCATAGATTTCAGAAGATGGATATACAAAACCTCTCCGCTTTGAGAGCGACGTAATCTTTTCCATCATATCTGCGGGGTATGCTTTCTTTGTCATAGAACACTAATTTACCACATTTGCGTCATTTGGGCTAAATTGCGGGTCACCGGAAACGTAGGTTGTCAGAGCAGGCTTTTTGTCCTTGACTTCAGTCTTTGTGAAGTCGTCCATCGCGGAGATGGTGATATCACCAGTGAGCAAAGGCGCGCGATTGATATGGCTCACGCTTGGGATGAACGAAATTTGAAACGACGCGTCGCGCGAACCTCCAGAAGGCACACGGCCAACATTCCAAGTGACCTCGCCTGTGCTGTCGTTCCAAGTGATGTCCTCCCCTTCGGGATCAATCTTGCCAAGCCACTTCACATAAATAGGCAGTGTGGTTTTTACAACTGCATTTGAAACATTGTTTGATGAATTGCGAGCGTTTAGAGATATTGTGTACGTTGTCTCTTTATCTGCTTGAGGCGGTATTGGCCCTATGTTTTGGAATGGACCCGAGAAGAAAAGACCTTTTGCGCTGACCTTCAAATCTGTTTCAAACTTCACACTACGCGTTACAAACGTTGACACGCTTTCTGATGAACTCACGTCGCTGACCCTGTTTGCTCGCGCGCGAACCTCAAAAATTATTTGCGGATTTTTTATTAAACGATCAGCTCCAACACCAAGCGCTACAGGAGAGAAACTAAAACTCATTGTCCCCCTTGAGGATGGCTCTATGATGGCAAGCTCCTGACTCCCCGTTTTGTCCCAAACAATAGTGTTGTCCACCGACCTATAAAAACCTCCTCCAGACGCGTACAGAGAATATTTATCAAGCGCGGCGCCTTTTAATTTAACCTCAATAACCGCGTCTGTGACTTTTGTTGGATTGTTACTTTGCCAAAATACATCCACACGCACGCCCTTGCCCAACGAGGTAACATTGTCCTGCGACCTATTGTTGTTTACCGCTATATCAATTCCAAGAAACGGCTTTGTGATAACACTCGCCTCGCTCGCCGCATTATAGACTATGCCTATGACACGTTCATCTTTTTGATCTTCTGTGCCAACGGAAACCTTTGTGACCTTCTCCTCGCTCTCCTGCCCTTCCACATAACCGCGAATCTTTATTATTCTTTTTTCTTGAGGAGCGAGACCGGAAATACGCCACACATTTTCGCCATATGTTGGAGCTGGCGTTGCGCTTTGAAAGCTGAACCCGAGTGGGTATGTCGCCTCAACAAGAAGCGCGGAAAGAGGGTCCTTGCTGTTTGAACCTATATCAATAGAAAACTCTATGTCCTGACCCGAACTTACTTCTTTTGGCATAGAGAGTTTTACATTCACCGGAGAGGAAGAAATCTTTATGGCGTATGTCGTGGTTTTTTTAAGTGTCGCATTTGAACCGGCCATGCGGTATTCAAAAGTCACACGAGCCTCCTTGCTTGTATTCTCCTCTCCATAAAGCATCGTGTTTACTGTTTCTGAAATAGATTGCCCAGGCGTGATGATGCCTGTATTTTTTGATATATGTGGAATTTCTATTTTTCCCGGGGCGGAATAAAATCCCTCTGGGTATTCAATAAACAATGTTGAAGCTTCAATTGTGACCTTGTTGTTGTTTTTTATTGCAAACTTTGTCTCAAAAGGCTCGCCTCCGGAAATCGTAACTGGGTGTTCAATATCAATAAGCAATTTGTCTCCTGAAATAATATTTGAACCTCGCCACCAAATAATCACAGCAATTACAACCGCAAACGCAAAAAACCATACGGAGTATTTAACAAATTTTTTCATAAGTTCATGACGTTTCAAACTTAGAACTTCGTCTTGACGAAGTGATGCGTTCTCTCCTGCTGTGTCCCACGAAGTGGAAGCGGTTACATCTTTGTGTGGTAAAACATCTTCCACTCTATGTTGCTTGAAGTCCTTTGAATAGAGCTCCTTTTCAAGCTCGGAGATTTTGCTTTTTACATCATCTGGCATCTTAATATATATTATACCACGACTATAAATGTGAAGCACTGAGAGCTTCGCTGATTTTGGGGAGAACTTTCGAGCGTATTTTTTCAAAATCCATCAGTATATCCGCTGAATACGCATCTCGGATAAAAAAATTCTTGTACCCTTCTGGGTCTACATAGCCCAAGTGAGCAAGGACACGAAAAGTTGCGAGTGTTTCAAATGAGAGCGTCAGCTCTTGTGGGATTGTC
>DNMN01000048.1 GCA_003489395.1 Candidatus Yonathbacteria bacterium | reverse complement strand
GGTTCGATTCCTACTGGGCGCACAACGTAAAGAAAAACAGCGCCTGCGCGCTGTTTTTTAGTTGTGCGAGCCGGAGCTATGTTTTGCTAGCAAGCAAAACAAGCGAGGCAGGGTCGTGAAAATTTTGTTTTGACGAAAACAAAATTATTCCTGACCACACTAAAAATGGTCTCGACCGCAGGGAGAGGCGATTCCTATTGTGTAATATCGTGCTCAAAAAGTTATCCACAGGTACCCCTTGCGCGCGAAATATGGTGGGGGTATAATATATGCAGATGTAATTAGTTGGTTCGCAAATTTCAAACACTAGTCAGTTTATTGACTTAACAACAAGAAATTACCGCACATAACCATCATTTGCACATTGCGCAATAAACAGCGCCAAAGAAACAGTTCTTTGCGCCTCATACAGGCACATAAAAAACAAAAATCGTACCTCGGTACGATTTTTTTATTTCTACTGCTATACACGTATAATATACTATATAACTGGGTACAATATTCTCTACATTCGCTCGGAAATGCAAACTCCGTGTTTGCATTTCTCTCACTCACTTGAGAATAGTATATTATACGTGTATAGCTAATACTATGAATAGGTTAAAGTGCGAGAATAAATCTCTCCAGCGCCACATCCATCGGCTCGCCTCCTCGGTGCGCTTCGTGGTAGATAGTGACCAATGAATGCGAGAGATTTTTAATTTCTTCTTGTGTGTAATTTTTTGCAAACTCTCGTGATTTCTTTGCGACAAATGGGCTCATCCCTGCGTCGTCTCCGTTCTTTGCATTTTTCATAAGCGCAAGATTTTTTACCGCCCAAAAAAGCGTGCCGGAAATCTCTTCGGATGAAAGCCCTGCACTAGTCGCCTCTTGATACAAAACCCAAAGTTCTTTTTTGTTGCGTTTCCCAAGCGCGTCTCCTAAAGAAAAAATATTAAACTCGGGGCGTGTGTCCTCTTTTTTTAGAGCAAATTCCTCAACCTCCGCTTTTGTCGCTTTTATCTCATCTCCAATTTTTTTATCCAACTCAGGCTCAAACACTAGAAAGAAATTTGGAGACAAACGAAGCTCGTTTGCGTGCGCCAAGAGGACTTCCTGTTCTGCTTTTTTATCAAACAGGCAATCAAAAACAAAAAGTGACGTATTCCCAAACAAGCCCTGCGATGCCGCAAATGAATGGAGGAGTTCATTTGAAAGTTCGCCCTCTAGAATGGAGCGCTCCTCTCCGCATTTTTTGCCGAGCTCCTCACGTAGCGCGCGAAAACGCGCGCGTCCTTTCTCTCTGTCTTTTCCGTAAATGACGTAGAGCATTTTATTTAATATCCTCCATAGAACCGAAGCGCGGGCCTTTCATCACAGACACTGTGATAGGCACGGGAAACTCCACAGCATGCTCCATCGCCTCCTCCACAACGTCACGCACTTTGTCCACGCTCCCCTCCTCCACTTCATACAAAAGTTCATCGTGGATTTGGAGGAGCAAATGCGCGTGAGGCAAGAGTCCTGCTTTTTCCAAACCATCATGCGCGCGCTTCATCGCGACCTTTATAATGTCCGCGGCCGTCCCTTGAAGCGGAGCATTCATTGCCATTCGTTCCGCGCTCGCTCGAACAAACTGAATTGGCGATTTGAGCCCAGCAAAAAATCTGCGTCGCCCAAAGTATGTCGTGGTGAAGCCGTCTTTTTTTGCGCGCGATTTTACTTCCTCAAAATATTTCGCAATTTTTGGAAAAGTTAAAAAATAGTTGTCATAAAACTCCTGAGCCTCGGCGCGTGTGGAACCGAGGTTGTCCTTGAGCGCATTCACACCCATCCCATACACAATGCCGAAGTTGATCACCTTTGCCCGGCGACGCATCTCTCCCGTGACGTCTTTTTCGGCAACCTTAAACACGCGCGAAGCGACAGACGTGTGCACATCCGTCCCCACGCGAAAAACCTCCATCAAATGTTCGTCTTGGGACAAGGCTGCTAGCACGCGCATTTCAATCTGCGAATAATCAAAGGCAAGCAAGGTTGACCCTTCCCCAGCCACAAAAGCGTTCCTAATCGCCTCCCCATACTCCCCGCGTACAGGAATATTTTGAAGGTTTGGGTTGGATGAAGACATTCTGCCCGTTGTTGTTCCTGCTTGGTTTAGTGTCGTATGAAGACGCCCATCCTCTGTTACCAACTGTGGAAGATTGTCTATATATGTGGACAAAAGTTTTTGAAGTTCGCGGTAAAGAAGTATGTCTGCAACAATAGGGTGCGCATCTTTTAATTTCACAAGCTCTGACTCTCGTGTGGAACGCGCGCCTCCTTCTGTTTTTTTGAGTCCCTTTGCTGTAAGCGCAAGTTTGTCAAAAAGTATTTCCCCAAGCTGTTTTGGCGAGTTCATATTAAACTCTCCTCCAGCGTGTTCGTAAATACGTGCAGTAATCTTATCAAGCTCTATGTGATATTTTTTTGAAAGATTTTCCAGATGTCCTTTGTCTATGAGAATTCCATATTTTTGCGCCGATTCAATAATGGGAATAAGCGGAAGCTCAATGTCGCGGTACACAGCGCCAAGCCCCTGCTTCCCTATTTCCGCCTCAAGCGCTTCAAACGCATCTGCGAAGCTTTGCTTCTTTGTGTGGTGAAGAATATCCTCCAGAGACGGCGTAGTAAGATCGGAATTAAGGAGCCACAGAGCGATCTGCGCTTGTTTAAAAAGTTCTGGGTTAACTTCTTCCTTGCTTATCTCCTCATCTACGCCCGCGCGCACAATACCCAAAAGATCGTGAAGTCTGTCACGAAGCCCGCGAAAATCCAAATCCGCAAAAAGCGCTTCTGCTTTTTCTGGCTCAAAACTTTCACGCCATACTTTTTTGGGCAAAGAAAATTCTATCGGGGCATCACGTCGCACAGTCGCGAGCGTTTTAGAAAAGAGCGCTTCTTCTTCGCCGTCTTCTAGGAGTTTGATAATACGTGGAGTTAAGCCAGCTATTTTAAACGAGTCGGAATCTTTTTTTAATTTTTTGTAAATATCTTCTATTGAACCAAATGTGGTAATGAGTGTCGTCGCTGTTTTTTCTCCAATGCCTTTAATACCTATGATGTTGTCAGATGGATCACCACGAAGACCCTTGTAGTCGGGAAGAAGTGTTGGAATAAAACCAAAGCGTTCTACTACAGCTTTCTCGTTGTATAAAATTGTGTCGTTGATTCCCTTCTTCAATGTGTACACAAGCACGCGTTCGTCATCCACGAGCTGGAGCGTGTCCATATCGCCAGACGCAATGATGATTCGCAAATCTTTTTCCTTTTTCATTTTTTCTACAATGGTCGCAAGAAGGTCGTCCGCTTCAAAACCAGCAAGTTCGTATGCTGGAATGCCGAGCGCGGAAAAAATATCGCGTGAGCGTTTGATTTGATGCACCAAATCGTCCTCCGCTTTTGCGCGACCGAGCTTGTACGCTTCATATGCTTCGTGGCGAAATGTCGGCTGGGGTAAATCAAAACACCCAACAATGTAGTCGGGTTTCAGGTCCTTGATGATCTTCATAATCATCGTGGAGAGGCCGTAGAGCGCGCCGGTCGGCTCGCCTTTGCTTGATGAAAATTCTGGAAGCGCATGATACGCGCGGTGTAAAATAGCATGCGCATCTAAAAGGATAAGTGTTTTCTCACTATTTTTTTTTACTTTTTCTGCCATACACTATATGAGGTCGCCTGTTATCTGTCGCACACCCTCGCCAGCATATTCAAAAGAAAGATTAATGATGTCTTTTGGCATCGCCTCCTTCACCTGCTCCGGCCATTCAATAAAAATGAGATTGTGTTCATCAAGCAAAAGCGCGTCCCAGTCCAGCGCGCGCATTTCCTTTCCACCTTCCAAGCGGTACGCGTCAATATGAATGAGCTTCGTAAAACGCTCGCCCAGAATGGACCCGCGCGGAATGATGTACACTTTTTCTAAAATAAATGTAGGACTCGTAACGACCTCGGTAATGCCCAAAATGCTCGCAACGCATTTCACAAAAGCTGTCTTGCCTGCGCCAAGGTCACCAGAAAGCCCGACAACGGTCGCTGTTTCCTTTAGCGGATTTTTTGCGATGGCGCTCAAAAACCCTTCCGCAACCGCGCGCAATTCCTCTAGATTTTTGACCTCTTTCTTCATCATCCTATCTTACCATTTTTGTGGAGGAAGGAGGAATACAAACAGAAGGGAGTGTGATTGCCTTCGGCAATCACAATCTTTACTGTTGCCATTTTATACCATCTACACCGTAAGACGGTGAATTGATGCTGATATCAATGTTTGATACGGCATCCCCTCTTGAATCGCTTTCGCTTTTAGTTTCATTAGGTCAACTGCAGAAATTCTAATAGAAATTGTTTTGTTTTTTGCTGTTGTATCTTTCGCTATTTTGGAATAGCGAGAAATCTCTTGTTTAAGTTTCGGAACAGATTTAAACTTCCCCGCTTCTATACCGGCGAGTGTACGCTTTTCTTCCGCATTCAATATTGGTTTCTCTGTTTTTTTCATAATGTTATGGCTTTAGGTACTTCTTGGTTGCTTTTCTACTTGGAATGATAGTTTTGAGAAAAATTTTTTCTTCATCCTCAACAAACGGAACGTAGTAGATATACTCGTCTATCTCGATGACATACACAAACTGATGTTCGTATGGATTTTTATTTTCAATAATATCCAATATCTTCCCTTGTTCTATGTATACCAAACATATTTCAAAAGAAATCCCTCTTTCTTTAATCAATTTTCTATTCTTTTCAGGGTTCCAATCAAAATATTTCATATCAGGCGTGTATATACAATGTATATAAAAACATATTTAATGTCAAGCGTGTCTATAATAATTAAAGACATCTGACCTCTATACCCTCCTACACCCAACGTGTGGGGAGTGGATGCAAAGGAAAAAAAAAGGGGGGGTGATTGCCTTCGGCAATCACCCCCCCCTTTTTTTCTTTGCTTCAATATCCTACATTCTGCTACTAGTGCTTCTCGCTTGAGAATCGTCCATACAAATGGTTACCCAAAAGCACGAGGATAAGTGTGAGTATCATCAAGAGAACCCATTCAAAAAGAGTAGTTGGAACGAACTCGCCTGCCCCAAACACGCTCGCATTAATCGCGTTTTGAGATGCCTCCGCACGGTGCATCACATAAGCAACAGCATCACCCTGCACGCCGTTTGTTCCTGTGTACACCATATTTGCGGTCACTACCAAAACCTCTCCAGACTTTAGTCCGCGACCTGTTGTGGCAAAAATAAATGTATCACCCGTTTCCTTTGACGCAAGTGTTTTCAAATCAACAACTACAGCGTTATCTCCGCTTGAGAATGCGCCCTTTGTCGCGCTGTCAATATTCATTGACGTTGGGAATGTAACGCGAAGCACCACATCCTTAAGGGACTGGCCGTTTTCGTTTTTCCACTGCACGCGATATGTGCGTTTCTCTCCTACGCCAATCATCTCCGCGCCTCCTTCAATAGAAAGCGTAACGAGCGACTGAGCCGAGCTTCCGCGAGTTACCACGGTTGTGGTTGGCTTCAACACAACTGGGGTTGTAACTGTCGCTGTTGGCGCCACCGCGTATGCGCTCACTTCTGAAACAAACGAGTTTACACCGCCGTACGATGTGCCGTATGAATTTTGCGCAACGACACGATAGTAGTATGTCTGCCCCGATGCAAGTCCAGTAACATAGTCTGAGTGCTTCACAACAGAAAGATTGCCGACATTTATTGTTGTTGTTTTGTTCCCCAGACTTGCTGTTGGTCCCCACTCAAAATAAGCGTTTGAAGATTGACTGTTTGACTCAAACACAAGTCCGTTAAGTTTTGCTGTTGTTCCAGTTTGCTCTGTCGCAAGGAGTGTGGTTACTGTTGGAGCAGAACCAACGTTGGTGTTGTAGTTGTAATTATAATTGTATGTTTGTCCTGTTGTTGTGAAAGAAAGAATGCTTCCATACACAGTGCCGTACGAGCTCTGCGCCACCGCGCGGTAGTAGTATGTTGTGTTTGCATTCAAATTATAAAGCGAGTTGCTAAAACTTGTCGCTCCTGTTCCGTAATTCAAAACAGAAGTTGTGTTGCCAAGCGAGTAGCTTGTTCCCCACTCAAACCATGCATTGATGTTTGTTCCGCTTGATGTCACATAGCCGTTGAGGACTGCGGAGTTTTGATAAACAGAACTTGCGCTGTTGGTGCTTACATATGGCTGTGTGTAACCATAGTTGTAATTATAATTGTAGTTGCTTTGCACTGCGCACGAAGGCGTTGTGAAAGAAAGAGTTCCACCGTGCGATGTACCATACGTATTTGAAAACACCGCGCGATAATAATATGTAGTGCTTTGATTAAGCCCGGAAACCACCTGACTAAAACTTTGAGGTGAGTTGAAGACCTGACTAGAAGTTCTTGTCCCTGAGCCAGAATCAACATTGCTGTAGTTTGTTCCCCATTCAAACCAAACACTTGTTGAAGCTCCGCCTGTGTCGCTCAATGTGGCGTTCAATGTCGCGCTTGAACAGCTCGCAACCATTGCGGTTTGAGCAGACGCAAAACTTGCGCCAGCAAAAAGAGCCGCGACTGCGACAAGTGTAACTCCAAGCAATTTAATTTTTTTATTCATGATGATATATAAAGTAACAACTAATTTACTTTTTAAAACTATGAACATGCTTGTTCATAACTTTAAAAAGTACAGAAGGAAAAAGAAATAATTTCTCCTTCTGTGTGACAACAATGTTGTCATTTTTAAAGAGCAGTACCCGTCGTCCCTGATGGACTGTGTCCGCCTGTTGAACCTTGCGGTTTGTATTCTCCAGCTGGAGTAACAACCGAAGGAGCTGGAACCACAACAGACGGCGCATTCACAATCACAGGAGGAGCCGGGATGAACACCGTTTGTGGCGGTGGGACATACTGGGTACCATATGTGACCTGCGGAGCGTACGGATAGTAACCCGAACTGTATCCGCCGTAGTACGGCATCACAGGTTGCTGTCTGATGACAAGGATTTTTCTCCCCACTTTTGGTGGTGGCTCTGGAGCTACCTCCTCCTCAGGTTCAAGCTCCCAAGTCCTTGGCATTACTGCCTTGTCATAGAAGTCATCCTCTGCCGGTTTTGCAGAAGCCACCTCTGTTGTAACGGCCACTTTTGGGGTAGTCCTTAACTCCGCCAATAACTCATCAACCTTAAATGTTGGCTTTGACGCCACCATTGGCGC
The DNA here is from genome assembly GCA_003489395.1 of Candidatus Yonathbacteria bacterium. Classification (GTDB taxonomy): domain Bacteria; phylum Patescibacteriota; class Minisyncoccia; order Phycocordibacterales; family UBA1550; genus UBA1550. The sequence goes on along the minus strand of DNMN01000048.1, from coordinate 4,372 downwards.
AGACTTAGACTTTGGTTTGGGTTTTCTATTACTAGAAACCCTCGCCTTTGGTTCCGGGCAATCGCACAAAGCGTCTGCCTTGGCCTTTTGGGAAATGTGGAGGATAGGTTTCGCTTTAGCAACAACCTGCTCCCTCTGCATCTCCTCCCACCGAGTTCTCTCGTATTGAACCCACAGAGTGAGGCCTACAAGCCACAACAATATGACCACAATGGTAGCCCATACCGGCCACCCTTTTTTCGTTGTTTTTTCCACAGCACACCTTCCTTTCTTTGAGTGATTTTCAAACTGCAACAAACTTCTGTTGCTATCTAGAGCAATTATAGCACGAGGAACAAAAAAGTCAACCCCGCCTGCGAGGAGCGCGGGCGGGGTACTTTTTCTATTATTGGTGACGTCTTAGTGTAACAAAACTTACTCAATTTCAGCCTCCTCGTCGTCTTCTTCTTCTTTATCAAGAGGCTTCTTACGTTTCTCGGTTGATTCGTAAATCATACGGCCAACGAGAACAGCGACAAGAGTAGCTATAATGAGCAGAACCCAGCCAATAAGTGTGTTTGGGAAAATATCGCCTCCCGACCCAATGACCGCAGCTGTATTCCTGTTTGTAAAACCTTCTTCAGTCACAACAGGAGTAGTTGTTGCTGTTTTTTTCACAGCCACAACTGGAGCTACTGCTTTTGTTTCTTTTGGCGCGAGTGTAACAACCTGCGAATTTGACTGATATGTAACAGTTACAGAAGTTTGCTTTGGTACTGATGTTGTGAACGACGAAACTGGGGAGTAAGCGGTCGCTCCGCCTTCCATAGCCACCGAACGATACGAGTATGTCTGCCCTGGATTAAGATCGCGAAGGTTCCATTCAAAAGTTCCCTCGTTCCAGATACCCTGTACAGCCACCGCTGTTGGAGCGTTGTTGTTATTGTAAATTTCAAACCATACAGTTGAATTTTTCTGAGGATTTGAAACGTGTCCGATAATAGTAGCGCTGTTTTCTGTAACGTATTTTGTGGTTACTGGTGTAAGCATAGGTGCCGCAAAAACATCGCTCACAAACGCAAAAAGCGCTATGGCGAGCACTGCTATGGCACGAATTGATTGAAATACTATATTGTTCATAGTTTTATATTATAGCATATTGGGCAAAAAAGTCAATACCAAAAGAAAAAGCCCGAGGTTATTAATCTCGGGCCTCGCGAAAGTTTATTCGCTACCTTAAAGTAAGTTCTCCACCTTGTTCCTCTCTTTGACGGAGGGAAAGGTCATTACTGAGGCGTTTGTAGATTCCCGCCCATTTACCAGGGTTGTACCCTTTGGGGCACACGGCACCATTGGTTTCTTTACCCTCGCATGCCCCTTGCTCATCCATCAAGCCTTTAACAAGGTTGCCTAGACATACGCCATCAGCGCCGTAATTCCCAGTTTTACAACTAGGGTGAATCATCCGTTCGTCACGGTAATTACCCACCGTTGGGCCGACGACTACACCTGCTGGCCTTTCCACGGCAACTTTTTGCTTCTTTTCAGGACGCTCGAACAGATTCGGTGGGTAAACCACCTGAACAGCGGGCTGTTGAGAAGCATACTGCGGTTGTGCGCGATGCCCCGAATTATCGTAGCAACCGGATCTCCTCTGCGCGCGACGCACGAGGTCTTCGTATGTCGCCTCGCCCCCAGAGTCGGGGTCGTTGCACATACCAGGCCTTGGCGGGTACATTCCTTGTTTTGGCGTGGTGTCGCAATAAACCGCGACTGCGCCACATGAGGAATATCCAGATGAGTACCCTGCGTGGGCATCGAGATAAATTATCTCGTCATCCCCAGGTTTCCACTGGGCACCCTTTGCAACCTCGTGACCCACTGCTGCCCCAGCGAGACCGCCGAGGACTCCGCCACCAAGTGTTTTATACCCGATGACGGCTCCCACCACTGTCCCGCCAATTGTTTGCGCGTTCTTGTAGTGGGGATTATCGGTTGCGCAACCTGCGAACAGCGCGACCAAAACAAACAACATGAATTTCTTCATGATTTTCTCCTCTCTTTTTTCAAAAATTCAATTGAACGGTAGGCTCGCCAAGCGCGAACCTTTCTAATTACAATTATACCAAATCCCAGCCTTTTGTCAAGTAGCGATTACTATTCAAAACACATATAATGAAAGGAAATTTATGCTCAAATTTGACGACACAAGCAGTGATGACCAGATTGCGAAACTTCATGAAAAAGAAGAGGAGGAGTTTCTGCAGATAATGTCTAAAAAATACGGTATACCATACGCCGACCTATCGGGCGTTCCTGTGGATACTACTGCGGTAGGACTTATTAAAGAGGACCTCGCGCGCGCGGCGCTCATTGCACCGTTTGAAATCGCAAATAAAAAACTAAAAGTTGCGCTTTTTTCACCGACGCAAGCAAACACTAAAGAAGTTCTCACGTCTCTCGCGGAACGTGGATACAATATAGAGCAGTACCTCGTGTCGCACGCAAGTTTGGAAAAGGTTTGGGAACGCTATCATGAAATTTCCGGCGCTACAAAAAGCGAAGCTGGCATGGTGGATATCTCTGGAGATGATATGGAGGGGCTCGTAAAAAAATTCAATACACTTGAAGACGTAACAAAAGCTCTCAAAACAACTGTCACCGAAAAAACAGCTCGCCACATTTCAAATATTTTTTCTACTGTGATGGCGGGAGCTATTGGCATTCACGCATCGGATATTCATATTGAGCCTGCAGAAGATTCTATTCATATTCGTTACCGCATAGACGGTGTGCTCCACGAGGTTGCGACTCTCCCTTCTGAAATCTATCGTCTCTTTAGTTCGCGTTTGAAACTTCTTGCGGGCTTGAAACTAAATGTCGGCACCGAAAGTCAGGACGGTCGTTTTAGTATTAAAATTTCCGGAATGGAAATTGAAATGCGTGTGTCTGTGATTCCCGGAGCGTATGGCGAAGGCGTGGTGATGCGTATTTTAAATCCGCAATCGCTAGATGTGACTCTTGAGGACCTTGGTATGTCTCCGCGACTTTTGGAAATCATAGACCGCGAAATTAAAAAACCTCACGGAATGATTTTGAACACGGGTCCTACAGGGTCTGGAAAAACAACCACGCTCTACGCGTTTTTGAAAAGAATTTATTCGTCAGAAATAAAAATGATGACGATTGAAGACCCTATTGAATATCATTTGAAAGGCGTTTCCCAAACACAAGTGGAAACGGAAAAAGGTTACACATTTTTGGAGGGGCTTCGCTCAGCAATGCGACAAGACCCCGATGTGATTATGATTGGTGAAATCCGCGATGGCGAAACTGCGAAGGTTGCTATAAACGCGGCGCTCACTGGCCATATGGTATTTTCCACTCTTCACACCAACACCGCTGCGGGCGCAATTCCCCGTCTTATAGACCTAGGCGTAACGCCAAAAGTTATCGGCTCATCGCTCACCGTTGCGCTAGCGCAACGCCTCGCGCGCAAACTCTGTGATGAATGTAAAAAAGAAGACACTCCAAATGAACGCGAGCAAAAAATTATTGATGAGGTATCGGCGCTTATTAAAGAAAAAGTTGGTGAAACAGTGCAGACAAAAAAAGTTTGGCGCGCGGTTGGGTGCGTGAAATGCAACAACACAGGGTACCGTGGGCGTGTGGGTATATTTGAAGCTGTTTTAATGACTGCGGAGATTGAATCGCTCCTAGACGCAATCCCCTCCGAGCGCGAGATTCGCGAGATCGCAAAAAAACAGGGGCTTCTAAATATGCGCGAGGATGGTATTGAAAAAATCCTCGCAGGCGCGACGGCGTTTGATGAGGTGGGGAGAGTGGTTGATCTTGAACGCGAAGGTTAAAAAAATAATCCCGATGACGCGAAGCGTCATCGGGATTTCCATTACCTTTTTTATACGGCAAGCAATCGCATAATTTCTTCGGGCGCTGTGCGCTGGCAAACCGGGGAAACTTTTCCACCGTTGGGCAATTCAACAAGCTTGTTCATTAATTTTCTGCTTGTTGCGATGGCAACAACTTTGCCTTCAAACAACCGGTCAAACATTGTGTTGAGAAACCCGTTATGTTTATCAATGTTGACCGCAACCACATCTGCGGTTCTGCCCGCATGAAGCGCGTCCTCATGCGAGATTGCAAATACGACCTTGTGGTCCTTCAGAATTTCCGAATAGACTGCATGGTGGTCTGTGCAAACTCCCAAAACAACAATCTTTTTTGTTCTTCCCTTTGTCATTCCGTACTCCCTTTATTTAAACAACAAACCCGCGATTCGGCGCAGGCATCCGTACTCCAGACAAAACGATACCAAATCCCCGCTAGAAGTCAATTGTTTTTTGTTCTTGAAACCGATACAATTTCTAGGAAG
>DNMN01000056.1 GCA_003489395.1 Candidatus Yonathbacteria bacterium | reverse complement strand
TGCATAATAAGAATGCGGTCGCACTCTTATTATGCAGGGGAAAAGGGTTCGCTGTGCACAGTCATATCGGGGGGTTACAAAAAGAAAAGCTCCTGAATCAGCAGATTCACGTCTCGGACGTAAAATTTGCTGTCAGGAGCTTTGTTATGTTGCGGCTTTTAGGTCGCGAGGGATACGGCGTTTATTTCTTTGCCAGTTATCTTTGGAAAGATGTTCCACGATGCCGGCGCTTCTCTTTTGGAAGCTTGAGCAAATGTGTCATCAATAGGGAATCCACATTTGTGAAATCCAATGATGATGGCCTTGAGCCCTGCTTCATCGCACGGCTGTTTAAAAACGACTTCGCGTTTTTCAAGTACTTTTTCCATTTGCAACGGCTGATATTTTTTCAACCAACGGAAGGAATTGTCATCCAAAGACGCCTGTTTTTTGCAGGCATGCGCGCATGCGACAAGGACATCCGGGTCACACTTTTCCATACGGTTCAGGATTTCAAGCGCCCGCAGGTATTCCTTTGGGTTTTTTGATTCCATCGTCGCAAAGATGTGATACACACCTTCATGGCTTGCCAGACTGCTGAAATACTCTACCCCGATACCGCGTTCGGTGTTGCCACCGCGCAATCGCGTGCCGATAAACGGGGTAGCGATGACCCTTTTTGCCGGTTGCCCGGAGTCGTTGCTTACGAAACGACATCCAGTGAGGCCTGTAAATATATCGTTATGTTTTGTAACCAATTTTTTCTCCCTAAAAAGAACTTACGCCTTTCCTGACTAGGAATGGCTGAAACAAGAAAACGCCAAATGGCGCTTTCATCCACTTCCCACAAACCCTAGGGTTTAATGAGGAAGTAACAATTATAGCATACTTATATAAAAAATGCAAGTTAGACAGACAGGGCTTATTTTGTGCCAATGGTGATAATAGCGTCAAACAAGGCGGTTTCGGGGGAGGTAGTAGACACTGCGTCTGGGTAGGTTTTTCTGACCATATCCAGNNGCGTACAAAGTTTTTTCGTTGCCAGTTTTTGCTTTTGCAAATCCAGCGAGCTCAAGCGATGTTGCAAGCGTGCCAGCGACCCCACTTTTTGGTGTGCTGTTTAGAATGTTGAGAGTGAACGCNNGCTGATGCCGAGCTTCCTTGCAACGAGAGTATAGTTTTCCATATTTAGCGAGCTTGACCCTTCGCCTGTGTCGCCAGAAAATGCGGTGTCTATGCTCTTTGCAATAAATCCAGTAGAAAGTATAAAAATAACGCCAACAATAATCGCAAATAAAAATAAAATTCCAGGATAAATTAGATCCTTTGGCTTTACACCAGAAACTGAATCGCGAATTTTTTTAATAAATGGGGACATATTTTTATTCTATCGTTTGCACAGCAACGGTGGCGCTGTACGATATGTTTGAAGTGCTTCGCCAGTCCGCGCTTCCTGAGGAGATATTTAGAGAATTGATTTTTGTGAAGTAGGGAAGCTTCTCAAAATCCTTGAGGTAATTTATAAATATTGAAACATTCGCCGAGGAAATTGTATTTTGGTAGGAGATGGTCGCAAGAGGAAATGTTGTGCCGAGCGATGTGGGTGTCGGTGAAGAGAAATTGAGGGACTGAGTGATGCCATTTTTGAGAGCAAGGCTTTTTAGAATGGCAACGAACTCAAGAATGTTGTTGGAGGGGATAAATGCTTGCTTGAGGATTTTGTCATTCGGGCCAATGATATCCGTTTCGTGTTTGAGATTAGAAAGGAGTGAGGTGCGTTCGCTCAGTGTCGCGGCGAGATGGCGGTTGGTAGCTGTTTCTGTTGCCATTTTTGTAATTTTCCCAGAGACAAACAAAATGACGCTAAAAGAAATAGTCACAACAGCGAGAGCGATGAGAATGTGTTTTCCAAAATGCGTGAAAAGATTTTTTGTGGTGAACATAATATTAATGAGCTTGGCTACTGCTAAAGTATATCGCACTCGGGTCTTTCAAGCGAAACGATATGCTGAAAGGCACGCTCTCCTCTTTATCAAGATTGGTCAAAGGAAGTTCAACTTCGGAAAGCATTGCCGACTCTTGCAATGTTTTTTTGTAATTATTTAAGGTCTCGCGGTTCCTTGCGTTGCCAACGAGAGAGAATCTGTCAGTGAAATTGGGCGCGGAAAATGTTGAAATTGTGATACCGTCTGGAGTGCGCAAAACAAGCTCTGTGAGCACAACGCTCCATATTGGCACCTGAGCCAGAAACATTGAGCCTGTTTCCGTAATGGCGTTTATCTCGCCGATTAACTTTTCTTTTTCCACAAGCTCCGGCGGAATAACAGATGATGAAAGAGTGGTCACTTGCTGTGCGCCTTTTTGCAACAAAGAGAGCATGGAAACATACGTTACAAGGTACGCCGACACAAAAAAGATGGAAATACTGATGACGAGGTTTCTCATTAGCACAATAAATGTAGTCGCGCGCTGGTACGAATATGCTTCTTCTGTGCCAACGGGAAGAAGGGAAACCAAGTTGTCCTTGCCCTCGGGGATTCTACCGCGTATAGCCGAGCCAAGAGCGACAAGCCATTTTGATTTGGGCTCGCTCACTTCCTCGCGATTTGAGTATTCGTCACGCACGTTCGCTTTTACGAGTTCCTGTTCTTTTACTGCACCCTTTGTCTCGGACGCGATAGCTTCCTTAACTTTGTTAACTTCATTATGAAGTTC
>DNMN01000061.1 GCA_003489395.1 Candidatus Yonathbacteria bacterium | reverse complement strand
CCAAAGTCTCGTATTTTGAAGCAGGTTACCATTGACGATGCGGTGGATGCCGACAAGGCGTTTGACGTCCTTATGGGTGAAGATGTAGCAGCAAGAAAGTCGTTTATCCAGTCCAATGCAAAGATGGCAAACATTGATGCCTAAAGACCGCTCGCTGTTTTCTTTTTAGGGTACGGATTTTTTGNNAAAATCCTGAAGTTTTCGCGCCGTCGCGCTCAAAACCCCCAAAAAAGTAAATCAGCTCGCTCTGAGTTGGAATACACATGCGACAAAAAACACTAAGTATTCCATATGTTGGCATTTTTATTACATAGGAATATACTTACTCATATGATAAAAAAATACATTCTAGCAATTATCGCAATCATACTCGCTGTGTGCGTTGGATTTTTCTTTGGTAAGAAATCTGCAGTTGCTCCGGAGGCTCCTGTAAATGATGTGGTNNTCATTGAAGCATTGCAGATCAATGATGCATGGAATGATGTGCAAAGGCGGTAATTGTGGAATGTGTGCTGGAGGTAAGTGTGGTGGTGAGGGCAAATGCGAGGGCCCTAATTGCAAGCACTAATCTAATACCCAAAAAAATACAAAAAAAGGGCGACGCCTGCAGGCGTCGCCCTTTTTCTTTAAAATTACCAGATTGCTTTCTTAGCAATATCGTCTAGTGTGTATTCAATAAAGTCCGCGAGTGAATGCGTCTCGCCAGCTTCCTTTCCGCGCATCTCTACCGTCACTGTTCCTGCTTCAACTTCTTTTTCACCAAGTACGAGAATGAAAGGTACTTTCTCAATTTTTGCGGTGCGGATGCGTTTGCCTAGGCTTTCTGCCGAATCGTCCATCTCCACGCGAATTCCTGCGCCTGAAATCTCCTTGTAAACTTTTCCAGCATACTCAGCAAATTTCTCGCTGATAGGAAGAATCTTTACTTGAACAGGTGAGAGCCAAAGGGGGAACGCTCCCGCAAAGTGCTCTATCATAACACCCATAAAACGTTCTGTTGAACCAAGCACTGCGCGATGAATAACTACAGGGCGGATTTTTTCGTTTGATTCATCTATGTAGTTGAGGTCAAAACGCTCCGGCAAATTAAAGTCCAATTGAATAGTTGAAAGTTGCCACTGGCGTCCGATTGCATCCTTAAACATAAAATCTAGCTTTGGACCGTAGAAAGCGGCTTCATCTTCAGCTTCCTCATATTTCCAACCAGTCTTTTTTACGATATCGCGCAAAGCGTTCTCAGCGGTGTTCCATACTTCGTCGTTCCCAATATATTTGTCCTTGTTCTTTGAATCACGAAGCGAGATGCGAACGTAGAAATCTGAAAGTCCAAATCCTGCGTATACCTCTTTTATCATATCTAGCATTAGATCAATTTCTTTTTCAATTTGGTCTGGTCGCGCAAATACATGACAGTCGTCTTGAGTGAGAGATCGCACACGCGTGAGCCCAGAAAGCTCTCCTGATTTTTCGTTTCGGTAATTGGTCGTTGTGCAAGTGTAGCGAACAGGAAGCTCCTTGTATGAATGTTGGAGCGTTTTATAGAGCATCATAAAATGTGGGCAGTTCATTGGCTTCACATAGTAGTCGTGCTCGTCAATTTTCATAGGCGTGTACATTGCGTCGTATTTATCTAGGTGCCCCGAGATTTCGTAGAGAGTTCCTTTTGTAATGTGAGGAATCCAGATGTCTTTGTAACCGCGCTTCTCCTGCTGTTCGCTTATAAAACCCTCAATAGTTTTGCGGAGGAGCGCCCCTTTTGGATAAAAGAGTGGAAGCCCTGCGCCAACCTCGTCAATAATAGTAAAAAGCTCCATCTCTTTTCCGAGTTTGCGATGGTCGCGTTTTTTTGCCTCCTCCATTTGTTTTAGGTGTGCATCAAGAGCTTCACCGCTTTCAAACGCGAGTCCGTAAATGCGCGTAAGCATTGTGTTCTTTTCACTCCCTCGCCAATACGCGCCAGCGGTGTGCGTGATGGTAAATCCGTCCGCAGGAATTTCTTTTGTATTATCTACGTGTCCACCTTTGCAAAGATCATCAAACTCTCCAGTTTTGTAAATAGTAAGATTTTTTCCTTCACTCTCAAATTCATTAATGAGGTCAAGTTTGTATGGTTGGCTAGCAAAAAGTTTTTTCGCATCACCCACGGAAATTTCGTGCCCTTCAAAAGGGAGACCCTTGTTTACCATCTTTCGCATCGCTTTTTCAAAACCCTTCAAGTCTTCAGGGGTAGGGGTGTAACCGTTTGAGAATTCAAAGTCATAGTAAAAACCATTATCAATAACAGGCCCAATCCCAAGCTTTGCGCCCAGGTCCTTTTCAAGCACCGCAATAGCAAGCAAGTGGGCAAGAGAGTGGCGGATGTTAAATAATTTGTCAGCGTTTTCCATATCGTCCCATTCTACCATTTTTAGGGCTTATCTCAAATGGGTATTTAGCCATCTTTACATTATTCAAAAATAATGGTAGTTTTTTATCAGAAATTCTTCGTATCTTAACAACCTATAGGGGGGCATATGAACATAATTGTGGCGTTTGATGCGTGGAGCATTGCGGAAACGGAAAAGATTTGTCAGGCCATTCAGCGACTCACGGGTGTCAGCAATCACAGGCTTTATGGCTTTGTTACACTTCTTTCAACTCTTGCGCTTCTCGACATCAGTGTCGGTATCATTTTTTCAGAGACGATTCTTAAAAGCAGTATTTTTGTGGCTCTATCCATTGACGCTCCTTTTCTATATTGGAGTGTCGTATTAACAGGGCTCATTGATTCACTTTTTTCCTTCTATCGTGAGAAAGAAGCTTTTGCAATGGTGCAATCTGGCTGTTCGAATCCATCAAAAATAAATCCACTGCATATGTTCGTCAGAGTTATTTGCATCTTGAACTTGATGATTATAACTGTCTTTTATTTTTCTGGCGTAGTTGGGTCTGTCTACGATCTGTTCGTTATAGCTACCTTTGTTGCAGGATCGTTAATCTTTGCATGCGATCCTCTCCCACCATCAGACGGAAAAATAAAAGACTGGCTGAAGAGTTTCAGAAGTCGCGGTCTCAAGCAATTGATTCCTCAGAACATTAAACCCTGATACAAGAGTGTTAACAAAAACCCGTGGCTCCTAAAGCCACGGGTTTTCTACAACTCCTCTACTCTCTCCACGATCATTGTCTTCTCGCCGTTTCTTTCGGAAATTTTGCCCTATTTCAAAGGGTTTTTAGAGTATTGACTTTTTGCACTAAACATGCTAAACTATTAGAAAGTAGTTGAACATTGAGTTAGCGAATTTTCGCAACCTGCTCCTCAGGGTAAATCGGGGTGAAAGGGATTGAAATGAAAGTGACAAAAATTTCGCCAGTTTCGATTTGTGCCGGAGCCGTCATAGGCGGTATCATTCTATATTTTCTAAATGCCCCCGCTGTTGATATTATGCTGGGGGTTGGTGCCACAATGCTTGTTGCCATGGTATTCGCATTTTGGAAATAACATGTCTACGAACACTAAAACCGGGTTGCCTCAATGGGTGCCCGGTTTTTTTATTTTGCATTCGTAACCTGTCAATCGTCACATGTAAGTTGTTAATTGTCTTTCTCATAACTCCTTCACTCTTTCTACTATGAGAGTCTTCTCGCCATTTCTTTCTGAAATTTTTCCTTTTACTTTTATGCACTTGTCGGGAGTTTCAAAAAATTCTTTGTGAGTGAAGAGCGCTTCGGGGAAGATGACGAGCTCCAGAGTTCCTGTCATATCGGTCAATTTTACAAACGCCATCTTGTCGCCTTTTTTAGTGATGATGTGGTGAATGTGTTCCACAATACCGCCCGCAACTGCTTGCGCTCCGTCCTTGAGAGTTTTTACAGTTTCAATAGTAGTGCCAATGGTAGCGAGTTTGTCGCGATGATCATCAAGCGGATGCCCCGAGACATACAAACCCAGAAGTTCTTTTTCCCAAACGAGCCTGTCTTTTTTTGCAACAGGCGAAGCTTCCTTCAAACGTAGAGCAGGCACGCTGGACTGGTCTGACATAATTCCAAAAAGAGATTCTTGCCCGCTCATCTCCTTGCCCTGCGCTTTGTTGTACTCTAGCGCCTCTTCCATGTTGGCGAGCATCGTTCCGCGTTCGCCCATGGCATCCATCGCGCCAGCTTTGATAAGCGCCTCAAGAGATTTCTTGTTAAGATTTTTATGGCGAATGCGTTCTAGGAAGTCACTAAACGAAGTAAACGCGCCGTTTGTTTCTCTTTCAGAAATGATGGCGTCAGAAATATCCGTGCCTAGATTTTTTATTGTATATAGTCCGAAACGAATTTCTGATTCAGTAGAATCAGAGCTTGGTCCAAGACTTGATTTGTCAACAATAGTAAAGTCCCCAAAACTTGCGTTTATATCCGGCGGAAGAATAGGGAGGTTCATTCGCTTGGACTCGGTAATAATCTCAGCAATCTTTTCCGTGTCGCCCGACTCCGCGGTGAGAATCGCTGTCATATATTCAATAGGGAAGTTTGCCTTCATATACGCAGTCTGGTAAGCGAGGCGTCCGTAGCTCGCGGCGTGCGCTTTGTTAAATCCATACGCGGCAAATGGCTCAATGAGAAGCCAAAGCTCCTGAGCTTTTTTTTCTGAAAGTTTTCCGTGCTCAACAAATCCCTTCAAGAGCTTTTCTTTTTGCGCCTGCATTTCTGCGGGAATTTTTTTGCCCATCGCTTTGCGAAGTTTGTCGGCGTCTAGCCACGAATATCCCGCGAGGTGAATCGCGATCATCATCACGTCGTCTTGATACGTAATCACGCCATAAGACATTGAGAGAATTTCTTTCATCCTTGGGTCAAGATACGAAATTAGCCTTGGGTCGTGCTTTCGCTTTATGTATTCAGGAATCATTTCCATAGGGCCGGGACGATAGAGCGCGACCATCGCGTTTATGTCGTGAATAGTTGTTGGCTTTAGCTCTTTCAAATAGCGTGTCATCCCAGAACCGTTTAGCTGAAAGAGCCCCATTGTTTCTCCCTTCGCAAGCATGCTAAATGTTTTCGCGTCATCAAGAGGAATATGCTCCAAGTCTATTTTTACTCCGTGCCTTTCTAGCACGAGACGCACCGCGTCGCTCAAAATGGAGAGGTTTCTGATGCCGAGGAAGTCAAACTTCAGCAGTCCCGCGTCTTCCACCGCGTGCATATCGTACTGCGTAATAATTTTTCCGCCCTTTGGGTCAAGCTGAGTCGGAGTGAATTCGTAAAGTGGTCGCGGAGCGATAACCACGCCAGCCGCGTGCACGGAAATATGCCTCACGCACCCCTCTAGTCGTTTCGCGAGGTCAATAATTTTTTTTGTGTCCGCGTCGTTTTTATACAAGTCAGCGAGCTCGGGAGTCATTTTTATTGCGGTATCTATGGTCATAGGAAAACCTTGCGAGCCTTCAGGAATGAGGCGTGAAATTTTGTCACCGATTATGTACGGGTGCCCGAGCGCGCGCGCAACGTCTCGCACCGCGCCACGCGCCATCATCGTTCCAAATGTTCCAATCTGCGCCACATGGTCGTGCCCGTATTTTTCGCGCGTGTAGTTTATCACCTCGTCGCGACGGTTGTCGGCAAAGTCCATATCAATATCGGGAGCAGAAGGTCGCTCGGGATTTAAAAAACGTTCAAACGGCAAATTGTATTCCAGCGGATTGACCGAAGTAATGCCGAGAAGGTAAGTAGTGATGGACCCCGCGACGGACCCGCGAATGTTGGTAAGGATCCCGTGCTCGCGCGCAAATCGGAGTAGGTCCGCAACAACCAAAAAGTACGGCGCGTATCCTTTGTCGCGAATGACTTTGAGCTCGTATTCTATTCGCTCAATAACTTTTGCGTCTTTTTTATCAAGTCCGCGAAAAGCGATGCCTTCGTATGTGAGTCGGTAAAGTTCTTTGTCGTATGTCGTATTGTCAGGAATTTTTAGATCTGGGAAAAGCCACTTGCCGAGCTCTAGCTCAATGTTGCATTTGTCAGCGATTTTTTGAGTGTTCCACACTGCCTCTGGAGTGCTCGCAAAATATTCAAGCGCCTTTTCTGTATCAATGAAATCAAAAAGATCCGCCTTCATAGAAAAACGATTTTCATCATTCAGGTCGCCGTTGGTTTGAATAGCGAGAAGAGTCTCGTGCGCGTCCTGATCGTCCTTGTGCAGATAGTGCGAGTCTTGCGTTGCGACGAGAGGGATATTTAATTTTTTGCTCAGGCGAATAATTTCTTTCCGCACCTCTTCAATATTTTCCACACCTGGGTGGTGCATTATTTCCAAATAATAATTTTCCTCACCAAAAATATCTTGGTGTTCCCGCGCGACATTTTCCGCGCCCTCTATGTCGCCACGACGAATAGCGCGCGAAAATTCTCCGCCGAAACATCCAGAGAGACAAATAATTCCCTCGCTGTATTGCCTTAGAATCTCCTTGTCCATTCTCGGCTTGTAGTAGTATCCCTCCAAATTGGAAATAGTAACAAGACGCATCAAATTTTTGTAACCCTGCAAATTTTTTGCGAGCAAAGTGAGGTGAAAACGCTCACTGTCTATTCCAGGGCGTTTGTCGTGGCGAGAACCTGCAGTGACATATGCTTCCACGCCAATGATGGGTTTGATTCCAGCCGATTTGCATTTTTTGTAAAACTCAATCGCGCCGTACATATTGCCGTGGTCGGTGAGCCCGATGGCATTCATCCCGTGCTTTTTCGCGAGCGCGACCATCTCGTCAATTTTAGAAAGCCCGTCCAGTAGGGAATAGTGAGAGTGTGTGTGGAGATGGATGAATTTTGGATCTTTAGTTTCCATATTGGGCTAGTATACCAGATGGACATCACAAGATTCTAACTGATTGACATAAGCAATAAAGAATGATACTGTCGAAAGTAGTAGGACATTACAAATTACGAAAGAGGAGATTTGCATGAATAATTTTCTAACTGTTTTTTCTGTAGTTTTGTGGGTGCTTTTAGTCGTGACGCTATCGTTCTATCTGGTTCTTGCCATAGCTGTAAGTAAAAAAACTTTATTAAATTCGCAAAAATTCGTAGACGAGCGCACAGACTTGTCGTCGAGCCAAAAAGAAAATTTTATGAAGAGCCTGGAAATTGCAAGAAGAACATCGCGGTTAGCCCGCTGTAATGTGATGTGCGTGGCAGGTATTTTGTTCTTCATTCTTGACGTTGTCAGGGCGGAAATAAACCAGCATCCAATTGTTGATTCAAACTTCTATTTTTCCCTCAGCATTGGGTGCGCACTTCTTGCTGTTTTTGATTATTATCGTTATCGTCAAATGACAGTTTGGATTTAAGTTGCATTTTAAAAGGCCGTTTCGTACGGCCTTTTTCTTTTTCAGATATAATGTTTACAAATGCGACATAAACAAATTATTGGCATAGATGAAGTAGGAAGAGGTCCGCTTGCGGGGCCGGTAGCAGTAGGCGCTGTATGTATTTACGCGGAGCATCAAAGGCGAGTCGCCAAACTTTTTCCTGTTGTCAAAGATTCCAAAAAACTTACTCCTAAAAAGCGCGCAGAGTGGCGTGAGCGAATTCGTGAAGCTGAAACGCTTGGATACTTGTCGTGTGCTGTTACTTTTGTTGCGCCGAGCGTGATTGATAAGAAGGGGCTTTCGTATGCTATCCGCACGGCGATTGAGAAGTCACTTGAAGCAATAGAACCCCACTTGGGAGCCTCGCTCCCAAGTCAACTTGGAGGTTCAACCTCCAAGTTGGGGGAGACAATGGTTTTGCTTGATGGTGGACTTCGCGCGCCATCGCATTACATAAACCAAGAAACTATCATCAAAGGTGATGAGAAAGAGCTCGCTATCGCGCTCGCGTCAATTGTCGCAAAAGTCGCTCGCGATGCGCGAATGGTCTCGCTTTCCAAAAAATTCCCCGAGTACGGTTTTGAAAAACACAAAGGCTACGGTACCCGCGCGCATTACACTGCAATTAAAAAAAACGGGCTCACCAAACATCACCGCAAAAGTTTTCTTAAACGTGTGATAGAATAGTGTTAATGCGTAAAAATTTTTTGGATTCATTCAAAGGGTGGGGAATTGCGTGGAAATATATTTCAGCAAATAAGCATGAACTAACTATTCTTACTTGGCTCGGTGTTTTTTCTGCGCTTGCAAATGGCTCAGTACCGTATATTGCTGGTAAATTTTTTGACGCGCTTGTAAGACCAGGTACATTATATGTTGGTGGCATTGACGTTCCTTTATGGGCAACGCTCTTATTTATATGGGGCGTATTTCAGTTGATAGCGCTTGCGACAGATTGGGTGTGGGACGTAAGGAATGAAAAGTTTGGGATGAATATATTTGTGGATTACAAATCAGAGGCATTTTCGCGAATTCTTTTTCTTCCGACAGAATTTCATAAGGAGCGAAAGATGGGCGAGATTATGGAAGGTATTAATCGAGCTGGGAATGGTCTTTATTCGATAGTCGGACGCGTAATTGTTGACCTCGCTCCTAAATTTCTTTCTATTGTTGTCGGGTCTTTTTTCGTGTTCTATATGAATTCCTTACTTGCGGTAGTTTTGTTGCTTGGAATTATTTTGTATGTTTTTCTTCTGATACGCACTGTTCCAATGGCAGTTCCACTACAACGTAGAACTCAAAAGTCATGGCAAAAAGCATATGGTGTTGCCCATGAGGCGGTAGGCAATATTTCTATGGTAAAGCAATTTACTGCTGAAATTTTTGAAAAAATGAAGATTCGAAGAAAACTTGAGCATGCAAACTCCTTAGGGCTTGTCATTGAGCGCATCTGGACGAACATTCGATTTACAAGTCGTACCATTGTGTTCGGAGTTCAGCTTATCATTTTTGTTTTATCAGTTTTTGCCATACAGGCTGGTACTATGACAATCGGTGAGCTCCTAGCTTTCAATGCTTATTCCGCAATGGTGTTTGGTCCGTTTGCAATACTTGGGCAAAATTGGCAAACACTGCAAAATGGCCTAGTAGCGCTTGAGAGAGCAGAGTCAACACTTGCTCTTCCATCTGAAAACTATGAACCTGAGGGGTCTATTATTCCAAGAGAAACTCACGGCAGAATTGAATTTAAGCATGTTTCGTTTGCGTACAAGAAAGGGAATCAGGTGCTTCGCGACGTCTCGTTCACAGCAATGCCAGGGCAGATGGTTGCGCTTGTTGGCGAGTCGGGTGCCGGAAAGAGTACACTTATAGATTTAATCTCCGCGTATTATTTCCCAGGAGAGGGAGTTGTCTTGATTGATGGTGTACCAACAAATAAATGGAAACTCAAATCACTCCGAGAGATGATCGCAATTGTCCCTCAAGAGGTATCTCTTTTTCATGACACAATTATAAAAAATCTTGCGTACGGACCTAAAAAACATTCAAATGAGGCAGTTAAAAAAGCAGTACAGGAGGCACATGCTGATGCGTTTATTGAAAAGTTCCCTAAAAAATATGAACAAGTAGTAGGTGAACGAGGTGTGAAGCTATCTGTGGGGCAGAAGCAACGCATTGCTATAGCGCGCGCGGTTTTGAGAAATCCAAAAATTCTGATTTTAGATGAACCGACGAGCGCGCTTGATAGCGAGACAGAAAAGTTTGTGACAGAGGCTCTAGACCGTGTGATGGAGGGTCGCACTACATTTGTCATTGCGCACCGCTTGAGTACTGTACGCAAAGCAGACAAAATTCTTGTGCTTGATAGTGGCAAGATCATTGAGTCAGGTACTCATGACGAACTGATGAAAATTAAAAATGGCAACTATCGTCGTCGCTATGAACTCCACGTTGGGCTTGTGTAAAAGTGTAAAAAATGGTATACTAGAAATTGGTTCATTTTTTAACGATAAAAAAGGGGGCATTATGGCATCAGTGATGGCGTTGCATCAAAAACCAACAGCAAGCGCGCTTGATGAAAGCAATACAAGCATCACACTAAAAATCAAAGGAGGAGCCCGATTGTGTATCGAAAAGGATACAGGGCAACTTTTCAAACTTTTTTACGGGGAGGCAGATGATTCTGGAAGACACGAACTTAACCAAATTGGAACCGTTCGCTTGGACGATCTAAAAGAGTCCTTGTCAGTCTTGGGTGGCTGTTTGGGCTCAGCAACCATAAAAACAAAAATAGGCGACCTGCATGCGACAGACTACAAGCAGGCTGGGCGCTTAAGGAAATGGCTTGCTTCAAACAAATAAAACAAGAGGTAAAAATTAATGTAAAGGCGACCAAAAGTCGCCTTTTTGTTTGGGTAGTGGGGGTGCCGGGCTTCGCCCGCCACCCCCACTTGATTTTTTATGGGCTTTTTGTTACAGTATTGAAACTATGGTAGTACGAATGAGACACACCCGCGCGCATACGGCAAACCGCCGTTCCCACCACGCCCTAGACGGAGCGCGTCTTTCAAAGTGCGTAAAGTGCTCGGCTTTGCATATGCGCCACCAGGTTTGCACAGCTTGTGGCACATACCGCGGAAAAGCAGTCCTTAAATTGGTAAAAACAATGGCAAAGACAGAGAAGCGCGTGAGCGCAAAATCAAAAGCGACAAAGTAAAGAAAAGTTTGTCGCTTTTCTTTTTGTCTTTTTTGGTATACGGGCGTATACTATAAATGTAAGTACTTTCAAATATGGCAAATAGGCACCTTTCACGAAGTATAGTTATGCAAGTTCTCTACGAATGGGATTTTCGTGGAGGCGCCTTGACTGATCTTGAGATAGAGCATGCTCTCGTGCGCAACGCAGAGGAGTTTGCTCCGGGAGTGAATGACATTTCGTTTATGCGAAAGCTTCTCCTTGGAATTCTTCACAAGCAGAAAAAGCTAGACGACATTATTGAAAAAGCGGCGCCAGATTGGCCAATAGAAAAAATCGCGCTCGTGGATAGAAATATTTTGCGCATCGGACTTTACGAGCTTCTTTTTGAAGACCGCGCTCAAGTGCCGGCAAAAGTTGCCATCAACGAAGCGATTGAGCTTGCGAAAACATATGGTGGTGAGACGAGTGGCAAGTTTATAAACGGAGTGCTCGGCGCAGTGTACAAGGAGCTCGGCGAGCCCGGCAAGGACGAGACAAGCAAGAAAAAAGTTCCTCATACGCCAGTAGACACTAAGACTCTTCCATTGGACAAGCTCGGAGGCGCTGTAGTGTTTGCGCGCGACGGCGAGGATGTGTACCTGGGGCTCGTTCATGATATCTTTGGACACTGGACGCTTTCAAAGGGGCACTACAAAGACGGCGAGGATGATGCGACTGCTATTACGCGCATCGTGAAGGAGGAAATCAATCTCCCCGTAACTCCAGGAGTAATTTTAGGAGAAAATGAATACGTAGCATCACATCCAGAGAAGGGAAAGATGCGAAAGCACGTGAGCTACTTCCTTTGCGAAGCTCCATATCAAGATATTAAACTTATGAAGACCGGGGGACTAGATGACGCAAAATGGTTCAAGCTCGCGGAGATTATAGATCTAAATATGTATGACGATATGCTTCCGGTGATTACGAAAGCGGTGAATATTTTATTAATGAAATAAATTTAATAGTAGCAATATAGTATTGGGTGATTACTACCCCAGTTAAATCCTGCAAAGCAGGGATTTCTAAAGAAATCATTTAACGGGGTCCATAATTTTCTAATCTCGCTACGCTCAATAACAAAATTATGGAAAAGTTTGCAGAATTCGAAAATAAAATTGGCGTTCAATTTAAAGACCGCGCGGTTCTTCGCGAGGCTTTTACTCATCGTTCGTATATAAACGAAACACGCGAGCGCGGGCTTGATCATAACGAACGTCTGGAGTTTCTAGGGGACGCGGTTGTGGAGCTCGTTGTTACTAATTTCCTATACAAAAAATATCCTCAGGCAAATGAGGGCGACCTCACGAGCTACCGCGCAGCCCTCGTGAACGCGGTGACACTCGGCAATCTTGCTATAGATATGGGGATGGAGGAGTTCCTCCTTCTTTCAAAAGGGGAAGCAAAGGACAAAGGCACAAAAGCTCGCCAGATTATTCTCGCGAATGCGTTTGAGGCGGTTGTCGGGGCTATCTACCTTGATCTTGGTTACGAAACAGCAGAACAATTTTTAAAAAATCATCTTCTTGGAAAAACGGAAGAGATTGTGAAAAAGGAACTTTGGCGCGATGCAAAAAGTTTTTTCCAGGAGGAAGCGCAGGAGCATGTTGGAGTGACTCCGTCATATCGCGTGATTAGTGAGGAGGGTCCAGACCACGATAAGGATTTTAATGTTGGAGTATATCTAAACGACGAACTCGTCGGTCAGGGGATTGGAAAATCAAAGCAAGACGCCGAGCAAGTCGCCGCAGCGGATGGTTTGAAGAAAAAAGGGTGGGCTAAATAATTTTGTTAAAATTATTTAAAACAAACAGAGAAATAAAAAGTGGAGCAGAGCCAAAGGTTCTGCTCCACTTTTTTGATAAAATTATGCTAAACTAAAGCCATAATGCGCGTAAAAAGTTTGGAAATTTCAGGGTTCAAATCATTTGCGAAAAAGAGCACCTTTGACTTTGGCGCGTCTATTTCGGCTATCGTAGGGCCAAACGGTTCAGGAAAGTCCAACGTCGCCGAGGCGCTTCGTTTCGTGCTTGGAGAACAGTCGCTCAAGAGCATGCGTGGAAAACGTACCGAAGACCTCATCTTCAACGGCTCAAAATCATCCGAGCGTCAAAATCGCGCAAAAGTAATAATTACTTTTGATAATAAAGACCGCACCTTTCCAGTGGACTACGACGAGGTGGCAATCGCGCGCGAGATTCATCGCGACGCCTCAAGCGAATATTTTTTGAATGGTTCATCTGTGCGACTCAAGGATGTCATTGAGATTCTTTCCTCGGTGCACATTGGCGCGTCTGGGCATCACATCATTTCGCAAGGCGAAGCAGACAGAATTTTGAACACATCTCCAAAGGAGCGTCGCGCGATGATTGAGGACGCGCTTGGGCTTAAGATTTATCATTGGAAGATTGTTGAAAGTGAAAGGAAACTTTTGAAGACTGAAGAAAATATGCGACAAAGCGAATCGCTCCGTCGCGAGATTGCCCCACATATTAAATTTTTGAAAAAACAAGTAGAGAAGGTGGAGCAAGCGCGGGCGCTTCGCGACGAGCTTGCCCTTATGTACGGCGACTATTTGAAACGCGAGGAGGCGTACATACAGTGCGCGCGTGAAAAACTTCATGGTGAAAAAGAAAATCTTGAACGCGAACTTCATGAGGCAAATGAGGCGCTTGCTCATGCAGACAGTTTGCGTGGTGTGCATACGAAAGACAGCGCTGAGGTAGCTCTGCTCGTGAGCGTACGCGCAGAGATGGGCGCAGTGCGTCGAGAGCGAGACGACCTCGGGCGAAAGATTGGGCGATTTGAAGGAATGATTGAGTTTGAGGAGCGCCGTATGAACGCCCCACAGGAGGCTCATGAAAAAACGGTGAGTGCGGATGAGGCTGAAAATCTCGCACAAAATCTTTATGACGAACTCGGCTATGCGGAGTCTAGCGAGGACTATTTGTATATAAAGGGTGTCGTGTCTGCTACGCGTAATAAGATAGGAAAATTTTTGGAACATATTCGTGGAAGCGATGGACAGAGGGGTCCAAGCGAGGCAGCGATAAAGGCATTGGAGGATCTCCACATTGAACACAAGAGCTTATTGTCGGCTCAGCAAAATCTTGAGGATGTAATTTCTGGATTTGAAACAAGGATACACGAGCTTGAGAGAATTCTTGAAACAAAGCGCGCAGAGACTACCGACGCCGAGCGCGCGTCTTTTGAGTTTCGCGCGAAAAAGCAGGAACTCACTTTGCGACTCGGAATGGTGCGTGAGCATATTGAAAACTTTACCCGTGATGAAGTTTCTTTCCGTGAGGAGCTTCGCGAGGGCGGAATCCTTATTGGTCGCTCAATTCTAGACTACACAAATATTTACATTGATGTGGCGCAGGCACTTTCAGAACCGCGAGCCGAGCAAGAAGCTCGACGAAAAAAGATTGAACGCGCAAAAATCCGCCTGGAGGATATTATGGGAGGTGGCTCGGGCGAGGACATAATGCGCGAGTACGAGGAGGCGGTTTCTCGTGATGAATTCCTAGCGAAGGAACTTGAGGATTTGAAGACAAGCGCCGAGTCGCTTCGCGACCTGATGCGAGGGTTAGAAGAGGAGCTCGGCGCGCAGTTTAAAGACGGCATCAAAAAAATCAACAAACAGTTTAGCGAATTTTTCGCGCTTATGTTTGGTGGTGGCACAGCGTCGCTTGAGGTTGTTATTGAAAAAAAGCGCAAGCGTTCAGATACAGAGATTATAGAAAATCCAGAGGAGCTAGAGGAAGAAGAAGCGGAGGAGGGGATTGAGGTGGCGATTTCTCTACCGCACAAAAAAATCCGCGGACTGCAAATGCTTTCTGGTGGAGAGCGTGCTCTCACGTCCATTGCGCTTATCTTTGCAGTGTCACAGGTCAACCCTCCGCCATTTTTGGTGCTAGACGAAACCGATGCAGCGCTAGATGAAGCAAACTCAAAAAAGTATGGAGATATGGTTGCAACCCTCGCAAAGTATTCTCAGCTTATTGTTATCACGCACAATCGCGAGACGATGTCGCGCGCTGGAATTATTTACGGTGTGACGATGGGTTCCGATGCTATTTCAAAACTTCTTTCAATCAAGTTTGAAGAAGCGGAGCAACTTGCAAAATAGTTGAATTTGTGGTATACTTGTTTTGGCTGCACATTCAATAATTTTCGGAGGACGACGTGATGACCAAGCAACAAAGACATCTCAAGCTTGTTGTAAGCAACAAGCTAGTGGTTGTAAAAAATGATTCAATGGTACTGTCAGTTGAGGAGCCAGAAGAAAAGGTCTCATGGTGGCGCAAGCTATCGTGGCATTCAAAAACACAGGTTTTTGTGTTTGCCATTCTAATCGGCTCTATCGTGGGAGCTCTTGTTCTCCATTGGCTGAGGGACTGGCATACAGCCACAGCAATGTGGATGCTTTCATCCTTCTGTCTGTTTTTAATATGGGCGCTGGAATATCGTCTTAGGATGGACTCAGATCCATTCAATAAGCCACTCTAAAAACTCGCTACCGTTATGGTAGCGAGTTTGTTTTTTACTTCACTAGCTCGTAATCAATGCTTTTTTTCTCAAGATCAACCGCTTTTACGCGGAAATTCAATTTGTCGCCGAGGGTGAATTTCTCGTGCGACTGCTTTCCAACAATGCGATACTTCTCTCTTTCAAAAATATAATAGTCGTTGCCGAGGTCTGAAATGCGAATGAGGCCTTCACACTTTGTTTCTTCTTCTTCCACAAAGACGCCCCATTCCGCAACGCCGGAAATAATCCCTGTAAATTCTTTGCCAACACGCTCGCTCATGTATTCTGCTTGTTTAAACTTTATAGACGCGCGCTCTGCGTCAGACGCGAGCTTTTCCATTTCAGATGAGTGTACTGCAAGGGAACGATACTCATTCATTTCCTCGTTTGTCACCTTTTCGTTTGAGAGGAAGTGCGCAAGGATGCGATGCACCATCACGTCTGGATAACGGCGAATAGGGGAGGTGAAGTGCGTGTAGTGCTCGTACGCTAGCCCGTAGTGCCCTATGTTTCGCGTGGAGTAAATCGCTTTTGCCATTGTGCGAACGGTCGCGGTGTTGAGCATCGTCTCCTCTGGTTTGCCCTTAATTTGTTCTAGAAATTTATTTATGTCAGTGGATGAAACGCGCCCTTCTTTAAGCGGGAGCTTATAGCCGAGCCCTGCGACAAATTTTGCGAGTTCCGCGAGACGTTCTGGTTTTGGTTCATCGTGCACGCGGTACACAAACAGATCTCCCTCGTGTTCGGGGTGCGCTGTTTTTCCTTGCACGTTACTAAGTTTAGAAGAAACATACTCCGCAACTTTTTTGTTTGCGAGCAACATAAACATTTCTACAAGTTTGTTTGTGTCTTGAAAAGTTTTTGTATACACACGAATAGGTTTTTTGTTTGCATCAAGTTCAAAACGCACTTCTTCGTGTTCAAAAGAAATCGCGCCCTCTTCTTTATCTTGCTTCGCGAGTTTTTTGGCAATAGTGTTTAGCGTGTGAAGCTCATCATAAAAAAGTCCTTTGCCGTTATCCAATACTTCTTGCGCATTCTCGTATGTAAAACGTTTCGCGGAGTTAATAATTCCTCGTCCAAACCATGAATCCTTTACCACAACTTTTGAGATTGGATTAGTAGCAGTATCTGGCGCAAATGTGAACACGGCAGAAAAAACAAGTTTGTCTTCTTTTTCGTTGAGGGAGCAAAGGTCGTTGGAGAGCACTTCTGGGAACATCGGAATCACACGGTCTACGAGATAGATAGATGTCGCGCGCACACGAGCTTCCTCATCAATGGCGCTGTGAGGTTTTACATATGCTGAAACGTCCGCAATATGCACACCGATTTCAATCTCGCCGCTTGGGAGCGTTTGAATGGAAATAGCGTCGTCAAAATCTTTCGCGTCTGCGGGGTCAATGGTAAATGTGGGGACATTGCGGAAGTCGCGACGTTTTTTTGCTTCCTCAGTAATAAATTCGGGCGCGGTTTTTTTAAGAGCATCCGCTTCGCGATGGATTTTTTCTGGAAGCTCCATTTGGAGACCTTTATCAAGGACGATAGCGCGGATTTCGGTTTCGTTGTCGCCGGCGTCACCGAGGATTTCAATAATCTCTGCTGTCGGACTTTTCTTTGAATCGGTCCAGTCCATAAGTCGCACGAGCGCTTTTTTCCCACGAAGTTTCTGGTCATGAGGTGGATTAGGGATAAGGAAATCCACGTAGATGCGTGTGTCCTGTGGAATTAGAAAAGTTGCACCTTTTTCCTCGTCTACTGTGCCGACGAATGTGATTTTGTTGCGCGCGAGAATTTCTACAACTTCGCCAGTTTGTTGCATGTCACCTATCTTGGCGTTAAGCCTGACTTTCACGCGGTCGCGGGGGAGGGCGGTGTTTAGAAAACCCGCCTCCACTTTGATGTCATTTTCACGCGGGCTGTCTTCGCCCACAGAAACAAAACCAAAGCCTTTTGCGGTCGTGGTAATAACTCCTTCAACATAGTTTCCGGCACGGGCTTTTTCTGTGTTCATATTGCTTCCAAGATAACACAGAAAGGGGATAATTCACAGGTAGGATTTGAACAATTGACCATTCACAATCAAGAACTTTTGATGCGTGATGTTGACATGGACAGCGGGGGGGGGATAGAATAAAGGTGTTATTAGTAATTGAGAATTAATTTAATCTTATGGACTTAGTTCTATTTATAGTGGGAATTTTCTTTTTATGGAAAGGTCAAATGCAAGTATCGAAGAAATCTCAGCCGTGGCCATTACTAAAAAGAAACGGCAGGATAATTGGTGGAGTGCTTATTTTACCAATGGTAGCAGAAGGGGTATATATTCTTTTCTTATTAGCATATTGAGAGGTTAGTTGTACTTCTGTGTTCCTGATATACCCTCGCACCTACTTTTATATTTGCAAAAAGTAGGTGCGAGGGTATAATATTGTTATGAAAAAAACAGTAGTTAAAAAGGTGACAATTGATGATTTGGCAGGAACAATAGACAACTTAGCTATTATGGTCGCTAAGGGTTTTGATAGAGTACACAAAGAAATGGATGAGCGTTTTGATAATGTCGACAAAAGATTTGATAAGGTTGAAAAGGAGATAACTGAAGTTAAGGAAAACATTAATACTACCCGTATGGACGTATTGGGAATAGGCGACCGCTTTGTTTCTAAGCACGAATTTAGCCAGCATTTGGTACGCTTCAGTCTTCTGGAGCAAAAGGTGAAGACAAAAAGATAGTTTAATCTGGGTAAATTTGACTATTTGTGGGCTTCTTAGTAGTCATATTGTTCATTAAGATAGCATAAAACTGCTTTTTCTGATAGGATTCAGATAGATTCACCGTTAAATCGTCAATTAAGGAGATAAAAATGAAAGTAATTTCTACGGATCCAGACGGAAGCGCATTGATTGAATTTGAGAATGTTCACTGTAATACCAATGTGATTGGAGAGACAGCACCTGTTCGTGCAGTGGTCTCTATATCAAGGATCCCAGATCTTATCCGAATTGGTCAGCAGGGGCGTCGGGCAGTACAAAAACTTAACTCGATTTTTGCAGTGATTCCACGTGTGTAAACCTGTTCAGGGTACTAAAAAGGTCGCTATGCGGCCTTTTATTTTGCCACCCCTTGACCATTTTACTCATATTTGATAGGATGCTCTTCATGTTAGCAATCAGACTACAACGCGTTGGCCGTAAGAATGACCCTTCTTTCCGTGTCATCGTCGCAGATTCAAAGCTTAAGCCAAAGACCGGAAACGTTCTTGAGGTTCTTGGTTCGTACAATGCGCGCATGGGAAAGCCTGTTATTAATCTTGACCGCGCAAAGCATTGGATGTCAGTAGGCGCAAAAGCCTCAGGCACTGTGCACAACCTTCTCGTTGACCTAAAAGCAGTTTCAGGAAAGAAAATCAACGTTCTCGGCAAGAAAACTCCTATCGTAAAAGAGGCACCCGCAGAGGAAGCAAAAGCGACAGTAGCAGTTGCAGAAGCTGTAGCAGTAGCTCCAGTTGTTGCGGAAGAAGCAGCAGAAGAAGTTGTTGCGGAAACAGTAGAAGAAACCCCGAAGGCTGAGTAGTTTCAATTAAAAAAATAGCCGAGCACCAGTCATTGGTGCTCGGCTATTTTTTTAATTGAAACTATTTATAGTCGCATGGTACAATATATGCACGATGGCATTTTCTTTATTTGGAGGACAAAAACAAAACGAAGCTCTCACGCTCCTCGTTGATATTGGTTCAGCGAGTGTTGGCGCTGCATTGATTAAAATTGAAAAAGGGCAGACTCCTCAGATTGTATCTAGTATTCGCGAGGACATTTCTTTTCAGGAGGTTCTTTCTTCAGCGCGTTTTCTTCTTGCGATGAATAAAGCGCTGGACAAAGTGCTGAAGGATTTGCAGGAAAAAACAAAGACCACGGGAAATCCTAAACATTTTTTTTGCACTCTTTCGTCTCCATGGTTTATTTTGAAAACACGCGATCTAAAAATTGTTAAAAATGACGAGTTTGAGGTTACTGAACGCGCGATTGAAAAATTTATTGATGAGGATATTTTAAAATTGAAAGATGAACTCAAGGAGACCCTTCCTCCAGATGATGTCAGAATCATTGAAAAGAAAGTTATTCATATTAAATTGAATGGCTATGAAATAAAGAATCCTTACAAACAAAAAACTTCGCGAATGGAAATGACAGTAACTGTGGGAGTTTCTTCCGGAAAGGTCATTCAAAGCATTGAGAGGAAAATAAATAATTTCTTTCACGCCAAGTCAGTTCATTTTGGAGCTTTCCCAGTGGCGGCGTTTAGTGCGATACGAGATATTTTCCCTACTGAAAATAATTTTCTATTTTTGGATATTACTGGAGAGGCGACAGATGTGTCACGCGTTGAAAACGACTTGCTTACGCGCACAGTCTCGTTTCCTCGTGGA
Source organism: Candidatus Yonathbacteria bacterium (assembly GCA_003489395.1). Classification (GTDB taxonomy): domain Bacteria; phylum Patescibacteriota; class Minisyncoccia; order Phycocordibacterales; family UBA1550; genus UBA1550. The sequence continues at coordinate 29,985 of DNMN01000061.1, read as the reverse complement.
AAGAATTTTTTCATTCGCGAAATTTCCGCGCGCTTGCGTACTGTGCATGAAGAGGCGACAACTCTTTTCTCCATGTTCCTACGCGGGGAGTTGGATACAGTACGTTACGCAGAGGTTTCAAAGATAGTGGAGACGGCCGAGGCGGAGTGGCTCCAGCGTTTTGAAAAAGCGATTACAGTCCTTGCGGAGAACGGCGCGCCTCCGCGCAAGATCTTTTTTACAGCCGACGCTGAAATATCATCTCGTTTACTCCTCCTTATTTCAAAGGCAAAGTCGGACCTTTTGGCGGATGCAGAATTTGAGGTACAATATTTAGATCAGCTTATCGTTTCCAAATTTGTTTCGTTTGATACAGAGGTCATTCGCGACCCGTTCATTGTAGTAGAGGCTCTTTTAGCGGAAAAGCTCCTTGAACAACACACATAAATATGGAAGACATTATTAGAAAACCAATGAAGGACGTGACAGTGCCGTCAAACGATGTTATTCGTCGTCCGCAAACTGTGCCTGAACCATATGTGGCTCCAATAAGAGACGACGAGGGCGACCGCATCGGGAAAAACCCTTTTTTTGAAAAACCTAAACAAAAGGTTTCGGAACCGCAAAAAGGACGTGGCGCAGGCAAGGGTGTTCTCTTTGCTCTGCTTTTTGCTCTCGTGTTGGCTCTTGCGTTTTTTGTGGCAAATTACTTTGCTATGGCGACGATAGAGGTAACACCTATCACGCGAAGCGCGCAAATTGATAATAATTTTACCGCTACAGTTAGCGAGAGTGATAGCGAATTGATTTTTCACTTCACAAGCCTTTCAGAAGTGAAAGCAAAAGAAGTTCCCGCAACAATTGAAAAAAAGATTCAAAAAAAGGCTTCTGGTACGGTGACCATTTTCAACGCGTACAACGGAGAGAGTCAGCGTCTGATAAAAAACACGCGTCTAGAGTCAGCAGATCATAAAATATTTCGTATTGATCAGTCTGTCGTAGTGCCCGGCGCAAAAGTAGTGGACGGCAAAACAGTGCCTGGTTCAGTGGACTCTGTCGTGTACGCCGATGTTGCCGGCAAGGAGTACAACATAGGACTCGGAGATTTCACGATACCAGGTTTCAAGGGCGACCCGAGATATTCAAAGTTTTACTCGGCTTCAAAACCGGATTCACCAATAGCGGGCGGTTTTTCCGGCACCGTAAAAGTTCCTTCCGACGAAGCAATCAAATCAGCTCAAGAAGAACTTAAACAAGATTTGAAAAAAATCGCAGTAGAAAAGGCGCGCGCGCAAATTCCCACAGAGGTTTCGTTTTTCCCTGGGAGTATGATTGTTAAATTTGAAGAGGTGCCGGAAGAATTTACAGTGTCAGACACAACCAATGTTTCAATGCGAGCAACGGTCTCCGTTTTCTTTTTTGACACGGCGGAGCTTACAAAAAAAATAGCAGAGCTTCTTCCTCTAGAGGACAGAGAAAATCCTTTTTCAATTACAAATATGTCGTCGCTTGATTTTAAGTTTGTTGATGATGTAAACAATGTGGTGCTCTCAGATATAGAAAATATAAGCTTTCATCTGGCTGGAAAAGCGGATTTTGTTGGACAGATTGATTCAAAAAAAATCAGCGCTGATTTTGCTGGCAAGAGTAAAAAAGACATTACTGAGATTATTAAAAAACAAATTAATATTGGTGATGCAAATGTGATAGTTCGCCCTATGTGGAAAAAGGTATTTCCGAGCGATCCAGCAAAAATTAATGTAAAAATAGTTACAAAGTAGCTGAAGGCATTGACGACTATTAGAAATTTTGGTACGATGAGCATTCACAAATGGCAGAAATAGAAAAAGAAGANNGATAAAGTAATGGTGAAACTTGACCCTTACGGCGGAAAGGGCAGGATAATCAAGCGTCTATAAGAACATTTGACAATTGACCTGTGACAATTGACGAAAATCCTTGATTTCTCTAGGTTTCTAGTCAGTTGTTAATTGTTTTATGTCAATTGTAGTGCCCACTCTGTGGGCACTTGCATTTAAATCAGAAATAATATAGAATACCCTCACTGTTTCAATTTCGGCTTTTGCCGTAAGTCAGTTCAATTTTGTATGAAAGTACGAGCATCAGTAAAAAAAATCTGCGTGAAATGTAAGACGGTCAAGCGCGGAGACCGTATTCGTGTTATTTGCGAAAACCCTCGTCATAAACAGCGTCAAGGTTAATTATTTTAAGTATATAAAGACATCATATGCGAATCCTCGGAGTTACAATACCAGATGAAAAAAGATTGGAGATAAGCCTCACGTCGGTGTACGGCATCGGCCGTCCTCGCGCAAAGGAGCTCCTTGATTCTGTGAAAATTGACCACGGCAAGCGCGCAAAGGACCTTACTCCAGACGACGAAGCAAAAATCCGTAAAGTAATAGAAGGTCTCACATTAGAAGGAGACCTCAAGCGCGAAATTTCCAACAACGTAAAGCGTTTGAAAGAAATCAAAGCATACCGCGGTACACGTCACGCAAAAAAGCTACCTGTTCGCGGTCAGCGCACAAAGACAAACTCACGCACTGTTCGCGGAAACAAGCGCACAACGATGGGTTCAGGACGACGCAAGGCTGACAAGAAGTAAAAAATAACATGGGCAAAAAACGAATTATCAAAAAAGAAGGACAAAGTGTTGATCAAGGATTGGTATCCCGCGCGCTTTCTCGTGGCGCAAAAAAGAAGCACATTGAAGGAACTCTCTACGTGCAGTCTACATACAACAACACAAAGGTCCTCATTGCGGACAAGGCTGGCAATGCGCTCATTTGGTCTTCATCTGGTTCTCTAGGTTTCAAGGGCGCAAAGAAGGGTACTCCATTTGCCGCAGCAAAAGTTGGCGAGCTCGTCGGCGAGAAAGCGGCGATGATTGGTATGAAGTCGGTAGATGTGGTCGTAAAAGGAGTTGGCGCCGGTCGCGAGAGTTCAATTCGCGCCGTGAACTCAAAAGGAATTGATATTTCGTCTATTCGCGACGTAACGCCTGTTCCTCACAACGGACCAAAGCCAAAGAAGCCACGTAGAATTTAAACCAGAATACAATATATATTATGAGCAGAGTTACATGTAAAATTTGTCGTCGTCTCGGGGAGACCATTTGCGGACGTGAGAAGTGCGCTTTTAAGAAGCGTCCGTATCCACCGGGAAAGGTTCTTGCTGAAAAGAAGCACCGTTCAACAGTGACCGACTACGGCCGTCAGCTTCGCGAGAAGCAGAAGGTTCGTCACACGTACGGTGTGAGCGAAACGCAGTTTTCAAATTATGTTAAAGAAGCGTCTGGCAAGCACGGTATCAACCCAGCAGAGTACCTTTTTGAAGCCCTTGAATCACGTCTGGATAATGCGGTATTCCGAGCAGGTTTTGTAGCATCGCGCTCGCTTTCGCGCCAAATAGTGTCCCACGGACACATTATGGTAAACGGACGCCGTACAAATATTGCGTCTCGCCGAATGAAAATTGGTGACGTAATAGCAATTCGCCCAGGAAGTATGAGCACAAAGCTTTTTGAAACACTTGCTGAAAGATTTAAGACAGTCACCGTGCCAACATGGTTCAAGCTAGATACAGATAAACTCACGGCAACATTCCAGGGAAAGCCAAAGCCGGGACAAGCCGAGATGTCGTTCAATCTCACCTCGGTTATTGAGTTCTACAGCCGTTAATTCGCATCCCGTTTGCATTTATTAAAAATTTAAGGTATAGTTTCATCGTCTAATTTACACCAAACACCACAATGCTCGACTACAACATCACATTGCCATCGAAGCCTAAAGTTCTCGCAGAGGACGGTTTTAAGGGAAGTTACGAAATTGAGGGCCTTTACCCTGGATACGGTCACACGCTTGGCAACTCGCTTCGCCGTATTATTTTGTCATCGCTTTTGGGTGCCGCAATCACATCAGTAAAAATTGATGGAGTTTCGCACGAGTTTTCTACAATAGAGGGAGTGAAGGAGGATGTTATTACTATTCTCCTCAATTTGAAAAAAGTTCGCTTCAAGCTATCCACAATGGAATCGCAAACAGTGACCCTTTCTATAAAAGGAGCAAAGGCTGTAACTGCTGGAGATATTAAACTTGCTGGTCAGGTGGAGGTTTTGAACCCAGAGCAACACATCGCTACACTAACCGACAAAAACGCTTCTCTCAATATTGAAATTGTTGTAGCAAAAGGTTTCGGCTATGTTTCAAAAGAAGTTCATCAGAAGGAAAAGGTTGATATCGGCACAATCGCGCTTGATGCAATCTTTACACCAATTCGTCGCGTGAACTACGAAGTGGACAATATGCGTGTTGGCGATCGTACAGATTTCAACCGTTTGCGCATCACAGTAGAAACAGACGGCACAATCACTCCTCGTCGCGCTCTTGAGGCGTCTATCGAGATTATGGTAAACCAGCTCAAGTCTGTCATTGGTTTTGTAGAGAAGGCAGAGGCCGAGACAGAAGAAACTTCGTCAAAAGGAGAGGAGAAAGCTCCAAAGAAGGATCTCGCGGACAACGACTTCTTGAAGACTCGCGTGGAAAACCTTGACCTTTCAACTCGCACAAACAACGCGCTTTCAAACGCAAACATTCGCACCATCGGAGGACTCGCTCGCAAGACCGAGGAAGACCTCTTGGAAATTGACGGTCTTGGCGACAAGGGCATTCAGGAAATCAAGCGCGCGCTCGGTGCTCACGACATCACACTCAAGGCATAATTAATTTGAGCGGAACACTACTACTATGAAACATCACAAGTCAATCAGAAAATTTGGACGAGATCACGCAGGACGCATTGCGCTCCTTCGTTCACTCGCTCTTTCGCTCATTAAATCTGAGCATATTGAAACTACCGAAGCCCGCGCAAAGGAGCTCCGTCCTTTCGTTGAGAAGCTTGTGACTCGCGGTGGTAAAGGGGATATTTCTTCTCGTCGTCTTATCATTTCACGCCTTGGCGGTGTGTCTGGAGAAGAAGGCGCAAAGAAACTTATTGATGAAATAGCTCCTCGCTACAAGGAACGCGCTGGCGGGTACACTCGTATTTTGAAACTCCCACGTCGTGGCGGAGACGCTTCAAAAATGGCAGTTATTGAGTTCNNATAATTATATGACATACAAAATTGACGCAAAAGGAAAATCCGTAGGACGTGTTGCCACCGAGGCAGCGAGCGTTCTTATGGGCAAAAACTCAGTTGCATTTCAGAAGCACCTCGTGGCTCCTGTAGAAGTGGTAATTGAGAATGCTTCAAAGGCGACCATCGCTCCATCAAAGATGGGAGAAGTGCATGCAAAACTTTTTTCTGGCTACCCAGGCGGTCTCAAGGAGCGCACAATCGGTTACACTATTGAGAAAAAAGGTTACTCAGAAGTTTTCCTACGCGCAATTTCACGTATGATTCCTCGCAACCGTTTGCACAAGTCACGCATGAAGAATTTAAAAATTACAGAATAATATGACGACCAAAGATACAACAACAAAAGAGGAAGTAAAGGTTGCAAAGGTGGCAAAGGTGGCTCATCGCTATATTGAGGCTGTTGGTCGTCGCAAGACTTCAACCGCGCGAGTTCGCATTACAGAGGGTTCAAAGGAATCTTTGGTTATTAACGACAAAGATGTGAAAACATATTTTCCCACACTAGAGCTTCAGAAAATCGTTTCAGAGGCGATTGAAAAATCAAAAGTTGCAGGAAAGTTTGCTGTATCTGTAAAGGTTGTCGGTGGTGGAATCCACTCTCAAGCAGAGGCGCTCCGTCACGGACTTTCACGCGCATTAGTTACTTTTGACGAGGAGACTCGCAAGCGTTTAAAGAAGCTTGGTTTTCTAAAGCGCGACCCACGTATGAAAGAGCGTCGTAAGTTTGGACTTAAGAAAGCTCGCAAGGCTCCTCAATGGTCAAAGCGTTAATCTCGAGCGACTACTTCGTTACGAAAAAAGCGCCCTTGGTCGGAGTACTACTTGTACACCTCCCGCGGGCGCTTTTTCCGTGCCTTGTATTCATCTCGAGATAAACGCTTAGAACGTAAATGCTAAAATATTTGGTATATGCTTGGTTTGACGAAGTTGTAGGAGGCGTGGTATCATTGTACTATTATGAAACAGCAATTTACTGCAGTATATAAAAAAAGTGGGAAATGGTATCTTGGTTGGGTTGAAGAGCTTTCAGGCGTCAACACACAAGGGCGTACTCTTGCCGAGGCACGTAAAAATCTAGAGGAAGCGCTCACTCTTGTTCTTGAAGTAAATCGTGTGATAAGTCGCAAAGATGCTGGCACTGGCGCGCGCCGTGAACCGCTTAATGTTTTGCTTCCCGCGTAAATGAAAAGGCTTGATTTTCTCAAGCATCTCCATAAACATGGATGCACGCTTCTTCGTGAAGGTGCAAACCACAGTGTGTTTTTTAATGCACTGACACGCCGTACCTCCACTGTACCGAGACATAACGAGATTGATAATAATCTTGCGCAAAAAATTTGTCGCGATCTTGGTATCGTAAAATCAGCTAAAAAATAATTTTACCCATTTAGCTCAATATGGTAAGATGAGGTTTCAAAGCAATATGACCAACACAGAACACGAAGAAAAAGAGGAAAAAATAGAAGATATGGACACGCAAAAAGAATCTCTTGACACAGAGGAAAACACTACGTATAGTGAAGACCTCCGATTTGAAAGCGAGGAGGAGTCGGAGAGTCCCGCGCTCGCGATGAAGAAGCTTCGCGAGAAACTCAAAACCTGCGAGAAAGAAAAGAAAGAGTACTTGGACGGGTGGCAGAGAATGCGCGCGGATTTCGCAAATATTAAAAAAGACGAGGACACGCGTCGCGGTGAGATGATAAAGTTCGCGGCCGAGGGTCTCGTTGACGACCTTATTCCCGTTCTAGACAGCTTCGCGATGGCTTTTGGCAACAAAGAAGCGTGGGAAAAGGTGGACGAAAATTGGCGAAAGGGTGTTGAATATATTTACGCGCAAATGTATTCTGTACTTGAATCCCGTGGTCTTACTGAAATAGGAAAGGTGGGTGAAAAAGTAGACCCGAGAACGCATGTCGCAATAGAAGAGGTTCCGCCAACGTCAGAAAAAGAAGCAGATACAGTTTCTGAAGTCGTACAAAAAGGTTATCGTTTGCACAGCAAAGTTATCCGTCCGGCAAAAGTGAAATCATTTGGACATCCGGTGGAATAGAAAAGTCGAAATTTTATAAATAAGATAACGAGCGAAGCGACATTAGATTATTTACCCAGTTAAATGATTTCAAATTTGCATAAATTTGAAATCGCGATTTGAAAAATCGCATTTAACCGGGTGTAAGTTTTTCTAAGCTCACTGCGTTCACTAACAAAAACTAACATGGCAAAAATTTTAGGAATTGACTTGGGTACAACAAACAGCGCGGTTGCTATCATAGAGGGTGGCGAGCCACGTATTGTAGAAAACATTGAGGGCGCGCGCACCACGCCGTCTATCGTCGCGGTTTCAAAAAGTGGTGAACGCTTGGTGGGACTTTTGGCAAAAAGGCAGGCGGTAACAAACCCGCAAAACACGCTCTTTGGTATCAAGCGAATGATCGGGCACACATTTGAGGACGATGGTGTTCAGCGCGACAAAAAAGTTGTGCCGTTCGCTATTGAGAAATCTCCAACTGGTGGCGTGCAAGTAAAAATGGGGGACAAGCAGTATCGTCCAGAGGAAATTTCTGCGATGGTCCTTCAGAAGCTCAAGGCGGATGCGGAAGCAAAGCTTGGTGAAAAAATTACAGAGGCGGTGATTACCGTGCCTGCGTATTTCAACGACTCACAGCGTCAGGCGACAAAGGACGCGGGGCAGATTGCAGGTTTTGATGTGAAGCGCATTATAAACGAGCCTACCGCGGCAGCGCTCGCTTACGGTTTTAATAAAAAGAAGGATGAGAAGATTGTTGTGTACGACTTTGGAGGCGGTACATTTGACGTGTCTGTGCTTGAAGTCGGCGGTGATGTCATTGAGGTAAAGTCCACCGATGGCGATGTGCATATGGGCGGTGAGGATATTGACCAGAAAATTATTCAGCACATTGCGAGTGAGTTTAAAAAAGAATCAGGCATTGATGTTTCAAAAGATGTGATGGCGCTCCAGCGTTTGAAGGAGTCCGCAGAAAAAGCAAAGCACGAGCTTTCCACAACCACAGAATCGGAAATCAATATTCCGTTCATCACTTCAGGAGCGGACGGCCCAAAGCACCTTTTGATGAAGCTTTCTCGCGCGACATTGGATGACCTCGCTCGCGAATACATAGAGAAATCCATCGAGATTACAAAGCGCGCTCTCTCTGCATCTCCATTCAAAAAAGAAGACATCAACGAAATCATTATGGTTGGTGGGCAGACACGTATGCCAGCTATCGTGAACGCGGTGAAGGAGCTTTTTGGAAAAGAGCCTAACCGTTCAATCAACCCAGACGAGGTGGTGGCTATCGGCGCTGCTATTCAGGCTGGGATTTTGCAAGGCGACGTGAAGGACGTGCTTCTTTTGGACGTCATTCCACTTTCGCTTGGCATTGAAACGTTCGGAAATGTTGCCACAAAACTTATTGAAAAGAACACAACGATTCCCGCATCACGCTCACAGATTTTTTCTACAGCCGCTGACAATCAAACTTCGGTGGAGATTCACGTAGTGCAGGGCGAGCGACCAATGGCGCCTGACAACAAATCCCTCGGTCGCTTTATCTTGGACGGCATTCCACCATCACACCGCGGAGTACCGCAGGTGGAGGTTTCTTTTGATGTGGACGCAAACGGCATCCTTCAGGTAAAGGCAAAAGAAAAGACCACAGGTAAGGAACAATCAATCCGCATTGAAGCGAGCTCAGGTCTTTCAAAGGACGACATCGCGCGTATGCAGAAAGAGGCAGAAATGAACGCAGAGGAGGACGCAAAAAAGCGCGACAGTGCCGAGACAAAAAATTTGCTTGAACAAATGGTGTATACCGCTGAAAAATCGCTCCGCGATAACGGCGAAAAAGTTTCCGGAGATATAAAATCCGCAGTGGAGACAAAAATCACTTCCGCAAAGGAGGCTTCAAAAGGAACTGACATTGAGGCGATGAAGAAGGCATCACAGGAGCTTTCGGACGAGCTTTCAAAAATCGGTGAAGAAATGATGAAGAATGCAGAGAGCGCGAAGTCTGAGGGAGAGGCTCCAAAGGCAGAAGGCGAAGGCACAGTGCACGATGCGGAGTACAAGGAAGACGAGACAAAGTAGAATATCGAATATAGAATATAGAATGGGTGCGCCACCCTGTATTTATTCAACATTCAATATTCAACATTCAATATTCAACCAATGAAGGACTACTACAAAACTCTCGGCGTTGATAAAAACGCATCCCAAGACGAAATCAAAAAAGCGTTTCGTACTCTCGCGCATAAGCATCACCCCGACAAAGGCGGTGACGAAAAAAAGTTCAAAGAGGCGAGCGAAGCGTATCAGATTCTCTCTGACGAGAAAAAGAGAAAGGAATACGACACCTATGGTTCCGCTGGTCCGGGTCAAGGCTTTGGAGGAGGACAAGGCGGTTTTGATGCGTCTGGTTTTTCAGGTTTCCAAGGTGGGCAGGGGTTTGACGGTGTGGACCTAAACGACATCTTTGGAGATTTTTTTGGAGGTGGTCGTCGCGAGCAGGCGCGTCGTGGTCGCGACATTGCAGTTGATTTGGAGGTCTCTTTTTCAGAAGCGATTTTTGGAGTAGAGCACAAAGTTCGCATTACCAAAACTTCCGCGTGCGATACTTGTCACGGCAGTGGCGCAAAGCCGGGGGCAAAAATGAAAGAGTGCGCGCATTGCAAAGGCAAGGGTCGCACACAAGAAACGGTGCGAACAATTCTTGGCACATTTGCGCAGGAACGCGAGTGCGCTACGTGCCACGGTTCTGGAAAAGTTCCCGAAGAAAAATGCGCTGTTTGCAAAGGCGCTGGTGTTGCGAGAAAAGAGGAACAGATTACCATTCGCGTTCCAGCAGGAATTCAAAACGGCGAGCAGGTGCGCCTTGCTGGCGCAGGCGAAGCAATACAAAACGGCAAGGCAGGGGACTTGTATGTGCGTGTTCACGTAGCACCGCATAAAGTTTTTCACCGCGAGGGACACAACCTCGTAATGTCGCTCAATGTGAAATTGTCCGATGCTCTCCTTGGTGCCGAGTATCCTGTGCAGACACTAGATGGTGAAATTAAATTAAAAGTTCCGAAAGGAGTTTCATCCGGAGAGGTTCTGCGTGTCCGTGAAAAGGGAGTGCCGTTTGACACAAAGCGTCGCGGGGACATTCTCATCAAACTAGAAGTCAAAACCCCCACAAAACTCTCCCGCACTGCCGAAAAACTTATTGAGGATTTGCGCAAGGAAGGTATATAATTACCGTATGAATCCCGTTAGAGATAACTCAGTTATGTTTTTAGCACTAATGGGGTATACTGGGGCTATCATTATTGGCAGTTTAATATAATTATGGAACGGAAATTTTTTAATAATTTCCTATCTCTAACGGGATGAATTTCTTCTTAATAACCCCATTTCTCTTGCAGACAGCGCTCTGGCCTTTTATGTGGGTAGTTTTGTTGGTGTTTGGGAAAATCACTGTACTTGGCAGAGAGAATATTCGCAGACACGAAAGTGGCGCAATCTTTGCGGTAAATCATTCCAGCCAATTTGACCCAATACTTATTCCAGCCACGCTAAATCCTTTTTCCGCGCTTATGCCAATGTTTTATCTAGCGCGCGAACGCGAGTTTTATGAGGTGAGTGGTCTCGTGCAATATATATACGGAGGAATGTTTTTCAAAATCTGGGGAGCGTATCCAGTCACGGTTGGAACAAAAGGGAATTACGAGTACGCGCTCAGAAACCATATTGAGATTTTGGAACGCGGACAAAGCGTGTGTATTTTTCCAGAAGGAGGAAAAACTCCAGACGGTAAAATTGGTGAGGGAAAGCCGGGTGTTGCGTATTTGCTTTGGCGCACTGGTCGCCCAGTGATTCCCGTTGCAATTCACGGACATCAAAAAATGGGTCCACGTGAATTTTTTTCACGCGAGCACTCAATTTCAGTTTCCTATGGCAAGCCAATCACACGTGAGGAACTTTTTGGCGCAAAGGATAGCGGTACACCACCAACCAAAGAGCAACTCAAATCCGCCACTCAAACCATCATGTCCCGCATCCGCGAAATGTACGAGAGGATTTAAAATTATGAGTATTCTTTTGCTAAGTGTTACTGACAACCTAGATCCAGATTTACGCGAGTCTCTGAGGTTGGAAATTGCGATGAGAGGTAACACTGTTGCCTATATTTCCTCAGAGCCACAAGAGGGTGATCGTCCATACTATCTATCAACAATAGAAGATTATTCAAAGATAAGTGAGGGTGTAAAAGTCGATTATTTTGATTTGTCTGAAAACTTTTCAGACGAGAATTTGTTGAAGCTTCTTAATTATGGAACAATATATCTTTCTGGCGGGAATACTTATGTGTTTATGGATTCAGCAAACAAGAGAAATATTTCCCAAATTCTAAATAAACATCTAGAAAGTGGCGGGCTACTTATCGGGGCAAGCGCTGGCTCTATTATGATGACACCAACTATAGATTTAGCTGGTTTTGAAGATGAAAATATTCCGAACCTTAAAGATACTTCAGGTTTTGGTTTCGTGGATTTTGAATTCCATCCACATTATAGTAATGATAGAGATTATTTATCTGAATATATAAATGGGGAAAATAATGATTTGTATGTTTGCAAGGATGGCTCTGGTATATTCTACTCAAACGGAGAAATAAAACTATTTGGTGAAGTTTCTAAATTTTAAAAAAATGATTGAAAACATCAATAACAATATAGAAAAATTATCATTTACGATTGAAACTCCAAAAGAAGGAGATGAGGTTGGAATTGGCCAAGCACACAAGCAGGCATGGTCAGAGACTTATATGAATCCCAAAGATGGAATTACTGAAGAAGTGATAAATGATTTAATTGGTCATGTTGCTGAGGAGGAGGGGAATGATTATAGAAAAAATATATTTAATGAGGCGAGCGTGGCGCCAGAAAAAATTCTATACAGAGTAATTAAAAACAACAACGGCAAAATTGTAGGCTTTATGCATTGTACAAAAGAAGAAGAGTATAATGAGCTCGGTGGTCTATATTTGCTTGATGAAGCAAAAGGCGCGGGGCTTGGTGGGAGGCTTATGGAAGAGTTTCTTGCATGGGCTGACAAGGGTAGGCCTTGCCAGCTAGAGGTTTTTGCTTCTAACGAGAATGCCATCGGATTTTATACTAAATATGGATTTAAAAAGACTGATAAACCTGCCGAGCACTGGAAGGGTAAACTAGACCTTATCGTTATGGTGCGACCAGTAGAGTCTATTGATTAGTTTACATAGCTTTTGTTACTACGAAAGCTCAAATTTAGTGACCTTCGGAGGATAGTGTATAATAGAAATTGCTTTGTGTTTTATGGGTTAAATTCCTGTTTTTGCTATGTTTTCTTATGAAATCTAAATACTCAAATATCCAATATCCAGAGGTGCGTATTCGCGATGTAGTGTTTTCGATGTGGACTGGAATGAGTAAGGGCTGGGGAGTCTTGATTGCAATCCTGCTTGGTATCGGAGGCGCGAGCGCGTTCGAAATTGTAACACCCCTCTATTACAAGAAGTTTTTTGATGCTCTCACGTCGTCTCAAAGTAAAGCAGAGCTTGTTCCTCAACTTATTCATTACATCCTCGTCGTGCTCGCTCTTAACGCAGCCGCATGGGTATGTTGGCGTGTCGGATCGTATGCTATTGCCCGCGTCGAGGCGCTTTCGATGGCGACGCTTCGCCAGCAAGCTTACGACAGACTTTTGTATCATTCATATAGTTTTTTTACAGACAACTTCGCAGGAGCTCTCGTTCAACGTGTTGGGCGATATGCGCGAGCCTTTGAGAGACTGACAGACCGCATCACATGGGACATCATCCCGCTCATTGTGCGTATTTCAGGCGCGGTTATAATCACGGCGTACATTTTCCCGATGCTTGCCGTGATTATTTTTGCGTGGGTAGTTTTGTATATGGTAGTTAACTATTTCTATTCCAAGTGGCGCCTGAAATACAATTTGGAAATGGTGCAGGCGGATTCACGCACAACAGCAGTCCTTGCTGATGCCATTACCAACCAAAACAATATTGATATTTTTAGCCAGCACTCAAATGAGCAGAAATATTTTAAGGATGTTACAGAGGATCAGTCAAAAATAACTCTTCGCAACTGGACTGTCGGCCAGGGGCTAGACGCCATTCAAGCCGCACTCATTTTCCTAATTGAGTTCGCAATTTTCTACGTCACTATACGTTACTGGGAACAAGGGCTTGTTACTGTAGGAACGTTCATCCTTGTTCAATTGTATGTACTCGGGCTCGGAAGGAGGCTCTGGGATTTTGGCCGCATCATTCGTGATTTTTATGAGGGATTTGCAGATGCAAAGGAAATGGTGGAGATAATGAACCTTCCGTATGAAATAAAGGATGTTCCTACAGCGACACCTCTCAATGTGTCTGGCGGGGAAGTTGTCTTTCGTAACGTCACATTTGCGTTTAACCAAACACGCGAGGTTTTGAAAAATATAAATTTCACTATCAAGGCTGGTGAAAAGATTGCCATCGTTGGCCCATCTGGCGCAGGCAAGACTACTTTTGTGCGTCTACTTTTGCGCTTCTATGATGTAACGAGTGGCAAGATTTTGATTGATGGACAGGATATCCGTCATGCGACGCTTAAGACGCTTCGCAACAACGTAAGTCTCGTTCCGCAGGACCCACTTCTGTTTCATCGTACTATTATGGAAAATATTCGATATGGGAAACCGAGTGCGACAGAGGCCGAGGTGGTGGAGGCTGCGCGCCTTGCGCACTGTGATGAATTCATTAACGTCCTACCAAATAAATACGAAACGTACGTGGGGGAGCGTGGAATCAAACTTTCTGGTGGAGAGCGACAGCGTGTTGCTATTGCGCGCGCGATTTTAAAAAATGCGCCCATTCTCGTCCTCGACGAGGCAACATCAAGCCTAGACTCGCATTCCGAGGCGCTCATTCAGGATGCGCTCGATACCTTGATGAAGGGCAAGACCGTTGTTGTAGTCGCGCACCGCCTCTCAACTATCCGCAAGATGGACCGTATCATCGTGCTCAAAGACGGCACCATCATAGAAGAAGGCACACACGACGCCCTCACCAACCAATCTGGCAGCCTCTACTCTAAACTCTGGGACCTCCAAGCGGGTGGATTTTTGAGAGACGGGGAGTAGGGCTCTGTAATAGATTTTACAAAGAGAGATCTATTTTTATTCTGTAGCGCCAGTTGATTTCCCCGCAGATCTTTTATGTGGGACGTCAGTAATGGGTTTTTTTGATGTGCAAATTAGATGTCATAAAGCTTATTTTGGGAAGACTAGACAAATAACATTTAAAATGTTACCCTGTATTTTAGGAAGAAACCCTTGTACATTGAAAGAGTTTCTAACATTTCTTAAACTTTTTACTTAAGGAGTTATCATGTTAATTCGTCCTGACCAATCAAGCGTATTTATGTGTTCAAAGTGTGGGTTCAGAACTTCTGGTATCATCCCGCAAGGTAGTCCCAGTAATCAGCGATGGTGTCCTGATTGTAATTCACCGCTTTTCCAGTGTAATCATTGCTGTAATTTTACATCAGGAACCATTGTTGGTACTGATGTGTCTTGCGACAGTTGTAAGAAAATAGTTAAACCAGAAGCACTCGTTGTAAAATTCTAACCATAACATAAGGAGTATGTCATGCATAAAACTGAAATTGTTCTATCTGGAATCCGTGCAACAGGGAAGCTCCACTTTGGAAACTTCCTTGGTGCCGTTCAAAACTTCGTCAAATTTCAGCAACCAGGCAACACTTGCCTTTACTTCATCGCAGATTTGCATACCCTCACCACTCTTCAGAGTCCTGAGGAGCTTCGGGGAAATCTAATCGAGATAGTGAAGGACTACATCGCTGCCGGTCTTGACCCTGAGAAGTCAGTCATCTATGCTCAATCAAGTGTTCCAGAAATTTCGGAACTTTGTTTGTATCTGAGCATGCTTCAACCACTCGGCGACCTAGAAAGAATTCCCACATTTAAGGATCTTATTCGTAAGAATCCTGACAATGTGAACTTGGGAATCGTAACGTATCCAGTCCTTATGGCGGCAGACATTTTGGGGCCCAAGGCAACCTTTGTTCCTGTTGGAGAAGATCAAGTTCCGAATATCGAGCTTGCGCGATCTCTGGCAACTAGGTTCAATAACCGTTTTGGGGATACTTTTGTAATCCCAAACATGATGCAACACATGATTCGTGTACCTGGCCTTGATGGAAGCAAGATGGGGAAGTCGGAGGCAGATAATGCTATCGACATCAATTCCCCGAGAGAGGTAATTCTTGAACGCTATCTCAAAAAGGGAATCACGGACCCAGAGCGTAAACGTGCTTCGGACCCGGGTGACCCCTATGATCGTTGCCAGTCTGTGTACTCTGTGCACGAACTTGTAACGCCAGGTGAAGTTGAAACACGAACTATTGCAAATGCTTGTCGCACTGCTCAAATTGGGTGCAGCGAATGTAAGCATCGCCTTGTGGATGGCATTGCCAAGATATTGGAACCATTCCAGGCAGCGCGGGCGGAACTTTCTGAAAAGGATGACTATATCAAGGAAATCCTTCATGAAGGTGGCAAGAAAGCACGTGTGATGATTCGCGAAACAACATCTGATGTCCGCGATAAAATGGGCATCGTTATCTATTAAATCAGACAGGAGAAGGAGAAATGAAATGGAACAGCTCTTAAAACCTGGGAACCTTGATCTTGAGGAACTCGGGAAGCGGCTTTATGGCGTTGATATGCTCATTGTTGCTCTCCTGAAGCGTCGGATGGATTTGGCGCTTCAGGTAGGAGAGTACAAGATTGAAAAAGGACAAAAGATTTTTCGCGCAAGCGTTGAGTCAAAGCGTCTAGCTCAGGTACGTGCTGAGGCACGCAGGTGCAAGTTAAGTCCGCACTTTGCAGCATCAATTTTGTATCAGGCAATAAATGAGTCTTGTAAACAACAATTGATTCAGTTGCAGAACGCGGCTACCAGCCGTAACAAAGGCCAAAAGACTGAAAATGATTGGTATCGCATGTTGAAAAAGAATTTATTGCTTTTAACAAAGCGGTGGGCTGATTCTTATGATGAAGACTATGACAAAGCCTTTTTCGCAACACACACCTACCTCGAGTTTGAAGAAGAAATTCTCAGGCAAGAAATAAAGCGTATTACCAAAAAAGGGATTGCTCTGGACCTAGGGTGTGCTACGGGCAGATTAGCCGTAAAGCTTGCCTCTTTGTTCAAGCAAGTAGTTGGATATGACATAAGTCCTCATATGGTAAAGAAAGCCAACGAAAAAGTGGAAAAATTTCCAAACCTTTCCTTTGTCGAAGCTGACATTGAAGACGGGATTCCACAGCTAGATAATTCTGCGTCATTAGTGGTCATGAATCTTGGGACTGCGAGTGACATTCGGGATATTTCCGGAGTTCTTAAGGAAACAGAGCGTGTTCTTGTGTCAGGTGGAAAGTTTTTCTTTTCGTTCTACAACAAGGATGCACTTTTATACCAGTGGGATTTTGTTCCTTGGCCAGTTGGGCTTGCTGCTGAAATTAATATTCATAAGCATTGCCTGGATGTCCATATTGGGGCAAAGGTTTTATCGGTGTATGCACGTCCATACAGTGTCAAAGAAGTAAAGAGTCTGTTCTCGAAATCGATGAAGGTTTCAAAAGTTCTGACACACCCAACGATTAGCTCAATCCTTCCGCATACTTTATTTGAAGGGAAACCAGCTATTCAAAAGTCGATGACAGATATCGATTACCAGCTCTCAATGGCGAGCGATGGTGCATATATCATCGTGACAGGTCAAAAGCGGTAGTCGTAAAGGCTCAAAGACCCCCAGAATTTGGGGGTCTTTTTTATTCAAAAATCCCTTGACAGAATTTCTGGCCATGCTATATTTAAAAAGTTCCTTGATAGTAGTAAATCCTTTGATATAGGTCCCTTGGGAAACTAGGGGATTGGGCTTATGTCGCTCTGTATATGAGCAAGGTGGTCTCTGCGCTAGTGGAGACCCGGGATCCTCCGTAACCATAGGATAATTGATGTCGGCCGAAAGGTGTCTGAGTCAATAAGGGAAGCTTTTGCTTTCGAAAAAGGGTGGCAACACGAGATAAAACTCTTCGTCCCTTTGCACAATATCTTTTGTGCATGGAGATGAGGAGTTTTTTGTTAAAAACTTCTCATGTATTGACTGTTAGTTTTTGTTCTTTTAAAATCAATGAAAGGAATATGTTATGAAAACAAACTCAGTGTTGGATGGTCAGTATGAGATCCAAACTTTTCGTACAGTAGATCTTACTGAAAAACAGTTCTCTTCAGTTGTTGAGCAGATAAAAGAAATGTACCTGTGGTTTGCTCCTGATTCAACTGAAAACGATATGCATGAGCGTCTAAGACAGCATAAAGAGGCATGCATAGACGTACTTATACGTGCTGATACTGGTGAATGCTGTGGTTTTAGTGTTTACTACACAGAGCAGTTTGGTGAAAAGCGAATCATGTTCCGTGGTGGAACTATTGTGCGTGATCGCTCGCGAGGGCTATACAAAGAATTACTTCACCACAGTGTTTCTCCAGAAGAGCAGGATTTCGTAGTTGCAATGACTCAGAATCCACGAGTATATGAGGCGCTACGTTCACTTTCAGCTAGAGGGATCGCATACCCAGCACATGAAATAAAAAACCCCGAAGAGATCAAAATAATCGCTCAAGCATTCTGTAAGGCCCCAGGTTTAAATCCAGAATCGATGATTGTGCCTGAGGTTTATGGTTCTATTCGCAAAGACCAGGAATTTAAACTGGTCAAAGATCATTCAGTTGAAAAATTCTTTGCTGATAACCTGGGTGTTGATGATGGTTTTCTTGTTGTTGTTCCATTGCACTAGCCAGGCTATTTGGGAAAATAGAGACATGTTGTGGTTTTACAGCATGTCTCTTTTATTTTATACTTCATAAATAATGATTATATGACTACTAAATATTCAAAACAAAATATAAAAAAAATACTGGAGTCACCCTCACCGAGGGTTTTGTTGAATGTTTGCACCCATGGAAACGAGAGAGTTGGATTGAAGGTGGCAAAATATTTTAGTGGCGTAAAACCACTCTGTGGAACTTTTGTAATTAATGTTGCAAACGAGAAAGCTCTTGAGGCTAAGAAGCGTTTTATCTCAAACGACCTTAACCGCTCATTCCCTGGGAAAAAGAATGGAAGTCACGAAGAAAAACTTGCTTACAAAATGAAGCCGTTTATCGAGGCCTTTGATGTTGTTTTAGATGTTCATTCAACTGAGACAGGAATGACCTCATCTATTATTATCACAAATTTTACTTCTGCTATGAAAACTATATCAAAAGCTATTTCACCGAAAAGAATAATTTATATGAAAGCAACAAAATCTAGCGCTCTTATTTCTTCGGCAAAATTAGGGATTGGTTTTGAATATGGAAAAGATAAAAGTAAAAAGACATATCACGACACGATTCAAAGTGTAGCGCGTGTACTTGAATATTATAAAATGATAAATCCTTCTCATTTAAAACAAGCTAAGAATGTAATTGAGTTTTATGAAGCTGATAGCACTGTTGCAAAACCAGATGGGTTTAAGGTGGCTCACGGTATTAAAAATTTTGTTCTTATAAAAAAAGGTTCCGTTATTGGATATAACACTAAAATAAAAGACAAAATTGTTGCTAAAAAAGATTTTTACCCTGTTCTTTTTGGTAAGAATAGCTACAAATCTATATTTGGGTTCTCTTCAAAAATGAGAAAATTATAATTTCACATGTGCTACAATAAACCACTATGGAAATAGAAATTGAGGCAAAATTTTTGAATGGGGATGTAAACGCTTTGCGTTCGGCTTTGCAGAAAAATGGAGCAACTTTGGTGCACGAGGAGCGTATGATGAGGAGGAAAAATTTTGACCATACGGATAACAGGCTAGAGAAAATAGGTGGGTGGATACGCGCGCGGGATGAAGGCGACAAAACTACTTTGGCATACAAGCAACTTGTGGATAGAACTATTGAAGGAACAAAAGAGATATCGGTCGTAGTTGATGACTTTGATAAAATTTGTGATTTATTGCTAGCAATTGGGATGGACAATAAGTCGTATCAGGAAACGAAGCGTGAGAGGTGGGATTTGAATAGTGTGGAGGTAACTATTGATACGTGGCCGTGGATTCCCACATTCGTTGAGCTTGAGGGAAAAAGCGAAAAGGAACTGCAAGACGTTGCGAAAAAATTGGGATTGGATTGGGCGAAAGCTACGCATGGCAGTGTTGAGACAGCGTACCAAGCATGCTACAACGTGAGCGAAGAAGAAGTAGACAGCTGGGAGACTATTACCTTTGTTCCTGTGCCAGACTGGTTGGAGATAAAGAGAAAGTAATAAAATTCTGTCCGCCTTTTATGCTACAATACGGCTTGTATGTCTGAAAAGGAAAAAATAGAAACAAAGCCGGCAGACCAAAAGGAGGAGATTAAAAAAGGTCTGCGGGCGATATGGCGACATGTTCGACCATTTAAAAAGGAACTTTCTGTTCTGGTTGTTTTGGGTGTTGTCTCGGCGATAGCAAATGGATTCGTTCCATATGTGACGGGACGTTTTTTTGATGCGCTCATTGACCTTTCCAATGGAACTAATGTATTAACCTCAAGCTCTCTCCCACTTTGGGCTGTGCTCCTTGGTGTGTGGGTTTTTGTTCAACTTGTTGCGAACAATATTGACTGGGTTATGGACCGTTTGCGTCGAAAAGTGGACATAGGTGTGCAGACAGGACTTCAAACAAAGGGGTTTACACATTTGCTCCGTACACCTCTGATGTACCACAAAAATGTGCACATAAATGGCGTGTTGCAAAAAATAAGCGCATTGAGCTGGAGAGTGTCGGCTATTGTTAGAACAATCACAGACATCGCTCCACAGTTTTTGAGCATTATTATTGGTATCACACTCGCGGCAAGCATCAATACCTTCCTTGCAAGCATTTTAGTTATTGGGGTTTTGTTGTATGTGGCGTTATTGATAAAGATTTTAATGCCTATTGCGGTGATGGATTCAGCTGCGCACAAGTCTTGGAACGAAGCGTGGGATGACGCAGCCCAGGCGGTGACTCAAATTGAAAGTGTAAAGCACGCTTCTACTGAAGAATATGAAAGCCACACTGTTAGAGAAACACTTATGGGAAGAACATACAATATGTGGATGAAAATTGAACACAAGTGGAGTAACGTTATATTCTTTCAACGAATCATCGTGTTTGCAACACAGTTTGCAGTTTTCTTGTTTTCTGTGCAGTTTGTTTCAAATGGAGTTATTACCGTCGGTGAACTGGTCGCACTGAATGGGTATTCCTTGATGTTTTTCGGACCATTCGTCTCGCTTGGTTATAGCTGGCAAACTATTCAAAACGGCATCACCATGTCTGCTCAGGCAGAAGAAATTTTTGATGTTGCGGAGGAAAATTATGCGCCAGAGAATGCTGTTACTCCAGAACATTTCGCCGGCGAGGTTGTATTTAAAAATGTTACTTTTGCATATGGAGCTGGTCAACCAAAAGTGCTTGATGGTGTTAATTTAAAAGTGAACGCAGGCGAGGTTGTGGCATTTGTTGGCGAGTCTGGAGTCGGCAAGAGCACTGCAATCTCTCTTATCTCTGGGTATTACTTTCCGTCAAAGGGTCGTGTGCTTGTGGACGGTGTGGATACTCGCAAATTACATCTTACAAATCTCAGAAAGAATATTGCCGTGGTGCCACAGGAGGTCGCGCTTTTTAACAATACTGTTAAGTCAAACATTTCCTACGGCTCGCCGGATGCGACGGATGAAGAAATTGCGCGCGCTGTAGAGGAGGCGCATGCGAGTGAGTTTATCAAAGCGCTTCCACTTGGCTACGACACAATCGTGGGTGAGAGAGGCGTGAAGCTTTCAGTAGGTCAGAAGCAACGTGTTGCCATCGCGCGCGCGATTTTGCGTAATCCAAAGATTTTAATTTTGGACGAGCCAACAAGCGCTCTAGATAGTGAGACGGAACGCAAAGTAACAGAAGCTTTGGAAAAGCTTATGAAAGGACGCACGACGTTTATCATCGCGCATCGCCTATCTACCGTGCGAAAAGCAGACCGCATTTTTGTGCTTGAAAAAGGAAAGATTATAGAAGAGGGAAGTCATGACGAACTGATGAAAATCAAAGGTGGTAACTACCGCCACCGCTACGAGCTCCATATCGGGCTGGTGTAAGCTCCTAGTCTGAAATATGGATAAAAAGTATACAATAAAAGACTTCCTTGATATTGAGTCAACTGGGTCACCCATTTTCAACTTTGATGGTACTAAAGTTGCATATCTAAGCAATGCAACTGGCGTGTCTCAGATTTACCTTGTTTCAAGAGATGGAGGAGAAGCAAAGCAGTTGACATCATATGATGACTCAGTCAATTTTGCTGTTTTTTCGCCAACAAGGGATGAAATTATTTTCGGGAAAAGCAATGGAGGAGATGAGAATGTGCAATTGTTTCTTTTTGATATTGCTCAAAAATCAGTACGCGCGTTAACACAAAATCCCAAAATTCAACACAGATGGGGCGGTTGGTCACAAGATGGTAAATTCATTACCTATTCTTCAAACGAGAGAGATGGGACTGATTTTGATGTGTATGTTATGGACGTGGAGTCAGGCAAGTCTAAGGTAGTTTTTGGCGATTCTGGTTCATGTGATAGTTTGGGATTTTCTCCAAATGGAACAATGGTTGCTGTAAGGAAAAGGCATACGGGGTTAACTCATGATTTGTATCTTGTTAATTTGCAAAGTGATGAGGTTATGCATATAACAGATTATCCTGAAAATCCGCTCGTAGGCTTTATCAATTGGCTTTCAAATGAAAAAGGTTTCTTTTTTATAACGAACAGAGAAAGAGATTTTGCTGGACTTGCATTTTATGATCTAGAGACAAAAACAGAACGATATATTTTAACTCCTGAATGGGACGTGGAAGGCATCACGAAAACAATTAATGACGAAAATTTAATTGTCATGATAAACGAAGACGGATATCGCAATATGACAATTCATGCGACGAAAGACATGAAGCCGTTTGAACATCAGAATTTTCCTAAAGGGGTAGCTGGTTACACTCAGTGGTCTCGTGATGGCAAATATATTGTTTTCACACTATCGAGCGGAACAAAAAATAGCGACGTGTGGGTATGGTCAAAAGACGAAAACAAATATTGGCAAATAACCCACAGCAAGCAAGGTGTTCCTCAAGAAGTTTTAGTAGAACCAAAGCTCGTAAAGTACCAGTCGTTTGACGAGTTGGAGATTCCCGCTTTTTTGTTCTTACCAAAAGAAAAATTGAGAGATAAAAAGCTTCCAGTGATTGTGCACATACACGGCGGACCAGAAGGCCAGTTTCGTCCATCTTTTAACTCCCTTATACAGTACTTTGTCTATCAAGGATATGCTGTTATTGCCCCAAATGTTCGCGGGAGTTCTGGATATGGTAAGAAATATTTAGCGCTTGATGATATCCACAAACGCATGGACTCAGTTACAGATTTACAATACTTACATAAATTTTTAGAGAATAATAACGATCTTGATACAAGTAAGGTTGTACTTTGGGGAGCGAGTTACGGTGGGTATATGGTGCTAGCAGGGCTTACGTTTCACCCTGAGCTATGGGTTGCTGGTGTCGATATTGTGGGTATCTCGAATCTCGTATCATTTCTCGAAAATACATCTCCGTATCGGCGCGCACTGCGTGAAGCGGAATACGGGTACCTTTCAACAGACAGGGAATTTCTTGAATCAATTTCACCGCTTAATTTTATAGAGAATATAAAGGCGCCACTATTCATTATTCACGGAGCGAATGACCCACGTGTACCACTTTCTGAGGCAGAGCAAATGTATAGTAAATTGAAGGATCTCGGTAGGGAAGTTGAGTTACTCGTTTATCAGGATGAGGGGCACGGATTAAATAAATCAAAAAATCGTATGGATGCTTACCCAAAGGTTGCAGAGTTTCTTGGAAGGATATTTGATAAGAAGCCTTAGTGGCGTGAGTAGTATAGCCAGCGCAGACGCTTCCTGCTTGGGGGAATTCGTTTGGAGAATGGGGTGGGGGTGGCTAAACTGTTTTGTGGGCGAAACAGTCGCCCGAACGTTTGCATTCAAACGTTTTAGGGGGTAAAATTAGTGGAAGAGAGATTTCATCCAAGACGTGAATTTACTAATTCAGATTGCTTTTTGATATTTGTAGTAATGAAACAAAATAAAACATACATAATTACGGGAGCTACGGGGTTCTTGGGGCAAAAACTTGTACGTGCTTTTGTGAAGGCTGGTGACGACGTTGTTTTGATTGTAAGGGGTGGAGCCGGAGTTTCAGCCAGTAGTCGAATAGATACACTATTTGATTTTAATAAGGAGGAGCAAAAACAAGTTCGAGTTATAGATTCTGATCTCGAAAACATAGATATTGCACAAGAGATAGAGGACTTCGTGGCAGTGTCTAATCTTAAAATCGATGGAATTTGGCATTTAGCTGCAAATTTGAGCTTCCGCTCAAAAGACAGAGAGAGCGTGAATAATGTAAATTTTATTGGAACACAACGTCTCGTAAAATTAGCAAAAAAATTAAATGTGCCATTGTTTTATGTTAGTACTGCTTATGTGCATGGACAAAGAGACGGTGCTCTTAAAGAGGATGAGTTGCTTAGTACTAGATTTAACAATGCTTACGAGGAGAGTAAATTTATGACCGAGAGGTACCTGAAAGCAGAAAGGGAAAATGGGTTGCGGTATATTGTATTTCGCCCAGCAATTTTAATTGACATTGATGACAATGCAAGTAGTATTCACTCTCCGTTTGGATACTACTCGATTTTGCAACTGATGCATAGCCTAGTCTTGTCTCTGCGTAATTTTATCGGGGAACATAAAATTATAGCGAGTATTTTGGGGTTACGGATTGATACCAGTGAAATTCTGCACTCATACTACTTGCCATTCCTCGTTACAAAGACAACTCTGAACCTAGTTCCAGTAGATGTTGCCGTGGCTACGATGGTCCGAATTATTAATAATAGTACAAATTTTCAGTACGATACATTTCATATTGTTTCCCCCGTAGCCCTTTCTATGCGAAAAATTGCAAAAGTCACATTCGATGAACTAAAAATGAAAGCACATATTGTTGAACTTCCAAGGTTTGTGATGCGTGGCATTTTTATGGTAATTTATTTTTTGAGTAAATTGTTTACCGGGCTCGTTGGTATATCTAAAAAACTTCATCAGTACGGATACTACATGACAAAAACATATCATTTTGATACCATACAAACAGAGCAAGTATATGGTAAACACGAATACACCAGCTTATTTTCTAATTCAACGGAAGACCTCCGCTATGCCGCTAGAGTATTTATTGGCAAGCAAAAATCTTTAAAAGAAAAATCTCTATGATTAGCCTAACCTTGATTACTTTTAAAAGCGCCGCTCTCATAATTGCGGGGATTTTTAATTTAATATTAGGGGGGGTTGTTCTGGCTAAGGCTACAAAGGATTTAGGAAACAAAGCCTTTTTTGCAATTAGCGTAGGTGTATTTTTATGGGCGATAAGTCACTCTATCTTTGAAATATTACCAACTGGTAGCACTTTCTTATTGAGCGTTGGGCACATACTTTATATAAGTGCTGCATTGATTCCAGTTTCATTCCTACTTTTTGCGACATTTTGGGGGTCAGATGACCAGAATATGAAAATGTCGTTATATTTGCCAGCCCTGTCATTCATAGTAATAGTTACGTTTGTCGTCCTTCCTAATTTTATAATTAAGTCAGTAATATTGGATAAGGGGATAAAAACGATATTATTTGGTAGCGGTTATATTATATATGCTCTGTATATAGTTGGTGTATTTTTATTTGCTTTTTATAAAATAGTACAAAAATACCGAGTAGCAACGGGAATGCTCAAGATCCAAACAATGTATGTGTTGTTTGGTACAGCGGTAGCTTCGTTGATTGGTGTCATTACTAATTTATTGTTACCGATGTACGGTAGCTTCTACTTATTTTGGGTTGGTCCAACGATGACAGTAATAATGGTTGCTGTTATAGGCTATGCTATTCTCAAACATCAACTTTTTGACATCAAACTCATCATCGTTGAAATGGCGATTTTGTTGTTGAACTTGTTCTTGTTTCTTAACGTGTTTACATCGCACGAGAAGACAGACCTCATATTGAATGTGTCTGTGTCTGCGTTTATTCTCGCATTCAGCATCGTGCTCATTCGTGGCATTTATAAAGACATTCGCGACAGGGAGAGGATTGAAGGACTGGTGAAGGATATGGAGGTGGCGAATGAGAAACTGCGAATGCTTGAAGGTCAGAAGACGGAGTTCGTTTCCATTGCTTCACATCAGCTCCGCACACCGCTTACGGTTATAAAAGGCTATGCGTCTATGATTTTGGAGGGGACTTTTGGGCATATTAATGACCAAGCGCGTGATGCGATGGAAAAACTTTACAAGTCTAGCGAAAGGATTGTGGCGCTGGTGGAGGACCTGCTTACTGTGTCGCGTATTGAGCAGGGGAGAATGATGCTTAATTTTGAGAGGGTTAATTTCAAGGATTTTATCCAGGGAGTGATTGGCGAGATGGAGAATGAGATAAGCGAATCAAAAATTGATATGTCGTTTACCGCGGAGGAAGAAAAAGAGTTTTTTGTTAGTATTGACGAGAAAAAGTTTAAGCAAGTTGTGAAGCATATTTTGGAAAATGCTATCAAGTATACGCCGGAGCCCGGCTCTGTGCGTGTGGCTGTTCTTGACGACAGTCTTACAAAAAAAGTGCGTCTCACTGTTTCTGATACAGGTATTGGAATGACACAAGAGCAGGTAACCGCTATCTTTGAGAGATTTAATTTGAAAGCTGAGGTTGGGGGACATGCGACTTTTGACGAGAAACATCTGACGCAGGAGGAGGAGCAGAAAAAAAATGATGATGCGGAAGCGAAAATGATGGAAAAGAGAACTCCCGGCATCGGCTTGTATATAGTGCAGGAAATAGTGGAGGCGCATCACGGCACGCTTCGTATTGAATCCGCAGGCACTGACAGGGGCACGACCGTGGTGGTGGAACTGCCGAAGGGGGAGTAGGGATCAACACCACAGCCATCTTGACAAAAATATACAAAGTATGTATATTAGTTCGTAGATGATTCTTTATAGAAGGAGGTTCCAAATGAATTCGTTTCTTGAAAACAGTCGTATCAGATTGCGTCCCATTGAAGAAAAAGATTTATCAACATTGTATGTGTGGAGGAATGAACATGATTTCATAAGTTTGTTCTCTCCACATCGAAATGTAATAAATTACGAGAAGTTTATAGTTGAGCATAAAAGAGATACAGACAAATCTCGGCACATGCAATTTATTGCAGAGTCTGTCAGAAGGAAGGTATCTATCGGTATGACCTACTCATATGACATTAGCCTCACAGATGGCTATGTGTTTTTGGGAGGATACACTCCTCGTGCATTCCGCAGAAATGGCTATGGCGCAATTGGTATGTCCATGGTAATTTTGTATCTTTTTAGATTCTTTCCTCTTCATAAAATATATTTTGAAGTATTTGAGTATAATGTTCCATCAATCTCGATGCTTCAAAATTTTGGTTTTGTTGAGGAGGGGAGATTTAAGGGGCACCGTTTTTACGATGGCAACCGCTACGATGTTTTAAGATTTGCGCTCTATCGGAACAAAATGGACAAAATCAATTCGTTGCTTTTGAGGATAGGGCAGTCTTCTCAAAAAACTTGACAAGTGTAGTTTCAGTATGCTATCCTACAAAAAGATCCGTTAGCGGGCGCTAGTGGACACAACTAACTCCATAAAAGGAGGTAATATGAAAAAGCAGATAGGCGACCCAGCCGAAAATGCTCCATTTCGTCACGCAGGTGGTGGGGATGGGGATAATCATGACCAGGAAGATGGTCGTGACGGCGAGCAAGACCAGGACGGTACAGGCCCTGATCATGATGGTAGCGGTGACGGTGGTGATGGGAGTGACGGTGATTAATCGCCGAGAAGTACGAAGTCCCTTGTGTCAAAAAACACAGGGGACTTTTTATTTATACATTTTTACAAATTGCTCGATCAATTCTCTGTACCCACGCTTCTCTACAATTTCTAATGCGCGAAGATAATCTTTCGATTTCGTCGTACTGACATACTTTTCAAATCTTTCCTTATCATTTAATACTTCTAAATAAATATATTTAAGAACAGCATAAACAATGACATGGACTTGGGTATCATGGTTTTCAGTAGGAAACATATTTTTATCGATACTCATCGGCACTTTGTTACCATTATCTGTAAAAAGAACATGAATTAATTCATGGGTTAGTATGTCTACAAAATCAGTGGGATTATGGTAGTCTCCTCTGATAATCAATGGATCACTAAAGTTTCGTGCATTTCCGCTTACAATGTATATAGGAATAACATTTCTATAAAAATTTAATCTAAGGATGCCACATATGCCTCGGAGTATTATCTCTCCATCCTTTCTCCATTCTTCACGAAATAATTTTATATTTTCATCTATTTTTTCGCGAGATTTTGGTATCCAGTCATTCCACCCTTGTTTTTTTAAATCAGGATTATTTTGACAATAAAAAATAAAAATTGGGTCAAGAAGTTTGCTGTACCTGATGACAATTTGCGGTAGTTTTTTTCGGAATTTGAATAAGTGTAACATTATTTTGTTTGTAAATTTATATGCATTATAGCATTTTAGCGAGATAAATTCAAAAACAGAATGCCAGAGTTAAGTAAATGCAACGCTTAATATTTATACTAGTGGAATTGAGTTGAATAGTAGTGGCGAGGGTAAAAAACTATAGAATCAAAGATGATGGAAAAGAGAACTCCCGGCATCGGCTTGTACATTGTGCAGGAAATAGTGGAGGCGCATCATGGCACGCTTCGCATTGAGTCTGCTGGCGCTGACAGAGGGACGACCGTGGTGGTGGAACTGCCGAAGGGGGAGTAGGGAAGTTTGACTAAGTTTGTTCATTTCTGGTATAATGCTGGTATGGAAGCTACAAAAGCCCGCCCAACAAATAATCTGAAGAAATATGAAGCTATGCTTAAACCAAATAGGAGCATCGCTTCTTTCATGCGTCTTGCAGGTTTGATTACTAAAAAAGAGGCGGAGCAAATACTTGCGTCAACAAAAAAGGCGCGCGCGCAATGGCGGTAATTATAATATGTATTTATTCGACACGAATGCAGTTATTTACTTTCTCGCTGGCGATAAGAAAGCGATTAGTCTTGTAAAGGAAATATTGAAGGAGAATAAGATAATTTATGTTCCAACAATTGTTAGATTGGAGTTGTTTAGTAAGTCAGACCTAACTGCAATAGAGCAAAGCGCAATCGCTGATTTTTTGGCTCTTACGATAGAGATAAGTCTTGATAAAACAATTGCTGATATTGCGGCGGCTATCAGAAGAAAATACAAAACGAAAGTTGCTGATAGTATAGTTGCCGCTTCTGCCGTGTACACTAATAGTCTTTTGGTGACAAGAAATACGAAGGACTTTAAAATCTCCAGTGTTCATACTGTAAAAATATAGAGAACCCTTAACTTAAAAACTTCGTATTGAGTCCGAAGGCGCTGACAGAGGCACGACCGTGGTGGTGGAACTGCCGAAGGGGGAGTAGGGAAGTGGAGCCAAATTTATGGAAACAGAAGAATATTTTAACAAGATGAAAGAAAGGGCGAAGGTGGCATACTCTACTCAAAGAGAAATCTACTGTCCATACTTCGCGACAAATGTGATTTTGAATTCTGACGGTTTTCATCATCTACAATTTTCGGCACGGAGAGAAAGAAATAAGAAGGAGCAACTGTTCAAATTTAATCTTCTACCATTGGGGCTAGACCTTATAAGAAAATCATCAACGATACAAGAGTATAGAATGTTGCTTACTCCGATTGGTAAAAAATCCGCAAGAGACGGAGCGATACCAATGAAGGAAGTAGAGTACTGGGGTCTGGTGGCGATAGCCGGAGAGAAGAAAATAAAAGTCAGAACTGTATTACGGAGAGTAGGTAACGGAAACATTACTTTTTGGAGTGTGATGCTCTATTCAAAAAGGAAAAACGGCAATCAAAAATTATTCAGCGAAGGCATAGAGGATGAATAACAAAAATACCCAGTTCCTTTAAAGGAACTGGGTATTTTTGTTATGCCTGTTCTTCAGCTTAGGAGATCCTTAGCTGAACGGGGCTTCCGCCCACAGGCACAACTTAACTATACTAAAATTGAGAAAAATAGCAATAACATGTGGTGAGTCAAATCGAGATGTGGTATTGTGGTATTATGATTATCCAAATTGTTGAAAACACTATAAGTTTGGAGGAACTGCGTGAAATAGCAAAGGAATATTATATTGATATGGTAAAAGGAGTCGTTGATATTTCAAATGAGAAGGTTGCTTTTGGTGGAGAGTATCATATGGACGCAAATGTAAAAATATTGGAAAACGGGTCTAATCAGGCGGACGTGTGGGGTTTTAACTTGTACGTTAACCAGCCAGCTGGAAATAGGGTTGAATTTACCTCGCTTATCAATATTCGTCCGCATGTTGGTAACAAATCAATGGAGGTGCAGGATGAGGGTATCCGTACCAGAATGCAGGATATTATTGAACGCAAAATTTCTTAAATCATGGAGAGGACGTCACTTTTTTATTTAGCAAATCT
>DNMN01000013.1 GCA_003489395.1 Candidatus Yonathbacteria bacterium | reverse complement strand
CCGCCACTTGCAAGTGGCGGGTTAGTTTGTGGGCGATGGCGATTCAGCAGAATCGGGCGTGGCCATGGAATTTATTCCCCCAAGCCCACAAAATAAAAACGCCTGAAGGCGTTAATTATTTTGTGGGCGATGGGGGAATCGAACCTCCGACCTTTACAATGTCAATGTAACGCTCTAACCATCTGAGCTAATCGCCCATATTTTATTTTAAAAAAATCAGTGCGGAGATGGTGAGATTTGAACTCACGGTACGGTTTCCCGCACGGCGGTTTTCGAAACCGCTGCCTTCAACCACTCAGCCACATCTCCAACGAAAACGGCCTTATCAAAGTAGCACTTTTTTGCATTTTTGGCAAAAATTGGTATACTTCTCAAGTCAGTTTTGGCCCTATCGTCTATCGGTTAGGACGAAAGCTTTTCAAGCTTTAAAGCGGGGTTCGACTCCCCGTAGGGTCACAAAATTAAAACNNGGTGTTTTAATTTTGTGACCCTAATCGGGACAACTGTTTGTCTTGCATCTTGGAGCCGAAAGCTGGAGTCGGAATGTGCTATTTATAGGTTACGGAGGAGTGTGCATGTGTAAACTTGATGTCAATGCTACAAAGGTTGACATATCTTGTTTATTGTATCTCAACAGTGCTTAACTATTGACAAATATTATAATATAGATTATTTTATGATCATAATATAAGAATATATAAATAACTATAAAAATATGACAAACATTAAAACGAAAGAAATAAATATACTTCCTGATAGAAGTTTAATGCCAAAAATTGGACAGACTGGGTATTCAGTAAGTCAAGCGATATCTGAATTAGTCGACAATTCCATTGATGCTCGTGAATACGAGAAAGCACTAACTGTTGAAATATTTTTTGACCCCGAAAAAGGTTCTATTGAAGTTTCTGATGACGGTGTTGGTATGAGTGAAGAAACTGCGGCAAACAGTATGAAGCTGGCTCACTCTGTGAAAAAAAACAAACTCGGTGAATTTGGTCTTGGGCTTAAAACTGCTGCTACAAGTTTAGGCAAAAAATTTCAAATTCTCTCCACGCAAAAAGGAAGTGATGAAGAATATATTTTAGAATACGATGAAGATAAGTGGTTGAAGAGTGGAGATTGGACCAAGCATGAGATGAAAATAAAGGGAGGTGTTTCTAAAAATAGATCAAATACAACAATTCGAATTTACAATTTACGTTTTAGTATTTATCCGAATTTGCCAGGGAACATTAGAAAAGATCTTGCTACCCGTTTTGCGCCATTTATAGAAAATGGTGAGGTTAAGATCAAGGTGAATTCAAAATGGTGTGAACCAGAAGCTCTTGATTTAAAGACTGAGTATCATTCACCAGATGGTATGGAAAAATTCAATATAAAACTTGAGAGTGGTAACGAAGTTCATGGCTGGAGAGGGCTACTTAAAAAAGGTTCAAACAAGGGTGAGTATGGATTTCGTGTTTTTCGCCGTGGAAGATTGATTATGCAATATGCAAAATTGGGTTTTCACCCACACCCCGAAGCACGACAGATTGTTGGGGAAATTCATCTTGATCATGTTCCTGTTACACATAACAAACGAGAATTTATTGAGGAATCACCACTTTATAAAGAAATTGTTCATGAAGATGGAATTTTTTGGCAATTCATGAGGGGTATTGTACGTGAGGCAAAGACTTCAGAGCGTAAGACACAGATTGACCAAGGTGTTCTCGATAAAATGGAGATACAGAAAGATAATATCATGAGAGCAATTAAAAAAATTCCTCAACTCAAGGAGTATGCATTTCCGGATTTTAAAGAAAAAATAAGGGCTAAGGATGGTGTAGGCGAAGGTTTGACAGATTTGGAAATAGAAAAACGTGAGCAAAGAGATGTTGTAACAATCGAGGAAGAACCAGTTCCTCAAGATGAACAAAATCGAAAACCTAAAAAAAATCAGATCCGCAAGGTATATTATGTTACCATAAATGGGAAAAAATTTAAGGTTGATCATAGTTTTGTTGATCTTAAAACTGATGATGTTCTAAAAGACAAGGACGTTGATGACCAAAAAGGAATTCACGTATTTACTAATATTGCTTTTCCGAGCTTTGGTAGCACAAAAGATAATGTATTTTATGCTGTTTGGAATATTGCAGAAGCAATAGCAGAAGTTATGGTTGAAAGAAACAAGAGATCACCAGAAGAGGTTATTAAAATTAGAGATTTGATTTTAAAATCTAGTTCCGAAATTACATTGGAACTCGATGAAGTAGACAGGGAGAAGAAAACAGCTGAACGGTTAAAAAGGGAGTACGAGGAAAGTATGGCAAAAATAAAAGAAATTGAAGAAAAGCATGTTTGATATAAATCTTTAATATAAAAAATGGATCAATACTCAAAAAAACAAATATTCGCAGAAAATCTACGGAAGGATATAGAACTAACTCAACTAATGAACCAACTTGTTGAATTGCAAGGTCGCCTCGACACACAAAGTGCAAATGATAAAGAAACAATTGCATCATTAAATAATGAAGTTGGACTTGCAAAGGAGAAGGCCGAGAAACTGAATGAACAAATTATGCTTCTTAATGAAGAGATTAGAAAAAAGGAATTAAGTCGTTTCGCATCAGCATACTCAAATCAAGAAAACGAGTATAGAATTCAGCAAGATCTGTGGTTTAAGCGAAGTCTCTGGTCAACGTTCTTCCTGACTGCATCAGTTCTATATTCATCTTTTGGATCGCAATTAGAGACGGCGAAACTGTGGTATCAAGAACCTAGTTTTTATCTTTTAAATTTTATCTTCATCACCCTCTTCGTCTATTCGCTTAAACAACACACACATCTTGGAAATCTGAGAATAGATTACGCAAATAGAAAAACACTTGCTCAATCATATCAACATATCATTGAAGATGAGGAAGAGTTTGAGGGAATTAAATCTAGATTTTTAGAAAGAGCCTCTGACGTATTTAGCTCCCCACCTCTTTTCCGTAGTAGTGAGGTTACGCCACACGAAAGTTTTTTGCGGAAAATTACGGGAAATAAAAATGAATAATGTAAAAGAGTAGATGCCTTCTCCCCTTACTCATATTCCTGTGCTAAAGTATCCGAATTATGAATTCCGAACTCTCCCAAAACATCACCCACCTCCTCAACGAGAAATACAATGGAGTAGAAACTCCAGAGTTTTTTCTAGACGTAGAACGACTCAAAGCAGGGGAGCCGTATGCGTACATTTTGGGATGGAAGGATTTTCTTGGGGTACATATTGACCTCTCGTGCAAGCCAATCATCCCGCGTGCGGAAACGGCACACTGGGCATTGCGGGCGATAGAGGAGCTCAAGGCGAAGCAGGTTGAACTTGGACGTCCACTTCGTACTTTTGACGCATACGCGGGGTCGGGCAATGTGGGGCTCGCAGTGGCAAAACACATTCCCGGTACACTTGTGGAAATAAGCGAACTTGATGCGAATCTTTCCCTTGGTATTCTCGCGAGCGCTCTTGCAAGTGGAATACCAGACGAGCAAATAAAAGTTCTTCCTGGCGACTCGCTTGAAACAGCAACTGGTCTATACGACGCTATCTTTGCAAACCCGCCGTACATTCCGCCAAGCGATATTGATAATCTGGACCCAGACATGGTCGCGCACGAACCCCACCTCGCATTTTTTGCAAACGACGGCGGAAACGAATTTCATAAAATTTTAATTGATCAAGCGTGGGATTTGCTCGTGCCTGGTGGCGCTGTATATATAGAAGCCGATGAGTATCAGCGCCCAGCTATTGAGGCTCTGCTCAAGGATACAATGTGGACATACGAATTTTGGCCAGACCAATACGGGCAGGTGAGATTCCCAGTGCTGAGAAAAATAATTTAAATCTACTGTCCACTATAGTATAAAATACGTGTATAGTAAGGACTAACAAAAAATTACCTGCATAATAAGTNNACTTATTATGCAGGTAATTTTTTTACTAATGCTACTACTTTTACTTTGAGCGCAAATATTGGAATATGCCTTCCATAGCGCGACTGAAAAAAGGTTTAACCTTTTTTCAGTTATTTTTTCAGAGCGAGATCTCCTGTTAATTTTCTGAATTCGTTTCTTATAGCCAAATATGTCGCAACGAAAAAGAATGGAGTAGATACAAAAAGTACGAGTCCAATGTAGCCAAAAGACTGTGGCAGTTTCTCCATCACAGGAGCTCCAAAACGCAACATAATAGCCACCTCAACAAGTAGTATAAATGATGTGATGTGAACGCCTTTAAAAACAGTTTGTCTCAAAAAATCAACATTGGGGCGCAAGATTTCTATAGAATGTTGTTCAGGCAATTTGGAGAGTTGCCATTTTGAAAACTCGTTTGAAATTATTGATACAAAAATAAACAGGAACGTTGTTTGGATAACTAGAATAAATTGTTCGCCTTCAAGAAATATTTTTTGAAAAAAACCGCTGGAAAGAAAAATTAGAAAGTGCAATGCAATCAGAGTATAGAGAGACGCCTTGAAGCCAACAGAGAGTCCGCTCTTTCGTAGCGGCTGTAGTTCTGGTGATATTTTTTGCTTTTCACTCATTGTGCAAATGACTATTTAGAATGCAAATATTGGAAAATGTCCTCCAATGCGCGCACTGCGTCGCCTGCGGCGATATTGTTTTGGTGGTATAGCACGTCAGTGCAGTCGCCCGCAGACCAGATGCCAGGCACACCTGTTTTTTGAGTACGAGGGTCAGTGATTACATGACCATGCTCATTCAAACTAACAACACCATTCAAAAATTCTGTGTTCGGAAGCTGGCCTATCTCCACAAAAATACCGCCAACAGGAAGCTCTGTCACCTTGTCTGTCTCTTTGTCACGATACACAATCGCGTTTACAAATTTGTCTCCCTTTACTTCAGTAATCTCCACGTTTTTTACCGCGCGCATATTTGGGTGCGAGAGCACTTTTTCCACAGTGATGGAATCGGCTCTGTTAAAATTGTCGCTTCTGTGAATTATCGTGACGCTTTTTGCGTACACAAGAAGTTGCGCCGCTGTTTCAAACGCGGCATTTCCACCTCCCACTACAGCGAGGTCCTGACCTTCAAAAAGCGGGCCGTCACAAGAGGCGCAGTACGTAAGCCCGCGATGCTCAAAAGTTTCCGCACCTGGCACCTCAAGTCTGCGTCGGTGGCTTCCTGTGGCTACGAGGACAGTGCGGGCCGTGTATGAATTTTTGTGCGTGGTTACAATGAAACTACCGACCTGTGATGCAACTTTTTGAACAACTTCCTCGCATATGGTGAGGTGCTCGTCTGCATACGCCTCAACGTGTTTTCGTAAAGAAAGTGCAAGCGCCTCGCCAGAGATGGCAATAGTGCCAACCCAGTTTTGAATTTCAGATGAAGCTGTTGACTGACCAGCAAACGTTTCAGCGATGATGAGCGTCTTTAAACGCTTGCGCGCTGCGTACACACCCGCAGCGGCTCCTGCGGGACCTCCACCTATTATAATGAGATCGTAAATATCATTCACTTTTTTATTGTACTATAATTTTAACTATATCTTCTTTGGGCGACGAAGGAACGCCGGCACCGCGCTCCAGTCTTCGCCACCTTCTGCATCAAGGTCAATGATGGCGACCGGCTCCTTGTCATACTTTTCTTTTACGCTGTCACGCGCAACCTCAACTTTTTTTGGTTCTTGCTCAACGAAACTGTTGTTGATCTCGCGCTTCTCCCTAGTTTCTTCTCTCGGTACTCCTTGCTGTTTTGCGCCACCGGGGAAAAGATTGCGCTTCTCAACACCTTCTGGAAATCCCGCCGCTATGACCGTAATCTTTATTTCATTCTTCTTCAATTTTTCATCCATAATCGCGCCAAAGATAACTCGTGCATCTGGGTCAATTGACTCTGTGATTATTTTTGCCGCCTCATTTATCTCGTGCATGCGAAGGTCAGCTCCGCCAGCAATAGCGAAAAGCACGCCCTTTGCGCCAGAGATTGAAAGGTCTAGAAGGGGAGAGTTGATAGCCGCGAGAGCTGCCTCCTGCGCGCGGTTTTCACCGCTAGAGGAGCCAATACCGAGGAGTGCTGAGCCTGCATTTGAAAGCACCGAGCGGATGTCCGCAAAGTCCACATTGATAATTCCCGGCGTAGTGATAAGATCGGAGATGCCTTCCACTGCTTGGCGAAGAACTTCGTCGCTCATCATAAACGCATTTTTGAAAGTTGTATCTCTGTCAGCGACACTCATAATGCGGTCGTTGGGAACAACAATAAGAGCGTCAACATTTTTGCGAAGCTCGTCCAAACCTGCTTCTGCGATTCGCGCGCGATGAGAGCCTTCAAATGTAAATGGGCGTGTAACAACACCAATAGTAAGAGCGCCATGCTCCTTTGCTATGCCAGCAACGATAGGCGCCGCGCCTGTGCCGGTACCACCACCCATTCCTCCAGCGATGAACACCATGTCAGCGCCTTTGATGACACCCTGCACTTCTTCTTTTGTTTCTTCCGCCGCCTTGCGACCAATCTCCGGGTTCATGCCAGTACCTAGTCCGCGTGTGAGATTTTTTCCGATGTGAATTTTTTTCTGCGCGAGCGAGTGATGCAAATCTTGCGCGTCAGTGTTCATTACAATAAATTCAACACCTTTGATTTTTGATGTGACCATGTGATTCACCGCGTTCTTTCCGGAGCCACCGACTCCTATAACTTTGATTCGCGCGAATGCTTCTACTTCCGGTTGTACTTTTGGCATGACTGATGGTCTGATTTAAAAACTGTTAATTACCATTAGAATACCAGAAGGAGAAATGGAATACAAATTGATAGTTTTTAAGGCAAAAATGGCTTAATCCAGCTTTTTAGAGTTTGCAAAACATCGCCAAAACCAGTTTCAATTGTGTCAGTTGGCTTCTGGAGCGCGTAAACCGCGAGTCCGTATGCCACGAGCCACGAAGAATCTTTTACTGGATGTTTGCCACCGTTTGCGATAGATGGATGCGCGACTGCCGATGGAAGTTTGAGCACCGCTTTTGCAAGATCTTCTATTGTTGCAATGCCTGCGCCTCCGCCAGTGAGAACCACGCCAGCAGGGAGGAGGCCACTGCGTCCGATTTTTTTCAGATGTGAATCAATGAGTTCAAAAATGTCATCAAGACGCGCTTCAATAATTTCCTCTAGTTTCTTTTTTGAATAAATTCCTTCGGGTCCGCTAAGTTTTATTTTTTCTGCTTCTTGAAGCGGGATTTTTAATCCGAGAGCGATGTCGTTGGTAATGTCGGTTGAACCGATTGGGAATATTTGGAGTGAAATCGGTGTGTCGTTTTCAAATACAGCAATAGAAACTGTTTCCGCGCCGATGTTTACAAGAGCGCATCCGACAGACCTTTGTTTTTTGTTTAGCGCGACCATTCCTGCGGCGATTGGGGATGGAACCACTTCGTCTACTTCAACACCCAGCTCCTCAATAGTGCGGACTATGTCGTTCAAATGCTGTTCCAGACAGGTAACAAAAAGCATTTTGACATCAAGCTTTGTGCCGGTCATCCCAATAGGGTCGCCGAGGACTTCTTTGTTGTCCAGTTTATAACGAAGCGGGGTGCGGTGGATGATGCGCTTGTTTGTGAGGTGTGTGAGGTTTTCTTCCGCCTCCACCATCGCTTTTCTAATGTCCATTTCGCTTACTTCGCCAGAAGAGCGCGAGATGACGGCGGTGCCGTGCGAAATGGCAGATTCAAGACTGACTCCGCCAACAGAAAGTATTGCGCTTTTGATTTTAAAACCAACCATCCTTTCCGCGTGAGCGATGGCGTTTTTAATACTGCGAATTGCGTCTGATTTGTTTACAATGTATCCGTGACGAAGCCCGCGAGTCTCTGAAATACCGGTTCCAATGATTACGGGCGCTTCTCCGCGAGAGTGTTCTACAACAACAACGCGCGTGGCGTGCGTGCCGACATCAATGCCTGTTGCTATTCGTTTCGTGCGCGAGCTCATATGTTGCTCTTATTGTAACAAAAAAATCCTGTACGCTCAAACTTTTTTAACCATTTAATCACTATACACGTATAATATA
>DNMN01000011.1:1406-4306 GCA_003489395.1 Candidatus Yonathbacteria bacterium | reverse complement strand
TCGGTTTTTTCTTTTGTTGTTACATAATCCTCTCCCCTTCGCCCATGCTTGGCCCACCGGCGCCGTCATAGTTTTCGTATACATACTGAGGACACTTCTCGCCAAGGTCGCATGTCTTTCCTGCGGTAATGACATTAATAAGATTCGCAACGAGGTCTTTTGGGCTTTCGTTAAAAACAACTTTGCCTTCCTCTTTGCGATGGCTTTTTTCAAGCATATCAATAAGCACCTCGTCCATATCCCATGCTCCGCGAAGAACCCCGAGTGGCTTGTGGTCTTCAAATGCCACAGTGAATTCGTTTACTGTGCCAATACGTCCGCAACCTACAATAACCCCATCCGATGCGCGAGTGAGCAAAAGGTTTCGTCCAGAATATCCGAAACCGGTATAAATAATAATATCCAAATAGTCTAGTGGAAGTCCGTACGTCTCAACATGCTCTTTTTCGTTTGATGCGGGGGAAAGGCCAATGGAAACACCACCTGCTTCTTTTGCGCCCATCGCCGCCCAGAGCGGAAACCCTGTCGTTGCGCCAGTAACAAGAATACCACCCTGACGCACAATCTCTCGCCCGAGTTCTTTTGCGCTCTCAAGTGCGTTGTCTCCACAATATGTGGTGTCCGCTGCTCCTGATACGCAGATTTTTAATTTCAAATGATGATGTTGGTCGTTTCCCATAATNNTCAATAACATCCCCCGACTTCGGCACACGTGTATCTACTCCTAAATAATCTCGCACGCGTTGAGCAAAGAAAAGTCCAGCTCCCATTTCTGCGTGCACCACAAAAACTTTTTTGAGAGAGTCTTGCATTTCCGTCACGAATTCTAGAAGCGCGTTCATATCCTTGTGCGCAGAGTACCCCTGTATCGTGACAACCTTTGCGCGTACCGGAACATCTTCGTCAAAAATCCTCACGCTTTTCATACCCTCTTGAAGCGAGCGACCCATTGTGCCAACAGCTTGGTATCCGACGAGAAGCAAAGTGCTCTTTGGGTCGGGTAAATAGTTTCTCTCGTGATGAAGCACGCGACCGCCGTTTGACATACCAGAGCCTGCGATAATAATCTTTGGGTTTGGAACGTCCTTTATCGCAATGGAATCCTGAGAACGCTCAGTAAAACGTAGTTTTGGAAATTTGAAGATGTCATCTCCTCCTTTAATCGTGTCCTGAATTTCCTTGTTGAAATACGATTTGCTATCACTGAAAACTTTTGTAACGCGTATCGCAAGAGGAGAATCCACAAAAACGGGAATCTCGGGAATCAAATTATTTTCTATCATTTCATTTAGCTCAAATAGGAGGTCCTGAGTACGTTCAATTGAGAAAGCCGGGATAACTAGCGCCCCGCCACGCGCGATTGTTTCCTCAATTACTTTTCTGAAATTATTTGCTCGCTCGGCGAGGTCCTCGTGAATGCGGTCGCCATATACAGCCTCCATTACGAGGTAGTCTACGTTTGAAAGTAGCGCAGAATCCGGCATTAGGACTGAGGAAGCGCCGAGGTCGCCGGAGAAAATTAGCCTCTTTCCGTTGTGGTCCATTTCTACCATAGCGGAACCAAGAATATGCCCCGCGTCACGAAACTTCACACGAAGGTCGTCTTTAAAAACAATTTCCTTGTCGTATGGTATCGCCTCCCAATGATCAAAAGCTTTTTGCACCGCATCTTCGTAGTAAAGGGGCTCGTGACCGTCTGCTTTTGCCTCGCGCGCAATAACGCGGAGTGTGTCTTCAAGCATTAGCTTTGCGATGTCACGAGTTGGAGGTGTGGAGTAGATTTTGCCCTTGAACCCCTCGTTCATTAGCTTGGGGATACGTCCCACGTGGTCTAGGTGCGCGTGTGTGACAAAAAGAGCGTCAATTGTCGCTGGATTGTATGGGAATGGGTCGCTGTTTTTGTCGTCACACACCTTCACACTCTGAAAAAAACCGCAGTCAATCATAATGCTAACACCATCACCCTCAAGGATGTGGTTTGAGCCAGTCACCTCGCCCGCCGCGCCGTAAAATTTGAGTTTCATTATATTTTTGTGGTTTTTAATTTTGCGCGATTCCATACTAAAATTGCGACTGTTGTTCCTCCTATTATATCAAATAAAAGGTCTCCGAGTGTATCTGGGATTTCATTCATATGACCCACAGTAAAGAAACTGACCACTGCCTCGTAAGCTTCCCAAAGGAGACCTATGGAAAGCGCGTAAACGAGACACACGCCGAGTAGTTGCAGAAATCCCGGCGCGACAACCCCGCGCCTAAAATATTGCCACCACACGCCAAACCCTGCGAGCCAAGCGCCTCCTGCAATATGCATCGGTGTATCAAACCATTTCATTGTCCAGTACCAGTGATTTACATCTGCGAGAGCGTTTACGACCGCAATCGCAATGAGAAATATAACGAGAATTATTGGGAACGGCATTTCTAAAGTATATCACATTCACAAATGCCGTCTCAGAATGGAACTGCTCACGCGCCACAGATACGAGGCGCGAGTGCGTAGTTTTTTGGAGGCATACATTAGATATGGTGACAAAAAACTACGCACTCGCAACAAAGTAGATGTGGATGCGTGAGGAGTTACATTGAAAAAGCTCATCGCAGAGGCGATGAGCTTTTATGTAGGGTTGGAATAAGGTACTGACTCTGGAAAATCCAGGTGGGTGCCCGCAATCGTACGCCAATTTTTGCCAATGAATTTTCATTCAACAAAAATCGGCGTACGAAAATATAGGGCTCCCTTGTCAATAATTTAGGAGACAATACCTCAAACAACCCTACATTCACTCTACACCTGCCATATATTTTTTGCAATGTTGCAAAATTATTAGAAAACAAAAACCCTGCTTGATGCAAGGTCTCTGTAATCAAGTAATTGCTCACACGCCGGAGATACGAGG
>DNMN01000011.1:0-1387 GCA_003489395.1 Candidatus Yonathbacteria bacterium | reverse complement strand
TTCTTGAAGAAGCGCGCAACTTCCGCCTTTCCGTTTTCTACAGAGTCTGATGAGTGTACAACATTTGACTGAATAGAGAGAGACAAGTCACCGCGAATACTTCCTGCATCTGCATCGTATCCCTTTGTGGGTCCGACGATGATGCGTGTTGCGGACACCGCATTGATACCAGAGAGCACCATTACCACAACAGGAGACGCCTTCATAAACGCCTTAATCCCAGCGAAAAATGGCTTGTCCGCGATATGAGAATAGTGCGCTTCCAAAAGAGCGTCCTCAAGCTCAATCATTTTCATTCCCGCAATTTTGAGTCCCTTTCGCTCAAAACGAGTTGTGATTTCGCCCAAAAGCCCACGTTGAATTGCGTCTGGTTTTACAATAATAAGTACCTGCTCTTCTTTTGGATGTGACATGATTGATTTTTAAGGAGCAAAGCGACTAGAAAAACTAATCATAATTCCATCGCCTCGCTCAATTATTAACTATTAAGATAGGGACATCCTAGCAAAAAATCCACGAGCGGGCAAATTACGAGTACAATTCCGGATGCGTGCCAATATCAACAAAAAGAAAGATGTCTTCTTTTTCTTCTTTATACACTACTCGAATATTGCCAGTCACATTAAAACTTTGATACCCTTTATATTTACCATTTAGCGCATGAGTGCCGAGGGTTGGGCTATGCATGTCCTCAAGAAAAAGATTCTTTCGTATCTTGAAAGCCTCCCTAATTTTCTTGGAAAGTTTCGAGTACCTCTTTTCAAAATGTTTATGTAAAAGAATGCTTTTCATTTTTATTACAAAGCATTGAGGTACGCGTCCATATCCTTCATGTTCGTAAACGCAGGAGAAAGATTCTTTTTTGCCTTAATATCCTTTTCAACTTCTTTTATTATCCCCTCAAGATACGGCGTCATGCGATACGCAGCCGAAAACTGCACCTCACGAGTACGAACAAATTGTTTAAGTGACGCCGTCACAAGCGCCGACAAAGAAAAACCGAGTTCAGCCGCAAGTTTCTGTGCTTCCTCCTTCACGATCCTATCTGTCTTAATATTTATCATCGCTGTTTTCATAGTACCTAAAGTATATACATTGGATGGTTTCTGTCAAGTCGCTATGCCCCACTCTAAAACATTTGATTACAAGTGCTCGGGTGATAATTTTGTAGCAAAATTATTTACCCACGATACCTCCCCATAATCTCCGCTTCTACTTCCTCGCGAGGGGCGCCGTATTTTAGATATGAAAGCTGTTTTAGTTGCTCTGCAAGCTCTGGGTTCCCCTGTTTTAGAGGTAGTGTTTCTATATTGAATGGTTTTGCTGGTTGTCCGTTCACGAGCATACTCATGTACGCGTTGCGGTTATCAAGACGGGTTATATCCTC
>DNMN01000046.1 GCA_003489395.1 Candidatus Yonathbacteria bacterium | reverse complement strand
ATAGTATATTATACGTGTATAGCGGGGTAAATGAATATTTTGGCAACTGTGGTACAATCAATAGATTATGATCGTCGCAGATATTGAGGCAACGGGGCTAGACCCGCGCAAGCACTCTATTTTAAGTATTGGGGCTGTGGACTTTGAACATCCAGAAAGGCAGTTTTATGGCGAGTGCCGAATGTGGGAAGGAGCAAGTATTATGAGCGACGCTATCGCCGTAAATGGCTTCACAAAACAAGAGTGTAT
Organism: Candidatus Yonathbacteria bacterium; assembly: GCA_003489395.1. Lineage (GTDB taxonomy): Bacteria > Patescibacteriota > Minisyncoccia > Phycocordibacterales > UBA1550 > UBA1550. The sequence continues at coordinate 3,212 of DNMN01000046.1, read as the reverse complement.
GGATCCTAAGAAGCATTCACTAAAAGAACTGATGGATAATTTTTTGCATTGGATTGAACAATGCGAGGACAAAACTCTCGCGGGGCAAAATCCATCATTTGACCGCGATTTTTTAAATGACTCATTCGCGCGAGGGAGTATCGGATGGCATTTTTCATTTCGCACGCTGGACCTAAATTCAATGGCGTATATGGATATGATAAAACGCGGGGTCCCTGTTCAACACAAAAACGACCGCGCAGACTTGAGCCTTGATACAATTTTAAAATATGTTGGCCTACCAGAAGAGCCAAAGCCTCACCACGGCCTCACTGGCGCGCAAATGGAAGCAGAAGCATTTTCACGCCTACTCTACGGTAAAAATTTGCTACCCGAGTTTGCAGAGTATCCGATAATTCATTCGTAGGAAATGGATTCAAAAACAAATTCGCAGTTACCTAAAATATTGCGCGTACTTACACGACTTTTCCCTGAACCAAAATGCGCGCTTCATTACAAAAAACCATTTGAGCTTCTGGTGGCGGTCATTTTGTCTGCGCAATGCACCGACAAAAAAGTGAATGAGGTTACAAAGGAACTTTTTAAAAAATATATAACTCTAGATGACTATGTCTCCGCCAAGCCGAATGAATTTGAAAAATATATTTACTCAACAGGTTTCTACAAAGCAAAAACAAAAAATATTCTTGCCGCTGCGCGCGTAATTAAAAATAATTTCAGTGGGAAAATTCCAACAACGATGGGGGAGATGATTGCGATTCCTGGTGTCGGAAGAAAAACTGCAAACGTTGTTTTGGGAGAACTCTACGGCATAGCAGAGGGCATTGCCGTTGACACACACGTCATTCGTCTCTCGCGTCTGCTCGGACTAACCAAAAACAAAGATGCGGTAAAAATTGAACGCGACCTTGTGGAAATAGTCCCAAAAAAAAGACTGGGTGAGGTTTTCACACTTGCTTATTCTATACGGCAGGGGATACTGTACCGCCCACTGCAAACACACCGACTGTCCGTTAGCTCAATTTGCAATTAAAAAGTAAAAGGGTAATATTGAACGAGATAAGCAAAATTGGGGAAAAATCATGGATATACTACAACCACTGGATAAATTTGCCACCGTCATTTTTCTCCTTAAAATGGGCAAGGATGGCGTACTGCGATTTTACCTCGCAAGGAAGAAACAAGACATACACACGAATGGGCAAGCATTGGTAGGGTCAATGAAGCCAAATGGGTACGGAGGAAAACTTGAAGCTGAGGACAACAACTCACTCACTGCATGTGCTATCCGCGAGCTGTTTTCTGAGTCTGAAGTAACTGCAAAGGAAGAAGATCTCATACTGGCTGCACACATTCGTTTTTTCAAAGAAGGAAGTCGGGATGAGAACGATTTTTTTATGGACGTTTCTTTCTATCTTCTTGATAAATACATTGGTGAGCCAGCAGAGACGGCAGAAATGGGACCTCCGCAACTTTATTCCGTTGATGATGCTCCTTTTGAAGACATGATGCCAGCTGACGAGAGGATCATCTCATGCATTATGTCTGGTAAACAAATGAATGGAAAGGTTTTTTATACAAAAGATCTGCAAGGGAATAGGTATGTCAAGAAATGGAGAGTCTCAATCAACACACCAAAAGTTCCATTTTTTTAGAACGCTCTGTTATGGAGCGTTCTTTTTTATATCCATATTCTGCTATACTAAACAAACAGTGTTATGGAAAACTCAGATTATTTATTAACGAGCAAAGAAAAAAGACAAGGGTTCTTCGGACTATACTTTGGGCGAATGGTGATGGCGATATCAAGCGGACTCCTCGGTGTATTTCTTCCAATTTTTATTTACAACCTTTCAGGTGGAAATGTTCCACTCGTAATGGCGTACTACGCAGTGGCGAGCGGTGTGTATCTTTTTCTTGTCGCGTTTGGCGCGCAGTTTTTAAATAAATTCGGTTTTCGCAAAGCGCTCGTACTCGCGAGCCTCTCAGCGGTCGTCATCAACACCGCGTATTATTATACGACCCCCGACAATATGTGGAATCTTTTGCCTATCTCGCTTCTTTTTGTAATCATATTCAGACTTCTTTTTTGGATTCCTTACCACGTAGACTTTGCGATTTTTACAAACACAGGAAGAAGGGGAGGGCAGGTCGGGCTAATGCTTTCTACTATCACACTGCTTGGAGTTGTTGGGCCAATACTCGCAGGATACATTATAGAGGCATTTTCAATGCAAGCTCTTTTTCTCATCGCTATTGTTGTATATGTGTTTGGAACAATTCCATTTGCGTTGGTACCGCGAACAAATGAAAAATTCAGCTGGGACTATGCGCGAGCGTGGCGCGAACTTTTTTCAAAAAAGAATAGGGCAGTGGTATGGGCGTCTGTAGCCACAGGAGCCGAGGAGACTATCGGTGTCATTGTGTGGCCTATTTTTATTTTTTTACTTTTGCAAGGAGATTATTTTAAAGTCGGCGCGCTGTCTAGTTTTATCTTGGGCGTCACCGTGCTCTTTCAGTATATGTTTGGACACTACCTAGACCGCCTAGGGCAGAAGCACCAGATGCTTCGGGCAGGGAGCATTTTGTACGCGTTCGGTTGGATTGTGAAAATATTTGTTTTGACAGCGTTCCATGTGTTTATAGTTGGGCTATACCACAAGATAGCAAAGGTGATGACGGACACCTCGTACGACGCGATATTTTACGATCTGGCAGCCGACCAGGGGCATTATGTGGACGAGTTTACCGTACTGTCCGAAATGGCTATGCAGGTGGGTAGGCTTGTTGCGCTCGGCTCTGTGGCCGTCTTGGTGACGTTTATAAATCTAAACTGGACGTTCGTTATAGGCGCCATAGCATCGCTTGCTCTGACATCGCTCTCAATGGTAATGGCGGAAGAGAAGAGGGTTTAGTGGGGTTTTGGTTGTATTGAGCTTATTTATATATGTACGTCGCACAATATATCTTTTACGACAGTTAATACATGTAGTAGCATTTTCAGGGCGTAAAAGATGCCTTGCCTTGGATGTGCCTATGCCTCTATCCTATTTTGAACCCTAATTAAACAACCCGTAAATGCTCGTGTAGAGGTACACAATGAGTGGCTTTATGAATTCAGACCACGCTACGACGAATATACTGCCAATCTTTTGAACGATTGGATTTTCAAAAATTGTTCTGAGGTCAATATTAAAATATGCTAACGCCGC
>DNMN01000062.1 GCA_003489395.1 Candidatus Yonathbacteria bacterium | reverse complement strand
TCTCCGTGAGGGGTGGTTATTGTGCCAGCCCTACCGAGAGCTTTTTGCCCTGGCATCTTTTTCTCTATTTTAAACGAGATAGCCGTCATTGGAAGGTAGTCTAGCATACATTGACACAATGCGTAAATATTTGTAGGATAACAATCGGAAGTTCTATATCATTAACCAAACAAAAGGGGGGCATCATGCCAGCATTTGAAATTATTGTTGCAGTAGCAAAAGACAATGTGATTGGGTACAAAGGACAGTTGCCATGGGGGCATCTGCCAAGAGACTTGAAGCACTTCAGGGATATTACCACGGGACACAGCAATAGTTCCATAATCATAGGTTACAACACGCTTAATTCTCTCTGCAGAATGTTTCGTCGCAGGACAAACCTTCTTCCTGGTCGCAAGATTTACGTGTTAACACATGATTTGCAAAAAATGGAGCGGTTTCCTGATTGCATCGGGGTCTCAAACATAGACTCCATTGTGAGGCTTGGAACCAGAAGTCGCATATTTGTTGCAGGTGGCGAGTCTATTTATCATCAGTTTATTTCGCTTCCTCAAACGCGAGTTGTTCATATGACACGCATTATAGCGAATTATCACGGGGACACTTTTTTTCCACTGTTGCCACTGAATGAGTGGCGTTCAAAAAAAGAGGAGTTTCATCCTTCTGACGAAAAAAACAAGCACGCGATGCAGTTTGTAACATTGATGCGAGCCTGAGTTTCTTTGTTTGTAAAAACCCAGCCATTCTAGAATGGCTGGGTTTTCTTTTTAATCGCGAATCACCTCTTTAACAACATCAACAATTCCCTTATCAAACATTGAAGGAAGCACTTGGTCTTGTTTTGGGTCCTTTACATATCCTGCTAATACTTCTGCCGAGCGAATGAACATTTGTTCGTTGAATTGTTTGATGCGGTTGTCTAGAGCTCCGCGGAAGATTCCTGGGAAAGCTAATGAATTATTTATTTGATTTGGAAAATCAGAGCGTCCTGTTGCAACTACAAATGCGCCTGCTTCCTTGGCGGCATCAGGCATAATTTCTGGTATTGGATTTGCAAGAGCGAAAATGATTGGTTTATCCGCCATTGTTTTCACCATATCTGCTGTTAACAGCCCGCCCTTTGAAACGCCGATAAAAATGTCTGCGTCTTTTAGAACCTCTGCAAGCGTTCCAGCTTTCTTTTCACTATTCGTTATGCGCGCAAGCGTTTCTTTTTCAGAATTCAAATCGCCACGTCCCTCAAATATCGCGCCTTTAGTGTCGCAGATGATGAAATGTTTGAATCCATACTCAAGTAGAAGTTTTGTGATAGCAGTGCCAGCGGCGCCAGCGCCACTCATTACTACACGCACATCCTCCTTTTTACTCCCACGAAGTTTTAAAGAGTTGATAAGTCCTGCGAGCACCACCGTCGCAGTGCCGTGCTGGTCGTCGTGCATCACTGGTATTGGAAGTTCCGCGCGCAGTCGTTCCTCAATTTCAAAACAACGTGGAGCAGAAATGTCTTCAAGATTAATTCCGCCAAAAACAGGCGAAATATTTTTCACGAGCGCAATAATTTCTTCCACATCCTGCGTGTTCACACAAATTGGGAATGCGTCTATCCCAGCAAATTCTTTAAAGATTGCAGCCTTGCCTTCCATCACAGGGATAGCTGCATGCGCTCCGAGGTTACCAAGACCAAGGATTGCCGAGCCGTCGGAAACAATGGCAACCGTGTTGCCTTTTATCGTGTAATCGTAAACAAGCGATTCATCTCGCCCAATCTCGCGCGAGGCCTCTGCCACTCCTGGTGTGTATGCAAGAGAAAGTTCCTCGCGATTTGTGAGAGGAACTTTGCTTATTACTTCAATTTTACCCTTGTGCTTCTTGTGAAGACTAAGGGATCGTTTGTATACGTCGTCCATATTTATTAGTAATGCGCGCGAGCGTGAGCGAGCGCGCCGTAAAGACCGCCAAAATCACCGAGCTCTGCTTTTTCAACATCTGGAATTTGCGGGAATATTTTTAAAACTTCTGCGAGATGTTTGCGAACAGCCGGGATAGGAATGCCGACCTCCTTCATCATTGAACCGCCAACAATAACAATGTCTGGCGACCAGTGAACAATAGTGTTGTTGAGTCCATACGCAAGAAACTTTGCGAGTTCGTCCCATACCGCGTCGTCGTGTATCTCGTACGGCTTCATTCCAAAACGTTTTTCAACTGCAGTACCTGACACGTATGCCTCTAGGTCGTTGCCTTCACACTTTGGGCAAAGAGTGTTGTCTGGGTCAATGATTTGATGTCCTGGTTCAAAGCCGAGCGAAGAGCGATCAATCTTTCCATTGATGATACGCGCGCCACCAACACCTGTGCTCACAGTTAGATACGCGATTATTGATTTGCCTCGTCCCGCTCCAAAGTGCGCTTCACCTAGACCAACGAGTGCGGCGTCATTTTCAAGTTCCACAGGCACCTTGTAGGTCGCGTGGAGAGTTTCCTTAATATCGTGCCCAACCCAGCCAGGAAGATTCGGGCTTTTTACGAGCAATGTTTGAAGGTCGTTCAAAGGACCTGCAATACCACCCACGATTGCTGTTACAGCGCGATTTTCAGATGCGAGACCTTGCGCGAGATTATCAATGATGCGCTTCAGTGTATCAATACCCTCGCCAAAATCCTTTGGCGTAGAAACGACAACAGGCTCGCCGAGAAATTTATCTCGGTCAGCCGCCACAACCCTCATTTTTGTGCCCCCAATATCAAACAGGATATACATAGTGACTATTGTAGCAAGCAAAATCGAAAAACCAAAATCTACGATTTTTTTTACTCGTTCTTTTTCGCCACTATTTTGAGACGCTTTTTTGCAGAAAATCTTACCGCAATTTCACACTACACCACTAGCTTTCCGTATACATCGGGTTACACTTGAGACAAATTCCCAACTCCTCCAGTTTGTCCAGGTATTTTACAATGGTCATAATATATTCCGAATGGCTCCACGTAAGAGGAGTGGCTGAAAGAAGCTCTCCGCTGTACGGGTGAAGTTGCTCGGAGAATACTCCTGAAGGGCCTGCGTGCTTTACGGCCCACGCTAGCCACTGATGCACTGGAGTAAAATCCGCTTCCTTTTTTGCTTTCGCAATATAGTATTGAGCGAGCCACAGAGTGGTGATAATCCACGGGTTCCCAGGTACACCAGTTGTGTCGCGGAAATAAATGTCCCCTTCGTAACGAGCAATACCGCTTACTGCAGTTTTTACCAAAAGTCGGTCTTCAACTTGTTTAACAGCTCGCGCAAGACGAGGGTCCTCCACATCAAGAACTCCAAAGGCAAAAATTCCGTAAATGCTGGACATATCAAGAGTGCGGTCGTAAGTAATTTTCCCATCCTCGGCGACGTTAATCATTTTTACAAAAATTCCCTGCTCTTCGTCATACAAATAATTGAGGATGGATTGGCGGATTTCAAAAGCGGCTGTTGTGTAAATGTGTTCGCTCTTTTCCTTACCTAAAAGCTTCGCGAATTTTGCCGCGACCATAAGCGCCCCGTACACAGACGCTGAGGTAAAGGTATGAATGCCGAATTTTTCTTCCCACAAATCGTAGGACGCTTTCGGAAGCTGTGTTTTAGGGTCGCGATATCCAACCATAAAATCAGCGGAACGTTTTATTAGAGAATTATAAATTTTTTCAATGAATTCCAAATCTTTTGTTTGCGCGTAATGGTGCCATAGAGCTATAAGCACCAACGCTGTTTCGTCTTCCTGTATCGGTAGCTCTATTTTGCCGTCCCTCATCCATGGGTGCCACGAGGAGCCCAACGATTCGTCTGGACGATATTTGTGCATAAAATATCCATCGTCTGTGAGCACGTGGTCGCAGAAATCAAAAAATCGTTCAGCAACATTAAAGTCCCCAGCCATATCAAACGCTATCGCCGAGAATGCTCCGTCTCTGGGCCACATATAGCTGTATGTGTCGCGTCCGTTTTGCATCATATCTGAATCAGCAGACGCAATGATAGCTCCGTGATTGTCCGCGTGTGTGCGAATGGTCAGGAGAGACCTTTTGAACAAAGAGATTTCATCTTGCGTGAGTCCGTAAAAAGTAAAATTGTATTTATTCACCCACGCGTGCCAAAAATCGCGAGTGGTGCGGAGCAAATGCCCTGGATTTTTTTCCAAAATGTATTTGTTCAGCTCCTGCGCCTCCTTCATGGATTTTCCAACAGCAACCCAATAATGAATAGTTTTTGATTCGTGCGCGGGAATATCAAGATAGAACCCCATAACGGAATCGGCCGGGCCGTGTTCTATCAAATTTTTTGCGAGCTGGCCATCCTCTGCGTCCTTGAAACTTCCCTCTTTCCCTTCTATTTTAAATATCCCTGCGGTGTAGTCATCAAAACTTCCTTTTTCCGATAATCCATTTATGAGAAAAACGCGTTTGCCGTTGTAGTGAATGACAACATGGTTGATAGGGTCAAAATATGCCGTGTCTCCGCGGTGGGATTCGTATATTTCAAATTCGTGTCCAAAGAAAAGTTTGATTGAGCGTTTGCGGTCGGAATCGTTTGTTACTTTTACTTCACGGAGAAAAATATTTTTTTCGTTGTATACGGTGTCGGTAAGGTTGAGAGTTACACCAAGTGTTCTGTTTGTAGCTATAGTTTCTCCAGCTAACGACTGGTCCGCGGAGCGAATTTGTATATCCCAGTTTGGGTTATCAAACCAGTTGAGCTGATAGTCCACCCACACTCCGATGCGATGCGTGTAATGACCGCCGACATGGTTCTCAAGTCCAACGTACGGAAAATAAAAGTCACGCACTTGCGCGCGCTTGTCAGTGCAGACAAGAATATTTCCATTACCAAGAGAAAGGGACTTAGGCATATGATAAAGTATACCCCCACACCTACTTTTTGCATAGTGAATTTAGTCGCAGTTTTGCACACTTAAACAAATTTTTTAAAATCAATATTACGAAAAACGTAAAAGTAGTTGTGGGGGTATACACTTTACAACTTACGACAACTCCTTTACCTTAATCTTTTTTGCATACGCTGGGTGCCCGACAACGCGAAGACGCAAATCTTGAAGCGCATTCATATATGCGATAAACGCTTCGTATGGAGTATTGTATGGATTAAAATATTTGTGCACATCTCCGTCGTTGAACCATTTTGTGCACATATAGTAGAAGTGATCAGATGTCTGAAGTTTGCGCCAGTCGCTAATGAGTTTCTCGTCATTTGTTGCCAGTACTTCTTCCTCTAAATCATACACGCTCTTTATAGCGTCATGTTGCATTGGGTTTGAGAGCCATGCGGAAAGGTCACGCTCCACGTCTGCCCATGACATATAGTTGTGCACATCTAGCTCAGACACGGGCTCGTACCTTTCAATAGCTTCAGAAGGTGTGATGAAATCATTGTCCGGATGCTTATAAATTTCTTCTGGTAAATGACGAAGGAAATTAAAAATGCCTGTGTCTTCCCATTGGTGCTCGCCAAATGTCTCATAATCCATAAATAGGTTGATGACGTGCCCGTTGCCGTTTACTTGCGATGCCCAGTTTGCAAACTTAGGCGCAGTGAGAGGAAAGTCCGCCCAGTCCTTTGATGAAAAGCGAAAAGCAATGTCGTCGGAGAGACGGTAGTTTTTTAGCATGAGTTTCAGATTCTCTGTGCCTTGAGGACGATACAAAAAATTTGGGCTTCTCCATCCAAGCACGTGGTCTGCTCCCTCGGCAATGATTCCTTTGTACCCCATTTTTTCAACCTCCATAGCAAGCGCGTTGTTGTAAATGAGCTCAGTGTTGCGAAATACTGTTGGAGTGACACCAAAAAGCTCTTGTATTTTTTCGCGATGCATCTTTACTTGACGGCGAAATTCTTCTGGCGAGTAAAGAAAAGAAAGTGAGTGATAATAGGTTTCCTCTAGGACTTCCACACGACCTGTCGCAACAAGTTTTTGAAACGACTCCAATGTTTCTGGGCTGAACTCCTGAAGTTGGTCCAAAAATACTCCCGAGAAAGAGAAGCTTATTTTGAATTCTGGATGCTTGTTCAAAAGCTCAAGCATCACCGCGTTTGCAGGCAGGTAGCACTTCCCCGCTACTTTATTTAAAATTTTTTTATTGTTTATGGAACGCTCTGAACTATCATTGAAGTACTCGCTGTCTCGCCCAATATCAAAAACGCGATAATCCTTTACGCGGAACGGTTGATGCACTTGAAAATAAAAACATATTGATGCCATAAGACTAGTCGAAAGTTAAAAGTGTAAAGTCAAAAGTGAATGCAAAATTTATACAGACTCATTGTAGCAGATATACTAAAATAACTATACTAGATGTATCTTGTTTCTGGCGTAACTCCGCATGCGCAAATAATTTTTTCATAGTAATCAATACATTTTTTGCTTGCAGTATCCCAGCTAATTTTCTTTACTTCTTCACGGCTGTTGCCCCAGAGAGTGTCCTTAAGTGAGCGATGCGATATGACACCTAGTATTTTGTTTGCCATATCTTCTGTATCCCAGAAGTCTGTTTTCAGAGCGTGAGTAAGCACCTCTGCAACACCAGATTGTTTTGAAATGAGCACAGGAGCTCCAGAGATGATTGATTCAAGAGGAGTGATGCCAAACGGTTCCGACACAGAAGGCATTACAAACAAGTCTGCGATTTTATACACCGCGTTCAAATCATTTCCGCGAAGAAACCCTACAAAGAGCACTCGGTCAGAAATACCGAGGTACGCTGCTTCAAGCATCATCTGCCTTTCCATATCGCCCGAGCCCGCGACAAGGAAAAGCACATTCGGATTTACTTCAAGCACTCGTTTCGCGGCGCGAATAAAATACTCAGGTCCTTTTTGAATTGTAATGCGCCCTGCAAAGAGAACAATTTTTTGCCCTGACTTTTTGAGCTCTGTAAGTCTATCAGGAATATTCGCGTAGTCACATTCATCAATGCCGTTGTGCACCACTTCAATTTTTTCTCTAGGAATACCATAGTGCTGAACAATCTTTTCTTTAGTGAAATTTGAAACAGCGATAATGCCGTCGGCGTAGTTCATACTTTCGCGTTCTATATTGTACACATCCTGATTCACGCCTTGTCCGCCAGTGCGGTCAAACTCGGTTGCGTGCATATGAAGTATTAGCGGTTTACCAGATACTTTTTTCGCCTCTACTCCAGCAAGAAAAGACAGCCAATCGTGCGCATGAATGACATCAAACTTTTCTTTCTTTGCGATATCGCGAGCGCGGAGAGCATAGCGACGAACCTCCTGCATAAGAGTGTTTCCGTAAATATCCGAGAGAATTTTGTCGCGTTCGTGGATGTATCCCTCTGATGTTACGTATGGTTTAAGCGGTGTTTCAATTTCCAAAAATTTTACCTTGCGCGTATCCGCAAAAAGAATGTTCATAAAGTCCGCAGATACACCAACTTTTTTTGGAAGTACAAAAAGTACATCAATTTTCCTTCCGGCGAGCGCGCGAGTAAGACCAAAACACGCAGTGCCTAGCCCACCACTGTTATGAGGAGGAAACTCCCATCCGAACATAAGTACTCGCATAATTTAATGTAAAGGTATCTTCACCATTGTAACATGTGGAATATAAAAGTGTGCAAAAAAATTGGGGATAACGGTCGCTCGGCAAGATCCTTTTCTGTTGCACGCATATTCGTTTGTTAACGAATTGCCTCGCTCTGGGGTTGGAGATTATACGGATTTTGATTTTTAGTGATAAAATGGTATGGTTTGTGTCCAATGGAACCTCTAGAATTCCCTGTTCGTCTCAACCGTTACCTCGCTCACAAGGGTTTTTCCACGCGTCGAGGCGCCGACGAGCTCATTACCAAAGGGCTTGTGAAAATAAATGGTAATGTTGCCGTGCTTGGCGACAAAGTCTCAAACCCAGACGACAAAGTAGAAGTTTCAGAAAAAGTCATTGCAAAGATGGAGGGTTCGCATCGCTATCTCGCATACTACAAGCCGAGAGGCATTTCCACAGACGCTCAGACAGAAGGTGAGAGTATCAAGTCTTCACTTCCCGCTCTCCGCGGGCTATTCCCTCTTGGTCGTTTAGACAAAGACTCGGAGGGGCTTGTAATTCTCACAAACGACGGACGTTTAACTGACAGCGTGCTTTCGCCAGACCGTGTGCACGAAAAAGAATACTTGGTGAAAGTAGATAAAAAAATTACAGACACTTTTGTGCGACATCTTGAGCGCGGAATTTTAATAGAAACATACAAAACCAAGCCCGCAAAAGCGCGTCGCGCCGGAGAAACTCTTTTCCGTATTGTGCTTACCGAAGGAAAAAAGCACCAGATTCGCCGTATGTGCGCCGCCGAAGGCTATCAAGTACTTGAGCTCAAGCGTGTTCGTATTATGAATATTAAATTGGGCGACCTTAAAGAAGGTGCGTATCGCGAAATTATCGGAGAAGAACTCGCAGAACTAAAGAAGAGTATCGGGCTTTAGTGTTCTTTTAAGCCAGTTGATAAATTGCCAACCCTCTCAAACTTAAATCTATCCAGTTTTTCGTCAAACAACTCTTCAAGTTCCACTGCTCTATTGAATTCTTTTTCCAATTTTTTAAAATTATCCGTGCTTCCGTCAACAAACATCAAAAGTTCGTGATCTACCAGCTCAACATCATGAGTAAACCCGCCATCCAATAACTTCGTAAATATGTCTGGGGTAAAAATCTCCAATGCTTCTGTTTCATATTTCCGAGGAGCGGACAAAGTAAACTGCTTTTCAAATTCTCTGGGGATGGGGAGCTTTTCTCCTGCGCTTATACTATAAGAATTGTGCTTATTGTTCAAATAGATATGAGGAAATGTTCCATCAAACTTAAATGCAAAAACAGTATACCAGTATGATGTTTCGTTCTTATCCTCACCGATTTTAAACGAATAATTAAACATTCTAAAAGGTCTCCCTTCTACCCTCCCTTCAATGAGATGAGTAATGTCTTGACCTTTACCTTGCTTGAACATTATTCCAGGCTCACCTACGTCGTCCACCACACCCTTATATTGCCATCCATTATTTTTTGCAACTTGATTCCAAAAAGCATCTCTTGCCTTATTGGTCGCCGACATTATATAGAACATAATCAGCAGGAACAGCCAGTAGTTGCCCAAAAAGTAGGCTTCGGAAAAAGAAGCAACTACAAATCCCCAAAACCACCAACTTGTTTTGGCTTGCTTCCAAGCAGTACTCGACACGCTCATAACCTCTGGTTTTAGAATTTTATAAGCCATGGGAGGTATAGTTTAAATTCGTTATTGATTTTGATTTGCCCATGCGCTCATTACGCCAGCAATCATGCAGGCGCTTACTTCTTCATTTGTTTGGATAGCTACACAGTTTGCCTTTATATAATCTAGCGTCATTTTAGATGCTGAACATTCTTTTGTGGAAGCATTTTTACAGTCTCTTGCGAATTCGTCTTCCATCTCATTTATTGCCGCCGGCAGTTTATCTTTCGCGTCCAAGTCTATAGTGGCGGTTAATGTATTGCTGGATCCATCAGGACGAGAGAAATTCACCTTTCTTTCTATGCTATTCATACTTCTTGTATATGTAATTGTTCTGTTTATTCCATCAATAATTTTTGAAACCGAAGTAACACCTTGCCTGAGCGTATACAGCTCAACGTCATATTTGTCTATTTCTGATTTAACTTGATTTGTGGTTGGTTTTACAGTAGTAGATTCTATGTTTGGAACAGAAAAAGATGTTCCTGTAATGGTTGCTGTCTCTACCCCGTTGACGGAAAATTTAGCAGGATTTTCGGTGCCACCACCAATATCAAGGCTGATGTTCGCAATCAATGCATCGTTTCTCACCGCTTGATACGCCCAAATTGCCCTGCCGACAAGCGCGACAAGAATAATCACAAGAAGAATTGAGATAATCAATTTGGTTGGAGAAGTTCCGCCTGTGGATAGAGTGCTTACTGTTCCCATTGTGCCAGTCCCACCAGCGCTCCCCCCCTCTTCCTCTCCAAAGTTGTTAGCCCCGATTGTTCCTTTTAAAAATCCACATTCTATAAATATCCAGAAGAATCCTATGATGGGGACGAGTGCGATAAGATACCACCAACCACTTTTATTTCTGTCGTGAAAACGCCTCACTGTTGTTGCGATGGAAATAATCCATATTGGAATCAGTAAAACATTAAGGAGAATACTTACTACAGAAGCAACTACGGGGGAAAATGCTCCCATTAGAATCAGGGCTGGCGTTGCAAGAAGGGTGAACAAAAGAACGACAATAGAAACAAAGATACTCAACAAAAACACGAGCCAAAACTTACTACGCGAAGCGCGCCCTTCAAAAGACCATAATGCTGGTTGATTCATAAAAATATTTTCTAAATTATTAATGAGTTAAGTATATCACCCCCCCCGACAAACACTAGCGAAAACCAAACGTAGCATTAGTACGCTATAGCGTACTAATGCTACGTTTGGTTTTTTAACTGAATCCTTCGGTGATCCAGAAGGGTTTTTCTTTTGCGTGGAGGGTGAGGACGGCGTCTTTGAGGGACTTTGGGAAAACTATTACATCACGAAGCTCCTCACGTGTGAGCCATGCGAATTCCAAATGATCCTCTTGGCTTACGCGCCCGCCGTTACTTAATAGCGCAACTTCAAATACAAGATTTATTTCATGCACCTCCCCATTCTTTGTCTGAAATTTGTTTTCAGACGCGCCAATGAAACGCTTCACCTCGCTATCTTCACCAAGTTCCTCCTTAATTTCTCGCTCAAGTGCCACGCGCGCGCTTTCACCCTCTTCAATATGTCCACCGGGAAAAAAGAAGTTTCTGTTCCCTTTTCCTCTACAAAGTAAAATCTTGCCTTCCTCTTCTATAACTCCCCGCGCAATACATTCAATAACAGCCATAAAAATTATAGGTGATTAGTAAAAACCATCACTCCAATAATTACGGATGTGGCGCACACAAGAAGCACCACTCCGCCCATCATGTCTTTTATTTTACCGATTATTGGATCAGTGTTCGGCTCAATTTTGTTGCAAAGGTCTTCAACTGCTGTGTTCACTATTTCTGCGGAGAGTACCGCGCAAATAGAAACAATAATAAATGCCCATTCTAGTTTCGTAAATTGGAGATATGTACCTCCGCCGACAACTGCTAGAGCTATTGCAACTTCTATGCGAAAGTTCACCTCCTCGTGCCAGACAGTCCTCAAGCCATTTATCGCCCACCCAAAACTTTTAATCAATTTATTCATTAGTCAGATTATATCACGGGACGAAGGGTTTTTGCACTATGAATGCGGTGTATGAATTTTCGTATTTCTTCAACCACAATAATAGACGAAGCGATTGCGAATATTGTACCCCACTCCGATGGCGAAAGAGGAACTGTATGTAATAGTTTCTGTCCCAAACTCGTGTACAGAGCAAACATTTGGAGCAGGACAACTATTACCAACGCGCCGAGAAGGTACAGATTTGAAAATGGGTTCATTTGGAAAATTGACAATTTGTGAGAACGGCAATTTACTGCGTTGAACCATTGGAACACCGCTAGAAGCGTAAGAGATATTGTCCACGCCTTTGCCGGTTCGCCGTACGCATAGTCGCCAAAAAGATACAGGGTTCCAACAGCCATCACACTTGCCATTATTATGATGCGCGTGTACATCAGGCGATCCACAAGACGACGAGATTCCTTTGAGCGTTTTTCAAGCAAAATATCTTTCTCTTTTGGCTCCATAGCAAGTGACACGTCTAGGAAACCGTCTGTAACAAAGTTGAGCCAAATAATCTGCGCTGGCAAAATTGGCACCATATATCCGAGCAATATCGCGCCTGTAATAGTCAAAACTTCCCCAGCTGATGTGGAGAATAAATATAGGATGACCTTCTTAATAGTTTTATAAATGCTTCTGCCCTCTTCAATTGCGGAAATAATACTGTTCAAATTGTCATCTAGAAGCACAATATCCGAGGCGGATTTTGCGACTTCGGTACCTATCACACCCATAGAAACTCCCAGATCTGCCGCAGACAATGAAGGCGCGTCGTTCACGCCGTCACCTGTCATAGCGACAATGTTACCAGCGCTTTTGTAAGCGCGTATAATTTTTATCTTATGTTCAGGAGTGACACGAGCAAACACTGAAACATTTTTGATAGCTGACGCGAGTTCCTCTGGAGACATAATATCTAGCTCTCTGCCTGTTAATATCTTATCGCCTTCTTTAAAAATCCCAGCTTCAGTCGCTATGGACTCTGCTGTGGCTCTATGGTCGCCAGTAATCATTACTGTCCTTACTCCTGCCTCACGAGCCCGCATAACAGTAGATGCTACCTCTACGCGAAGCGCGTCGTGCATACCTAAGAAGCCGACAAATGTTGCGTGCGGAGGGGTAGTTGTGTTCGGTAAATCACTCGCGCCTCTAAAGGTTGCCAAAGCAATCACTCGAAGTCCCTCCTTGGACATTTCTAAAAGCACGGATTCAATTTCAGACCGCATTTTCTCACTTAGATTTACTGCCTCACCTCCTATATAAATAGTGTTGCAGAAATCCAATATAATTTCAGGCGCTCCGGCAAGCGACAAAACATTTGTATCGCCTTCTCTGTTTAGCACCGCATGATATTTTAGATTGTAATCAAACGGCATCTCAGAAATAATAGGAGACTCATTTTCAAGCACATCCTTGTGAAAGCCTAGCTTCTGCGACAAAACAAGCATTGCCGCCTCTGTGGGATCGCCAGAAACGTTCCATTGGTTTGTTTCTTCGCTCCACAACACTCGTGCATTGGCGCACAATGATGAAATTTTCCCAAGAAGCAAAAGCTCCGTATGGTTTGCCACCTCTACCTCCGCTCCACTTAAAATGATTTCTCCATGCGGTTCGTACCCAACACCGCCGACTTTAAAAAATTTGCCGTTCGTGTAGATTTTTTGAACCACCATCTCGTTTCTGGTAAGTGTTCCCGTCTTGTCCACAGCAAGAATGTCCACCTGTCCTAGCGCCTCTACAGCATGCATTTTTTTCACTAAAGCGTTTCGCTTGCCCATTCGCCACACACCAGTTGCAAGCACGATAGTAAGCACAATAGGCAAACCCTCGGGGATAACAGACACGGAAAGCGTTACCACCGTCAGAAACATCTCTGTGACTCCTTTTCCCGCCATAATACCGACTGTGAACAGCGCGCTCGCAATAAACATAGTTATAAAAATTATCAAACGCGCGAGGCGACCTATCTCAATTTTTAATGGCACATCACTGCTAATGGAAACAATTTCTTTTGCGATGACACCGATTTCGGTGTTGAGCCCTGTGCCAACGACAATCGCGCGCCCAGTGCCTGTGGTGATGTGTGTTCCACGAAAAATCATATTGCGACGCTCGGAGACAGCGAGCTCCTCCCATGTGGGAGTGTCGGTAGTTTTGCGCACAGGCGTTGATTCTCCAGTAAGAGCGGCTTCGCTAATGCGTAGGTTTCGTATTGAAATAAGCCGCGCGTCAGCCGGCACCCTCTCGCCTTCTTGCACTACAATAATATCTCCAGGAACGAGGCCAGTGTCTGGGATAATCACCTCCCTGCCGTCCCGCAAAACTGTAGCGCGAGTTTCAACAAATTTTTTCAAACTTGCGAGTGTATTCTGCGCGCGCCCCTCCTGAACAGAGCCAATTATCGCGTTTATAAAAAGCACCGCAAAAATAACTCCGGCATCTATAGCCTCTCCGAGCATAAGCACGATACCGCCAGCGGCAATCAACACATATATTAAAGGACTTTCAAATTGACGTAAAAAAACGAGCGCGAGACTATCAGGCTTCGTTTCTGGAAGTTTATTTTCTCCGTATTTTTTTAGACGAATCTCCGCCTCATTCGCGCTCAAACCACCCCCGTCTGTTCCGAGCATGGAAAACACTTCTTCAACAGACTGAGTGTGCCACACAGGTCGTGTATTATTTTCGCTCATCACTTCTATTGTAACAAATTATACTCGAGAAGTTTCTATAAATTTGGTAACAAAATCTAAAACTTCTTCACCGTGACCTTCTGGTTTAACTTTTTCCCAAACGTGCGCTACTGTCCCCTCTTTATCTATTAAAAATGTGGTGCGAGCGACACCTGTGAATGACCAAACACCAAGCGCGTTCAAAAGCTCGTGCTTTGTGTCTGCCCAAAGCGGGAACTGAAGCTCGTGGTGCTCTGCAAATTTCTTGTGAGATTTTTCATTGTCAGGGCTGATGCCCACAACAGCTACCCCGAGTTCCTTAAACTCATTGTACACATCGCGAATACTGCATGCCTCTTTCACACACCCTGGTGTTTCGTCCATCGGGTATGCATACAAAACAACATATGAACCAAGCAGGTCACGCAAAGAGACCTGCGAACCATTGCTGTCCAAAACCTTAATATCAAGTGGCGCTTTTTCTCCTGTTTTTATCATGTATTAATTATACCACTCCAAAAAGAAAAGCAATCCCCCTATACACGTATAATATACTATNNTATACGTGTATAGGTGAATTAAAGTTGTCTGCGGAGAACTATGCATACATAGTCATGTAATATGTGAATCTATGAAATCCAATTTTTCTGTTCGACTCCATCTTTTGAATTCCGCTTCGCGAGCACGAGCTGTTGCAAAATCGGGCACTTCTTCGGAGTATTTTAGCGTCACAGGACGGCGGATTTTTGTATAATGAGCCCCACTTTTTAGATTGTTGTGCTTGTGGAGGCGCTTCTCAAGGTCATTTGTCGAGCCTACATAGAGCGTTTTGTCCGCACATTCAAGGATATAAACAAAATAAAGCATATTTGATTTTACCACGGAAATCTAATGCACGTTGACAATAGCAATTTTTCAAGTATTCTTTAAGGAGTTCTACAACCATGAGGGGAATTTTATGAGTTCTTTACGCCACAATAGTATCGTACCAAATCACCTAGGTAGAAATTTTCGAGGGGCAAAACTTACTGTCCACGAAAATGGAATCGACACACCTATCGACGTTGTTGAAATTTTGAGCTTTGACATTACAAAAGGTAAGCTACTCGTTACACCCATAGTAGGAATCCACGAAAAGAAAGAGTTCATGCATTGGAATAACATCTGGCACCTTATGTTTCCTGACCCAATGACCGACAATCCAGTTTTCAGTACACGAGTCACCTACGACCTGAGACTGTCTGCAAAGCAGTAAGACATCCCTGTTTCCCTTATATGACCGGCCCTTTTGTGGCCGGTTTTTTTAATCGAGCATCTGATAAAGCTTCTCCCAAATCGCATACATCGCGTAAGTATCTTGTCCGCAATAAATTTTTAGGTGTTTTGAAATGTGTTCACTTGTTTCGGGTGGAGTTTTTTTGTCTGTCATCTCCCACCATGAGTTGGATGCCTGCCCACCCTCTTTAATGACAAGGCTATCATACGACAAGTCAACAAGCGCTGGGAGAACTTTTTTAATTGAGGTACTTCCCTTAAATTCTGGGTGCACATAGTGCTGTTTCTTGAAGACATCCATAAGGTCGTAGAGCATATTATTGATACGCTCCATTGTCGCCTTGTGTTCTGACATACGTTCACCGAGCTCGCGATTTACACCAGCTTCGAATGATTTATTCCACGCAATCACTGTCCCCTTCAGTCCAATATGTTTTTCTAGAAGTTTTGCCACAGCATCCGACGGGTCGCTCCTCATTTCGTGAAGGTATTCAATATGGGACATTTTTTCTCCCGGTTTCTCTAGTATGTGAAGTGAAAANNGGAGCGTAAGTTTCGTAATCAAAAAAATAAAGCGGAAAAACTAGGTCTTTTATTTCTTCACTAATTCCCTCCATATCAATCATTGGTTTCTGTCTGCGGTGCACGGTAATTTGGTTTACTTGAACATCAGAAAGCTCCATATCCTCTGGAATATCCAACATGTTGAATATTTTTCCGTCAACAAGCGTTGCAAGTTTCTTCTTGCTTGTGCCAATGCGTGAGATATCATGTATAGAATAATCAGGCACTTCAGGATTTGAATATTTAAAAGTTGTGCAGTGGCGACTCCTTCCGTTGTAGATACATTCGCATCCGCCAGAAGGCTCCTTTTTATTATTTAAATACTCCTTGGCTGTTTTCATTTGTTC
>DNMN01000026.1 GCA_003489395.1 Candidatus Yonathbacteria bacterium | reverse complement strand
CTCAAAAAAGTTGGCGAGGAAATATCTCTTCCGGGCTTCCGCAAAGGACACGTGCCTGAAAATATGATTGCTCAAAAATTTGGCGATGCATTTATTCTAGAAGAGATGGCGAACCTTGCGATGGATCGCGCATACTCGGAGATTCTNNTCAGCTGATTCGCGTCTTGGACGGGAACTAATAGTTACAGACGAGGAAGTTGAACAGGCTCTCAATGAACTCCGAAAACAGTTTGCAACCAAGGATGCTGAAGGGAAGGAGGTTCTCCCCGAGGTCACCGATGAGCTCGCGCAGAAGTTTGGGCCATTCGCAAACGTAGAGGAATTCAAAACAAAAATCAAGGAATCAATCGCTCACGAAAAAACCACTCGCGCGCGTGAGAAAAAGCGAATGCAAACGATGGAAAAAATCGCGGAAGGCATCACTGCAAAACTTCCACAAGCTTTGATTGACGGCGAACTTGAACGAATGGTTGGTCAATTCAAGCACGACGTGGAACAAATGGGGATGAAGTTTGAAGACTACCTCGCGACAACAAAGAAGACCATTGAAGAAATGCGAAAAGAATGGACTGCCGACGCAGAAAAGCGCGCAAAGGTACAAATTGCCCTCAACGAAATTTCTCTCTTGGAAAAAATTGAGGTTCTAAAGGAAGACCTTGACCGTGAATCAAAATTCTTTATGGAAAAATACACCGACGCCGAACCCGCCCGCGTCCGCATGCACCTCGAAATGATGCTCGTCAACGAAAAAGTCTTCCAGTTTTTAGAATCCCAAAAATAACACAAGTAAAAGTCCGACAGTCAATGACTGTCGGACTTTTACTTGTTATTTCACAAGCGCTAGCGCTAGCGCGACTATCGCTGCGGTTTCCGCGCGGAGGATTTGGGTGCCGGTGGAGACTATGGGGATGTTGCGCGCGTGAAAAGAATCTATCTCCGCATCAGTGAAACCTCCTTCGGGGCCGATGAATACTGAGACTGGCGCGGTGGTGTGCTTTGAAAAAAATTCTCTTGCGGATATTTCTCCGCGCGGATCAAATACTACAACGTCATTGGGAATTTTTTCAACATCAATCACTTCGCTGATAGCTGGAACAGTCGCGCGTCCAGACTGTTCTGATGCTTCGCGAAGAATCTTTTCTGCGCGTTCGTAATTCACGCCTTTCTTTTCGCTTCTATCCGCCTGCACTGGAATAATGTGTGACACGCCAAGCTCGGTCGCCTTTTCAAGTACGAGCTCAAAGTTATCTTTCTTGATGAGCGCGATATATAAAGCAACCTCACGCGTCGTCACGAGTCCCCTTTTTGTTTCAAGCACCTTGAGTACCGCGCTTTTCTTTGCAATTTTGCCAGTCAGTGAAACAAATTCACACAGTGACTCATATCCATCACCAGAAAAAAGAACCGCTTTGTCACCCTCTTCCATACGCAAAACATTTCGCCACTGGTTGAGCAACGTTTCATTCGTAACAGAAAACTCCCCCGCCTGCCATCGCTCGACTTCTTCTTTTGAGCTATTGGCAGTGGCGGGCAGGCCAGTCGCTGGAATCTTTTCTTCTACAAAAAATCTGTGTAAACGCATCTCTACAGTATGCACAAACAGGCCAAATGGCGCAAACCTTGCCACATGACACGATTATGCTAATATGGCCCTATGTCCTACTTAATCCCAACTGTTATTGAAAAGTCTCCGCAGGGCGAGCGCGCTTATGATATTTACTCACGTCTGCTCAAGGAGCGAATCATTTTCCTTACTGGCGCCATTGATGACGACACGGCAAACATTACCATCGCCCAGCTACTTTTTCTTGAGTCTGAAGACCCAAAGAAAGACATCTATTTGTATATCAATTCCCCTGGCGGTTCAGTATCTGCAGGTATGGCTCTATACGACACCATGCAACACGTCAAGCCAGATGTTTCTACTATCTGTGTGGGTATCGCAGCTTCTATGGGCGCAGTGCTACTCTCCGCAGGGGCAAAAGGCAAGCGTTTCATCCTTCCAAACGCTGAAGTGATGATTCACCAGCCTTTAGGAGGAACAGAGGGTCAAGCTTCTGATATAGCCATCACCGCAAAGCACATTTTAAAAATAAAGGAGAACCTGAACAAAATTCTCTCAAAAAACACTGGGAAACCTTTGTCACAAGTGGAAAAAGACACCGACCGCGACTTCTTTATGTCAGCAGAGGAAGCGAAAAAGTACGGTCTTGTGGACGAAATCTACAAACCAAAGAATCCAAGAGGGTAAACCCTCAGTCTAAATGTTTATAAAGTCTTAAAGTCGAAAGTGAACCCAGAAACCGTAAGGTTTCTGGGTTCTGACTTTACGGACCTTTGACTTGTGACTTTTGGACTTGCTTGTGCTCCGCACAAGCGGTAGTATGAAAGTGTACCCAATTTGTAATTTAATTTGACACTTTATTTAGAAGCGATAGCACCTGGCGAGCTGAAGAAACGGCTAAATCATTTCACGTCCAAGATTCTGTGGCCAAGCCGTGAAATCTGGGGATTCAGAATCAGCTGATTCGAGGCTTTCCGGGATAATTTATGGACATTAATATTGCACTCACGCTGGGAGGCGTGATGGCAATTCTGGTCGGTGCGGCGCTCGGCTACCTTTTGCGATGGTTTGTTGCGATGAGCAAAAAGGGGTCAGTCGAG
>DNMN01000035.1 GCA_003489395.1 Candidatus Yonathbacteria bacterium | reverse complement strand
TTTGACTACCGGTCGTATCTCGCAAAGGATGGGATATTTTACCAGATGTATTTTCCAGAGGTGACAATAATTTCGCATGGCAATGGAAATGTAATTCGTGAAAAACTTTTTACATTTAAATCGTGGCTCATAAAAAATATTTCACAGAGAATTCCAGAGCCGGAGGCTTCACTCGCGAGCGGTATCACGCTCGGCGCAAAGCAGTCGCTTGGCGAGGATTTGATACAAAAGTTTCGCGAGACTGGTGTCGCGCATATTGTGGTTCTCTCGGGGTACAACATTGCGGTTGTCGCAGGAATAATTTCTCGTCTCATTATGTTTATGCCATTTTCAATTCGCCTCGTTATGAGCGCGCTCGGTATCACACTTTTTGCTGTGATGGTTGGCGGGGGAGCAACAGTAGTGCGCGCGACAGCGATGGCTCTGGTGGTAATACTCGCGCGAGTGTTTGGTCGCGAGGGGGACGCGCTTCGTGTGCTTGTGCTCGTGGGCGGGCTGATGGTCTTTGTGAACCCGATGATTCTCCTTCATGATGTGTCGTTTCAACTTTCATTTTCGGCAACGCTCGCGATTGTAGTTTTTGTTCCAGTAATTGAAAAATATTTTTCGTTCATTTCAAGTAGAATTTTTAGAGAAATTGTTGTCACAACTTTTGCAACGCAAATCTTTGTGCTTCCGCTCATCCTCTATCATATGGGAAGTGTTTCACTCATTGGCTTCATTTCAAATATTTTCATTTTGCCAGTTGTGCCAGTCGCGATGATGCTCGTGGCGCTTGTCGCGATATTTTCATGGATGCCGTTCGTCGGAAGCTTGCTCGCGTTTCTTGCGTACATACTTCTCGCGTACACTGTCACACTCGTAGAATTTTTCGCGCGCGTGCCATTTGCGTCGCTTCACGGCATTCCTTTTTCGTTTTTTGTGTTAGTCCTCGCATACGGCATACTCGTGCTAGTCTGCAAGAAATATTTTTTACAGACTAGCACAGTAGATAAATATTCTAAATCCCATCTCAGCAACTGAAACTACTATACACGTATAATATACTNNAGTAGAAAAGTGTAATTGATTAACGCTCGAGTTCGTTCACGATTTCAGGGCTATTGATGTAGCGGTAAAAGAGAAGAACAACAACTGTCGCGACGATGACAAGAATGATTGCGTATTTGCCAAATACATCTGCAGATTTTCCAAAAAAGTATCCTATGGAAATAAACGCGAGAGACCAGACGAATGATGCGACAAACATGATAGGCGCAAAAAACGCTCGTGAAAATTTTCCAAGCCCCGCAGTAATGGGAACAAAAACTTTTATAGCAGGCAAAAGCTTTCCTATGAAAACAAACCATGCGCCTTTCTTTTGAAACGCTTTCTCAACTTTCTCCAGCTCGCGTGTCGGAAAAATTTTCATACGTTCAATAAATGTTCGTCCGTGTTTGCGCGCAAGTTCGTAGAGAATGACATTGCCAATTGTGTTGCCAAGAGCTCCAACAAGAGCGACAAAAAAAAGCGCAAGGTCTCCGCGCGCGATGAAGTATCCGGCGATGATGTAAAGTATTTGGCTTGAAGGAAAAGAAATGGCGCCGTTTGCAATCATTAATGAAAAAATCGCAAAGTAGCTCCCACCCTGTATCAGAGCCTCTATCGTAGCATCGGTCATGATACTATATTAGCATGAAGAGACTCTCAAAACGTAACACGCAGTATGCGGTGTTATTAGTTTTTATATTTATAAATATTTTTATTTGGTCCGCGGTTGCGCGCGCGGACAGCGCTGGTGTTCTCACTGTCGCATTTCTAAATGTTGGGCAGGGCGACGCAATATATATTGAAGCGCCAAACGGAAGCCAAATGCTCGTGGATGGAGGACCACCGAGTGGCGCGGTGCTTCGCGAGCTCGGTCGGGTGATGCCGTTTTGGGACAGGTCTCTTGATGTTGTGCTAGCCACACATCCAGACCAAGATCATGTGGGCGGGTTGCCGTCTGTGCTTGCGCGGATGCGTATTGACAATGTCATTACATCTGAAAACACGTCCGACACAGGCGCGTATAATGCATTTGAAAAAGCCATTGCGGAAGAAAGTTCTCATAGAATTCTCGCTCGGAGAGGAGAAAAAATAATTTTGGACGAAGGAGTGGTTTTTGAGATTCTGTTTCCGAATATGAATACAGCCGGATGGGAAACAAACACAGCATCAATCGTCGCGCGCCTTTCGTACGGCGATCAGTCTTTTATTCTCACAGGCGACTCGCCACTTTCGGTGGAGAAGTATATTGTAGGCAAAAATGGCGGAGCACTGCACTCCTCTGTCCTCAAGCTCGGGCATCACGGCTCGCGGACATCATCATCAAAAGTATTTCTCTCGGCTGTTGATCCAGAGTACGCGGTCATCTCTGCCGGCAAGGATAACAAGTATGGACACCCTCACAGGGAGGTTACTGACCTTCTTTCGGAGCTCAAAATTCCTTCTATTAGTACGGCTGAACGAGGGACTGTTATTTTCAAAACAGACGGAGCTGAGTTAAAAGTAAACTAAAACCACGCCTTACGGCGTGGTTTCGAGTCTCTCTTCTTCTTCTTCTTATACAAACTTGATTTCGAGATGCTTTCCGACTTTCATGCACTTTGTGCAGATTTTCAAGCGTGAGCCGTCGGCAAGAGGCGCCCATTGGAGATTTGGGTACTTTCGCTTGTTTCCTGTAGGGTTGAATTTGGTAGCGCGAACACGGTTAGAGTAGTGACCTACAATAATGGTTCCTTTTCCGCAAGTTGGACATGATTTCGCCAT
>DNMN01000057.1 GCA_003489395.1 Candidatus Yonathbacteria bacterium | reverse complement strand
ATTGAATATCAGATGTCGCGCGTTAACCAAACGCAAGTGAAGGCTGAGATTGGGCTCACATTTGCATCGGGGCTTCGCACTCTTATGCGTCAGGACCCTGACATTATTATGGTGGGGGAAATTCGTGATAATGAAACTGCGTCGCTCGCGGTGAACGCGGCTCTCACTGGACACCTTGTGCTTTCCACTCTCCACACAAACTCCGCGGCTTCAACAATGCCACGTCTTATTGATATGGACATTGAGCCGTTTCTTATTGTGTCCACTGTGAACGTTATTATTTCGCAACGTCTCGTGCGTCGCCTCACAGCAGTGAAGGAAAAGTATTTGATGAGTCCGGAGGAACTTGAGATGCTGAAAAAATCTGTTGACCTTGATCGCATAATGAAGGTGCTTAAGACGGAAAATATAGTCGCTCCGGAAGCAGAGTGGAAGGACGTGCCGTTTTATCGTCCTAAAAAAACAGAGGAGTCGGACGACGGATACAAAGGGCGCGTCGGTATTCACGAAGTTTTAAAAATGTCACCCGCCATTCGTGACCTCGTTATCAAAGGCGCAACATCGGCTACTGTGGAGGAGCACGCGCGCAAAGAGGGAATGAACACAATGCTTGAAGACGGAATTGTGAAGTCGGTGCAGGGGTTGACGACTATTGAGGAGGTGTTCCGNNATGCCAAAATTTAAATACAAAGTGCGCGAATTGTCAGGCGACCAGACCTCCGGTGAAATGGAGGCGAAGGATCGTTTTGCTGTTGCGGCAGATTTGCGAAAGCAAGGAAAGTCCGTAGTGGCTGTGGAGGAACTCGCCAAAGGTTTTGTTATCAATATGGACACCATCAACGAGATGCTTTCTCGCGTGAAGGTTCGCGAGCTTATTACTTTTTCCCACAATTTGAGCGCGATGATGACGGCAGGACTCTCCTTATCTCGCGGACTTTCTATTCAGGAGCGTCAAACAAAAAATCCTGCTCTCAAAAAAACGCTGAAGACCTTGATAGCTGAGATTAGCAAAGGCTCAACGCTATCGGCAGGAATGGCAAAATTCCCGAAAGTATTTTCTCCAATATTCGTTTCTATGGTGCGCGCGGGCGAGGAGTCTGGAGGTCTTTCAGACGCGCTACTCACACTGGGTGACCAGCTTGAAAAAAGTTACCTTTTGAAAAAGAAAATAAAAGGCGCGATGA
This sequence comes from Candidatus Yonathbacteria bacterium, assembly GCA_003489395.1. GTDB lineage: Bacteria > Patescibacteriota > Minisyncoccia > Phycocordibacterales > UBA1550 > UBA1550. The sequence continues at coordinate 10,606 of DNMN01000057.1, read as the reverse complement.
TTTATCCGTCGGTTGTTATTGCGACACTCATTATTATCGGTGTGCTGATGTTTATCTACGTTGTGCCTACACTCGCGGCAACGTTCAAGGAGCTCAATACAGAGCTTCCTACAAGCACAAAAATAATAATGTGGATTTCTGATTTTCTTTCTAATCATTTGATAGTTGGTATGCTTATTGTTGCGACAATTGGAACGGCGATTTTTTTTGCTCTTCGCACGAAGCAAGGCAAACGCGGACTTGAGTTTATATCGTTCAAGTTGCCAGTTGTTGGAGACCTTGTGCGACAGTCAAACGCGGCTCGCACGGCGCGCACACTTTCATCTTTGCTCTCATCTGGCGTGGATATGTTGGAGGCAATATCTATCACAAAAGATGTTTTGCAAAACTCATACTACAAAGATAGGCTAAAATTGGCAGGTGAGCGAGTTCAAAAGGGTATCCCATTGTCGTCTGTGTTTGCGGAAACAGATATTTATCCGCTTTTGGTTGGTGATATGATAGAAGTGGGCGAGGAAACAGGAAAGCTTGCAGAGATGCTTCTCAATTTGGCGACTTATTACGAAAACGAGGTCGATGAAGCAACGAAAAATATGTCAACAATCATTGAGCCGATTTTGATGGTGTTTATCGGCGCATCGGTTGGGTTCTTCGCAATATCTATGATTTCACCTATGTATAGCGTGATGAGCAATGTGTAGGTTGGGGAACAATTGACATGAAACAATTAACAACTAACAAAATTCTCGGTTTGCGGATTTTCGACCCAGTGGTGAATTTGCTAATTCAAAAGCGAAAACCCGCTGTCAATGGTCAAATGTCAATGGTCAAATGTTTTCACCGTGGTTTCACTGCTCTTGAAATTCTCATTGTTATTGCAATTCTTGCGATTCTTTTGGCAACTATATTGCCGTCATTCACGAACTTTCGCAGGAGCAGTCTTTTGAATACAGACACGATGAACCTCGTGACGCTTATCAACCGCGCGCGACTACTTTCAGTTTCATCAAAGGACGATGAGCAATACGGTATTCACCTTGAAACAACGAAGGCAGTTTTGTTCAAAGGAGATACATATGATACTGCTTCAAGCACAAATGAAGTACATGTGTTCAGCACAGGACTCACACTTTCAGGTATAGCCATAAGTGGTGGTGGATCAGAAATTTTATTTGAAAAAGTTACCGGAGCGACGACTGATGGTAAAAAAGCAACTACGACACTTTTGGTTACAGGTACGACTTCAAGCACTACAGTTTTGATACTCCAAACAGGAATCGCGACGATATATTAGAGAACAATTGACATGAAACAATTAACAACTAACAAAATACAAAATACAAACGTCACATGTCAAACGTCACATGTCAAACGTTCATCGCGTGGCTTTGGGCTCATAGAGGTAGTCATTGGCTCGGCAGTGTTATCTGTCGCGCTTTTTGGCATCTCTGGTTTTTTTCAGACAGTACTCAAGGCGAGCGGAATCACAGAATCAGCTGTTCAGGGGGATTATCTTCTTGAGGAAGGTATGGAAGTGGTGAAAATTTTTCGTGACATGAGCTACACGAGCAATATTAAAAATATGTCCACATCAACAACGTATTATTTTTCTTGGAATGGTACCAACTGGGCTACTACTACGACCAAAACAATTGTTGATAGTAAATATGAACGCAAGCTTACTTTTGAAGATGTGAAGCGCGATTCAATCACTAAGGATATTTCTGATACGGGTGTTTACGACCCGGATGTGAAGCTTGTTACTGTGTCGGTGGCATGGTGGACGCCTGTAGTCGGAACAACAACACGTTCAATACAGACATACATAGTGAATCTTTTTAATAACTAGCTTGGGAACAATTGACATGAAACAATTAACAATTAACAAAATGCAAGACATAAGGATTTTCGCTAAACGAAAATCATCGGTCAATGGTCAATGGTCAAATGTCAATGGTTCCTCAGGGTTCACTCTGGTGGAGATGATTATCTACATTGCATTTTTTGCGATGCTGTCGGTGCTTGCGATAAACGCGACCATTATGGTAATGAAGTCGTTTTATACTTTGCGTATAAATCAAAGCATTAGCCAGTCTGCCACGACTGCGCTTGAAAGAATGAGTCGTGAAATCAGAAATGCGTATAATATTGATACGGCAAACAGCACTCTTGGCACGAGTCCCGGCAGACTTACCTTGATGACAAAGGACGACCTTGGCGCGCTAACGACCGTTGAGTTTTACAACACCGCTGGCAATCAGGTCAATATGAAAGTTGGCGGTGTTGATCAAGGGTCACTAATGACAAAAACTGTCACGGCAACCAATCTCGTTTTTCATTCAATGAACAACGGAACAGCAACAACTACAAATTCAAAGGCTGTAAAAATTGAAATGACACTAACCGACAACAGGTCTGGTATCTCTAAAACAGTAAAATATTATGATACTATAGTATTGAGAGGTTCAATGCATTAATTCAACATGAGAAAGCACTACGTCAATCGTAAAAAGGGAGCCGCAATCATTACCGCTGTTATATTTTTTGTCGTTATTTCTGTTACTATGGCAGTCGGGCTCTCTTCACCTGTTGTTCGCGAGTATGTGACTGCGAGGGACTTTGAAAAATCTAAAGGAGCGTATTATTTGTCTGAGGCGGGAATGGAAGATGTTCTTTACCGTATTAGAAAACCAAAAACAATAAGTCCAGCCCAAGAAGTTATTTCTCTTGGAGGGAATACCGCAACCACAACAATTACCACAGAAAGTTCATTAAAGAAAACGATTACTTCTGTAGGTGATATTATTCGAAATACTCGTCACATAAAATCAACACTCACTACCACAACAGGAGAGTCCTTTATTTACGGTGTATGGGCTGGCGCTGGCGGGGTTGTCCTTGAGAACACATCATCAATTGAAGGGAACCTCTATTCTGTGGGTCCGGTCTGTGGCGGTAACAGCACTGGCGCGACTTGTACGGGTGGCTCAGGTACAAATTTAATTAACGGCACTGTAATTTCAGGTGGAACAACGGGGCTAAATGGTGTAATTGGGAATATACAGAATTCTGGAGGAGCCTCAATGTATTCTGGCACCATCAAAAATTCAGCTATTTCAGGGAGCGCATATTGTGGCAACATAACAAATTCAACTGTTGGTGGAGTCTCAACAACTACTTGCCAAACACTTACTGAGCAAACAGCATCAGAATTTCCAATCACATCAGCAGACATTGCAAACTGGGAAACAGTAGCAACAAACGGCGGTACGGTAACCTGCACAGGGGGCAAATACGTCATAGACGAAGATACAGACTTTGGACCGATAAAAGTTCCTTGTGATTTGGAAATTACTGGAACTGCCGATCCTGGGCCAACGGTTACCTTGAAGGGGCCAGTTTGGGCTACCGGCGACATAACTTTTAAAACAAAGGCAATCACAAAGGTTGACCCAGCTCTTATTGGCCAGACTATCGTTATGATAGCTGATAAACCAACAGATCATATAAACAGTAGTAAGGTAAAAGTGCAGGGAACAGGTCTCAATTTTTATGGAGCCCCTGGCGGGAGCTCGTGGGTCATGCTCATTTCTGAAAACGTAGGAGCCTCACAGGGAGACCTAAATGAGGCAATCGAATTTGAGCAAAGCGCCACAGGGAAGGACGTGCTTCTTTATGCGCGACTTGGCGATATTTTACTTCAGCAGAGCTCTTCAGTGTCAGAAGTGACAGGCTACAAAATCACACTAAAGCAGTCGGCTAAGGTTACTTATTCAATGGGATTGCAAAATGCGCTGTTTACTTCGGGGCCGGGTGGGGCGTGGTATGTGCAGGACTGGAAAGAGGGGCAGTAGGGGCAGAATATGGAATTTTGAATATAGAATAGGTGCGAAAAATCCGAGCTTTGCTCGGATTTTTCGCACCACAACACTCTGTGGTATAATGAACATACTTGTCCCGTTAGAGTTTTCAAAATTTTGTTACTGAAATCAAGAAAATTACGGAAAGTTTATTTAATTATTTAAAGATAGCATATGAATAAAAACTCTACTGGGATGAAAACTAAAAAACTCATCATTGGAAACTGGAAAATGTACCCCGCGAGTCTAAAAGACGCAAAGGCAAAGTTTACGACAATTAAAAAGACTGCTGGAAAGCTCGCCAACGTGCAGACAGTTATTTGCCCACCATTAGTATATGTGAGCGAGCTTAAAAAATTGGTGAGCGGACACCGTGTTGTTGTGGGCGCGCAAAATGCGTGGTTTGAAACAGAAGGCGCGTTTACGGGCGAGGTTTCCATAGCAATGCTCGCGTCTGTTGGCGCGCAGTATGTGATAGTCGGACATTCTGAAAGACGTGCCACTGTGAATGGTCAGGGCGAGAGCGATGAGTTGATAAACAAAAAAGTTTTAGCAGGCGTAAAAGCTGGAATGACAGTTGTGCTCTGTGTTGGTGAGCGCGACCGTGACCCAGACGGCGTGTATTTGAAGTTCATCACCGAGCAAATAAAAGAAGCGCTTCATGGCGTGCAAAAAAAGGAGCTCAAAAAAATAGTTATCGCGTACGAACCAATCTGGGCAATAGGGAAAAACGCAATTCACCCAGCATCTACTGATGACGCCCTTGAGGTTTCAATTTTAATCAAAAGGACTCTGGCTGATTTGTACGGGAAAGACAGCAGTGTTATTCAGGTTCTTTACGGCGGTTCCGTGGATGCGAAAAACGCGTGGGAGTTTCTGCTCAAGTCTCAAGTAAATGGCCTCCTCGTTGGTCGCGCAAGTTTGGACCCAAAGATTTTTGGAGAAATATTAAAAAGCGCAGATCAGACAAAATGAAACTCCCAACAATAAAGGACATCAAGAATCTAAAAGGCAAGCGCGTTGTGCTCCGCCTAGACTTTAATGTGCCAATAAAGAATGGAAGGATAGTGGAGACGATGCGTATTGACCGCGCGATACCAACTATTGAATACTTGCGTAAGAAAAAAGCGCGCATTGTTATTTTTTCGCACATTGGCAAAGACGCATCATCATCTCTCAAACCAGTTGCGCAATATCTTTCAAAAACAATGAACGTTGGTTTTGTTCCAGACTTTCGCACAGATGAAGCGCGAGCAATAGCAGATTGTCTTCCAGAAGGAGGCGTAGTGCTTTTTGAAAATCTTCGCCTGGACGATTTAGAAACAAAAAATGATCCAGCATTTGCAAAATATCTTGCTTCATTTGGCGAGGTATATGTAAATGACGCTTTCGCAGTTTCACACCGCGTGCATGCGTCTGTTGTCGGAATTACAAAATTTTTGCCAAGCTACGCGGGCTTCCTCATTGCGGACGAGGTAAAAAACTTGTCGCTTGCGCTCAAGCCAAAGCACCCGTTTCTTTTTATACTAGGAGGCGCAAAGTTTGAAACAAAGATGCCTTTGATGAAGAAGTTTATGAATATTGCAGACCAAATATTTGTTGGAGGGGTTCTAGCCAACGACTTTTTTCACGATATGGGCATAGAGACAGGGAAGTCATTTGTTGATAAGTATAATTTCAAACTTACGCCACTCTTGAAAAAAAGGAAAATAATTTTGCCAACTGATGTGGTGGTAAAAAATGGCGATGGAATTAAAACAAGTGTGAAAAATTTGAGCGAGATTTTATCTGGAGACAGCATTGTTGATGTTGGGCCGGAAACTATTAAAAATCTCGCGCCTGTACTTAAAAAGGCAAAGCTAATTGTNNACATTGGACTATCTTTCAGACGGCAAGCTTCCGGGGATTGAAGCAATTTTAAAGTGTAAAAAAAGATAATGTCACACAGCACACCAAAGGATCCTTCAAAAAGGATTGTTCCACTTTTATTTATTACTGTTCTTGTGGATATGCTTGGAATAGGAATTCTCATTCCAGTCATTCCTCAGCTTTTTACAAATCCACAGTCACCGCACTATATACTGGCAAGCACCGCGTATGGAGAAAGCGGATATTTCTTGGTTGGGCTTTTGCTCGCGCTGTATGCTGGTGGAATGTTTCTCTCCTCGCCTATTTTTGGAGAACTCTCTGACAGATATGGTCGCAAAAAAATGCTTTCATGGGCTCTTACTGGAGGGGCTTTGTCGTATGCTTTATTTGCTTTTGGAGTTGCAACACAGAATGTCCCTCTGCTTCTTTTTGCGCGCGTTACTGGCGGTTTGTCTGCAGGGAACATTGGTATCGCCCAAGCGGTCATTGCGGACATTACTCCGCCAGCGCTTCGTGCTGGACGTTTCGGTCTTATAGGCGCGGCGTTTGGCATTGGCTTTATTCTTGGACCATCGCTAGGGGGCATACTTTCAAATCCTAATGGGCTTGGTATTTTTGGAGCAGCGACGCCGTTTTGGTTTGCAGCGCTTCTCGCAGGTGTGAATGTTTTGTGGGTGCTGTTTGTTTTACCGGAAACAAACAAGCATATTGAAAAGATGCACAAAGAACTTTCTTTCATTCGTTCATTTACAAACATCGCNNTTCTCGTTCTACACATCGTTCCTCGGTGTTCTTTTAGTATATCGTTTTGCTATGAGCGAGGTGGACATCGGAACATATTTTAGTTTTGTGGGAATATTTATTGTTCTTACTCAGGGGCTCATCACGCGCCCAGTGACCAAGAGGTACACAGAAAAGCAAATTCTTAGCAAAACAATCCCAGCAGTTTCGTTGATTATCATTCTGATCGCGCTTGTTCCTACCGAGACAGCTCTGTATTTTATCGCGCCATTTTTTGCGGTTGCAGTCGGACTCTCAATGGCAAACCTTACGTCAGCAGTGAGTAGGCGAGCTGGTGATACTATTCAAGGCGAAGTGCTGGGAATCAACAGCAGTGTCAATGCGCTCGCGCAAGCATTTCCTCCGCTTCTAGGCGGAGTGGTAGCCACGCTCTCCACGCCAGCCACAGCGCTCCTTGTCGGCGCAACATCAGTTGCGTTTGCCGCATACGGGTACAGGCATGTTACGCACGACTAAAAGAAGAGCCCGCCGAGCACCAGAATGGTGCTCGGCGGGCTTTTCTTTTCAGCATTTACTTCGCCTTCTTCACTGTCTTTTTCGTTGCTTTCTTCTTTGGAGCAGGAGAAATTGATTTCTTTATGTTCTTCCAGTGTCCGTGAAGTTCCTTCATCATTGCGTCCACTTCCGCAGGGTCAATGCTTTTTATTGCTTTGTACTTTGCTCCTACCTTGTGAATGATTGCAGAGTATTGTTCTTCTGAAACGTCTTTCATTTTTTCCACACCTTCTAGCACTTCACCTTTTGCCTTAAGCATCCAGCCACGCACCTTCTTTCTATTTTTTGCGCCATCCTTGCTACCGTATAAAAAATATCCCGCTGCTGCGAATGCTGCAAGTGCTGCAACTCCTGCCCCAATAGCCACCTTTGTTCCTGTTGATGTTTTTGTCATTATTTTAAAATTATTTAATATCTTTTTGTCCTCGCTTTCTTGTAGGAGCTAGCGACTGCACAAAAGCAATGAAGCTTTGTAGCAGATTTCCACCCCTTCCTTTAATTCGCTCTCGCGCCGATGAAGCTCCCTTTGCAAACCGCTCACTTTCTCTTCGCACGATATGTATCACCTCGCTTACGTCCTTCGCTGTACGAAGTATGTAATAAAGCAGTACAGCCACAAAAATCGCAATTACCACAACTGCGACAGTCGTAACCAAAAAGAAAATATCCATTTTTGCAAAAGCGTCCATAGGCATCCATGCATTATACAGTTAATACTTAGCTATGCAAAAAATTACAGAGAGTCCTTGATTTTTTGAGCCACTTCGTCCGCCTCGCCTTCGTTGTAGTCGCGGGGGCCTCGCCAACAGACGTAACCGTCACCTAGGAATCGTGGAACAATTTGGATGTGGGTGTGAAAAATCATTTGTTCTGCAGGGGACTCGTTGTTCATGGCGATATTGATACCGTCGGCACCAACCGCCTTTTTAATTGCGATTGAAAGTTTTTTTGTCACCGTCATCATGTGCGCGAGAGTCGCGTCCTCGGTGTCATAAAGATTCACATGGTGAGATTTTGGAATAACAAGCGTGTGCCCGATGTTTACGGGATGAATATCAAGAAAGGCGAGCACAGTGTCGTCCTCGTAGACTTTTGTGCAGGGGATTTCCCCGGCAATGATTTTACAAAATAGGCAGTCCATTAATCCTAGTTTAGCAAGACTGACAAGTTTATCAATAGAATATTAAGGTATACACGTATAATATACTANNACCTATGGTGACTTGCGGGTGTGGTAGAATGCCCGATATGTCCTGTGATCTCTCGAGTTACACTGACCTTGTGCAGACGCTTCTAAAAAAGAGAGGCATTACTAATGCGGGAGATGCCGAGCATTTTCTGTATCCCGATTTTGAGAGAGACGTGCGCGATCCATTCGGGATTTTGAATATGGAAAAGGCAGTGGAGCGGATTTTGCGCGCTATTGACGCAAATGAACGTATTGCAATTTATGCCGATTACGATTGCGATGGTATCCCCGGCGCAACTATTTTTAACGATTTTCTAAAAAAGATTAAATATGAAAACTTTGAGGTATATATTCCACATCGGAACATTGAGGGGTATGGGCTGAACAACAAGGCACTTGATTTACTCGCGGAACGAGGAGCAACAGTTGTCATTACTATAGATTGTGGGATTGTAGACGTAGAAGAGGCGGATCACGCGCGAAAGCTTGGCATTGACCTCATTATTACCGACCACCACCTTCCGCAAGATGTTCTTCCAAAAGCGTACACCGTTGTAAACTCCAAGCAGGCCGGGGATACATATCATGACAACATGCTCTGCGGAGCGGGGGTGGCGTGGAAGCTCGTTTCAGCGTTACTCGCTAAGCGTGGTGAATCGTGGGGAGTACAAAAAGGCTGGGAGAAGTGGCTTCTTGATATGGCAGGGTTATCAACAATCGCAGATATGGTACCTCTTCGAAATGAAAACCGCGCACTCGCAAAGTATGGTTTGATGGTGCTTCGCAAGTCTCGACGCCCGGGACTTCTATCGCTTCTCGCAAAGATGGATATGTCGCAGGCGAACATCGTGGAAGACGATATTGGTTTTATGATTGGCCCACGCATAAACGCGGCGAGCAGAATGGGAGAGCCGATGGATGCGTTTCGGTTACTCTCTGCGGAAACAAAAGAAGTCGCAGAAGAGTATGCAGAGAAGCTGATGCACTTGAATGATGCGCGCAAGGGGCTCGTTGCAAGTATGGTCAAGGAAGCGCACAAACATTTAGAAGGTCGTACACTAAGAGAAATTATTGTTATAGGAAATCCAATGTGGAAGCCGGGACTCGTGGGGCTCGTTGCGATGAACCTCGTTGAGAAATATGAACGCACTATTTTTGTGTGGGGACGCACCGAGAGTGGAGAGATAAAAGGTTCGTGTCGCTCGGACGGCACAGTGCATGTGGTTGATATGATGACGTCAGTTCCCGAGGGTGTGTTTATAGATGTCGGCGGGCACGAAGAGGCAGGAGGTTTTTCTGTTTCATCTGATGCGATTCACACACTTGAGGATGAGCTTGTGAAGGTGTATCAACTTATGCGAAAAGAAAAAGAGGAGGGGGACTTGAGTATCGACGCAACTCTCACGCTCTCGGAAGTGAACTGGGTAAACTGGAAGCAAATTGAAAAGTTTGCGCCGTTTGGAATGGCAAATCCAAAACCAGTTTTTCTTTTTGAAAAAGTAAAAATCGCAGAGGCGCGATTCTTTGGAAAAGAAAAAACACACCTTGAGCTTTCGTTTGAAGGCTCGGATGTTAAGGCAATTTTATTTTTTGCGGAGGGAAGGAAGTACAAAGAATTAGTGAAAGGAGATGTTGTGGATCTTGTCGCAACAATTGAAGTAAATACATTTCGCAATAATAGGGAACTTCGTTTGAGAATTGTGGAGGTGGTAAAAAAAATGTAAACTGAACACATGTCAAAGTCACCAGATATAATTATTTACACAGACGGCTCGTCACGCGGGAACCCAGGTCCTGGTGGGTGGGGAGCCATTATTGCGTACAATAATGGCGAGTCGAAAGTCGAAAGTGTAAAGTCAAAAGTCAGAGAAATCGGCGGGGGTGATAAGCACACGACGAACAACAAGATGGAACTCTCTGCAGCGATTGAAGCGCTCTCGTACGTGCGTGATATGGGTGGTGAGTACACTATTGATATGCACGTGGACTCGCAGTATGTAATCAACGGCATCACAAAGTGGGTCGCAGGGTGGGAGAAAAATAATTGGATGACGAGTAAAAAAGAAGAGGTGCTCAATCGCGATTTGTGGGAACCTCTCGCAGAAGTCGTAGCAGATTTACAAATGAGTGGTTGTAAAATTTCTTGGCACTACACACCGGGGCATGCGGGAATAGAGGGGAACGATAGGGCAGATATTATTGCGACAATGTTTGCAGATGATGATATTCCGAAACTTTTTAACGGGGATAGAAACGCGTACAAAGTTGACCTCGTGCCACACGCAGGTGACCCGAAACTTTTGGCATCAAAAAAACTGAAATCAAAATCAAAGAGTGGAGTGAAAGCATATTCATATTTGAGTTTGGTGAATGGGAAATTGGAAAAGCATTC
>DNMN01000032.1:1060-6988 GCA_003489395.1 Candidatus Yonathbacteria bacterium | reverse complement strand
CTTGCGTAAGGAATGGAAGATACTAAACAGACCCGCTTTCCCTGAGTATTTTACAGACCCACAAGACTTTGAGGGGTTTGTTGATGAGTGGCTTTCTTTTAAATCTGTTCCATAAACATACATAGGCGAGGCCTATGTATGTGCGTTTTAAAGCTAATGTGTCCCCATAGGCGAGGCCTATGGGGAAGTTATCCACAGTTGAAGGCGTAAAAATTAGGGGTTTTTATAGGGGGTTGGTAGAATTAAGGGAATTATATGAACGAAAATGTAAAAACGAATGTGAAGAAAATACTGATGTTGTTAGGGTTGACATTCGTAATTGTTTTCGGGGTGCTTATTTGGGTAGGGAACAACACAGAGAAACTCAATGAAAAAATTCGTGATTGGCAATCACAGAAATACGAGCAAGCGCTTCAAAAATATATAGACGAAATGAGGGCTCGGTATGCGGCAGATACTGATGGAGGGAAGACTCTGGAAGAAACTATCGATCTTTTTATTAACGCGCTCAAGGCAGGGGATATTGAAAAGGCAAGCAAGTATTATGTGTTAGAGAAGCAGGAAGAGGAGTTAAATTTTTTGAGAAAGATATCGATGGAAAACGGAAACGTGCAACAGTCACTTGAGTTCTATGTTGATTTAATGAAAAATGGAATTAAAAAATGCAATGATCAAATGGATCGGTGCACCATTTCCTATTACTATGTTTCGACGGAGGACAGAGTTCTAGGTGTCAAAGGAAGGAGTGAAAAAATTCTGGTTCCTGCTGGTGAGAAAAGTTTGAGGTCTGAAAGTTTTAGTTTTAACAGTTACGCGAACATTTGGAAGATTGGAGAATAAATTATGAAATTTTTTACTTACATTCTTTTGTTTGTGCTACCATTTACCACCTTTGCGTATGAGCCGACACAAACACACGCTAGCCTTACCGACCAGGTCGTTGAGTTTTACAATATTAAATCGGTAAAAAAGATATCGTCGACAGACAAGGAGCTTATAATCAATGGCGCGGTGGATGAGGATAATCCTGCGTCACGTGCACTTAACCATTTTTATGATCCAGTGCGCAACATCGGCATTGAGGGTGGACGCACGGCAAAAGATTGGGCGACAATTGATACTGTTGCCAATGACTATTCATGGAAAAAGACGATAGTGGCATATGCGCGTGGCGATATGCAAACGGCGTTTGCAGGGCTTGGCCATATTCTTCACCTCGTCGAAGACATGGGAGTGCCTGACCACACGAGAAATGATCAGCATTTGCCGTTTCTCGACCAAAATATGGGCGGACATAGTCCATATGAGGACTGGGGTATGAAGAACAAGAACCGCCAGACGATGCAGGGGTTTGCGCTGGAACTTGCGGAGTCAGGTGTTACACCAAAGCTCTTCCCAAATGTTGGCGAATATTTTGATTTTCTTGCGAGTTATTCAAATAAGAGTTTTTTTAGTAGGGATACGATTTATAGCGAGGATATTTACCAAGAACCAAAAATACTCAAGTATAGTGAAGGGTATGGATATGGGACTGATAAAATTCTTGACGAACAAGTCGTTTTGGTTAAAAAATCAGAAAATCAAGGAGTTATTGTCGATGTCTTAAGCGATTCTGACGATTCCTCAATCCTTTCCTCGTACTTTAGTCGGCTCTCACGGCAGATTATTCCAAGTGGCGCAGGTGTGATTGAACTTTTTTTCAATGAAGGTGAGAAGGCGCGTGTATTATATAATGCGGAACTTCTCAAAAGGCAACAAGCAGATGCACAGGCAAACGCCGAAATTGCGCAATCAATTTCCCAAAAGGGATTTATTGGTCTTGTATGGAGTGGCGCTGTATTTATTGTACAAGATAATTTACTGAGTCCGTTTAAAAGGTATGTTTTAAGGCCGATCGGTAGCGGGCTTGCATTTGCAGGCAGTTTTGTAACACAAGAAGGTACTGTAGCGGTAAATATTGGTCAATTTGCTACAGTTGCTACAGCAGGAGCAGTCAAGGATACTGCAGTTGCTGGAGGTAATTATGTAGCACGAAAAGCGGGAGAAGGGTTGACGATAATCCAGCAAACAGCTACTGATCTTCTTAATACCCCAGTTAATCCGCAGAGCCAGATGCTTGGACCGACGTTTGCAGTCAGTGATTCGATTTCACCACAACCTCAAACTGTTTTTATTTTTGAGCCGAAGGTGCAGGCGGGGACAAATGCGCCAAAGCTTGTGTTTGTGGGGGCGTTTGTGGGAGGGGCGACATCGCAAGTGCTTGGTTCACAAACGTCGACTTCTGGGGTGGAGGAGATAATAGTTGTTGAGGAAGCAATAGAAGCTACTGGCGCGGCCTTGGCCGCGCCCGCGTTATCTGCCCCTCAATGCGCGCAAACCCTCGCAACCGACGGGTGCCTCCTTGCTACAACAACAGTTCGTTTTGAGTGGCCAGCAGTTGAGGGTGCTGACCATTATTTAATCAACAAAAATGGTGAATTTGCGACAACTACTGACAGTTCACACGATATAACGATCAAGGACTTTTCAGACTATACGTTTGAAGTGGTCGCAATTGATTCTGAAGGAAACCCAAGCGCCACAAGCACGCAAGCAGTTTCAGTAGCCACAATCCCAATAGCAATCAATGAAATTGCATGGATGGGGACAGTCGCATCACCAAATGATGAATGGTTTGAAATTAAAAATAACACCTCACGTACAATTGACCTCTCGCAATGGGAACTTAATGCAAAAGACGGCACACCGCACGTAAAACTTGCTGGCACGATTAAACCACATGAATATTTAATTTTTGAACGTACGGATAACTCCGTTGTTAAGGACGTGGAAGCGCATGCAACCACAACGGGCGCATTGAATAATTCTGGCGAACAGCTGACACTTTCTCATGACGCTGTCGTTTTTGACCAAACTCCCGATGGTGAATGGGTAGCTGGCGCGACTTCCACAAGGCAAACAATGGAACGTTATTCCTCCCGAGAACCCGGCACAGACCCAGAAAATTGGAGTACCAATCTTGGGGACACACGAACACAGCAAGAAAGATATGACTGCTATCGCAAGCTTGATAAGCAGTTTAAAGATACGAGAGAGTGTTTTACTAAAGGGTTTATAAAGAATGGCACTGATGCAGACGGAAATGCAATAGGAGGAACCCCAGGCGCTCAAAATTCAATAAGTACTCTCGTTAACAAGGGCCAAAATATTACCGAAGATTTTACTTTGACTGCCGACGAAGAGGTGTATGTCATTCCAGATGGCGGGAATGTGTATGTAGATGCATCAAGCACACTTACAATTGAGCCCGGAGTTACGATATCATTTTATGGCGGTCAATGGGATGAAAAACAGATTATTATTGAAGGGACACTAGACGCCAAGGGCACTTCAGAAAATCCAATCGTATTTAATTCATTTTTTCCAAATAACCAGATCGGCGGCATACATTTCTCAGCAGGTGCGAGTACTAGCACAATGTCATATGTGCGAATGGAAAGCACTAATGGAATAATGCTTACAGACGGCGCAAAACTCAGCATACAGGACTCACAATTTGTGGATAATTATAGCGGTGTTGAAAGTGACGGTAAAAATACCGTGACCATCGAAAATACAAACTTTAAAAATACGGAAGAGGAGCCAGTATGGGCGTATAATGGTGGTTTTGTTTCAATTGCATCGTCAACAATCATTGACACAATAGATGGTGCTGCCATAGACGTATCTGATGGAGTGACTCTAAATGTTGGTTCGACGATAATTGATGGTGCTTACGATTGGGCGAATGCTGGTATTGAAGCCTATGGTTCAAATGTATCGATTACAAACTCAACGATTCGCAATACTATCGCAGAAGGAGTATCAGCATATTCTTCTAATGTGTTAATCGCAAGTTCAACCGTGAGTGATACCATGGAGAACGGTATGTATCTTTACAATTCTTCGTCGACCATTATTAATTCAACAATTGAAGACGTGGTGGGCTGGAGCGGGGTCTCTGCAGAAGGAGGTACAATATTGATTGCAAGTTCTACAATTAAAAATGTCTTGAACGACGGCATTGGGCTTTATGATTCAATCTCGACTATTTCAAATACAGTGATTAAGGACGGAACAGGGGATGGGATAGAAGTGCAGGGTGGTACGGCAACAATCACCAATGCAACGGTTTCAGGATTTGCTGGCAGCGGCATCCTGACCAGTTCTTTTGTGGAAGACGTTTTTACAGACGATGGTTCGTATAGCGGTTTGTGGACGATAGTCACATCAACAGTAGAATCAATAGTAATTACAGGCGGGGAAGTTGCAGGAAATGCAGTTGGAGTGGATGTTTCCTCGGCTGATAGCGCCATTATTAGTGATGTGTATATTCACGACAATGGAACAAGCGAAGCAGATAATATAGTCGGCTATCCATAGAGCGAAAAGGACTACCCTTTTTCGAGTTATCCACAGCATGACTAGGGGATTCCCTATGCGATTGGTACAATTATCATAGCTTTTAATAATTAAGTTAAAGTTAATCATTTTTAATAATATGGGAAATGTCATTACCAAAAAAACACTGATAATAATCATCGCGATTGTTGTGATTGGGTGGTTTGCATTGTCTGCGTTTAATAAGCCTTCCGGGACGGAAACGTGGAACCAAACAGCCACCACTACTACAGTAGTAGCAAAAGCTACCACGACGGTGAAAAAGACGACTGCGCCGGTGCCAGTTGCCAGCCAGCCGGTAACAATGAGTTACCAGAAAGCACTGGAAACCTACAAAGATAACCTCCGCCTCCAGCTTAGCGGTGCTGATTTTTGTCAGGTTTCTCCAAACAATGTGATGTATAAAAACGGCACAAGCATCATGATTGACAACCGCTCAGCCAAAACTAGAAACATCAAGATTGGAAGCACGGCGTATTCAATTGAGGGGTATGGCTTCAAGATAGTAAGACTTTCCAGCACTACACTGCCAGCTACATTGCTTATGGACTGTGGAACACAGCAAAATATAGCGAAGATCCTCCTTCAAAAATAGCCGTAGGAACCTTATAAAGACAGCCAAAACCCGACTTTTCTCGAAAAAGTCGGGTTTTGGCTGTCTTTTGTAAGACTACATAGGCGAGGCCTATGTAAGTAATGTTTCTTAAAATCGTGTTATAATCAAACAATGAAAGAAGTCCTAAAATCAATAATGGGATTTGTAGCTATTATTCTCGTTGGCCTTGCTGGCGTTACTGTGTCAAATGTAATGAAATTGGGGGAGATGAACGCCCTTATTATTACTGTTGACAACGTTACCAGCACACGCTAATATAAGCCCGAAGCCCGAAGAAGTAGGCTGTCACAGAAAAAAGTGACTTAAGTTCCTGCGGAGGTCGACTCATAGTCCTTAACCAAGGACTTGGCTTTCGGCCAGAACGCTCCGCGTTCTGGCCACTCAAAATTATAAAATATGGCAATTACAAAACAAAAGAAAGTAGAACTTGTTGCTGGGATGAAAGAACGCCTCGCAGACGCAAAGTCAATCGTTTTTGTTAACTTTAAGGCACTCCCTGTTTCTGAGACCAAGATGCTCCGCAGAAAGCTCTCAGCTGACAAGGTAGGATACTTTGTTACAAAAAAGACTTTGGCAAAGCGTGTTCTAGGCGACCTAAAAGCAAAGGGCGATATGCCAGAGCTTCCTGGGGAACTTGCAATAGCTTACGGAGAGGACCTTTTGGCTCCAGCACGTGAGACTTACGCTTTCCAGACGACAGCGCGCGACAAGGGTTCAATCTCAATTATGGGAGGAATTTTTGACGGAGAGTACAAAACAAAGGAGGAAATGATGGCAATTGCTATGATTCCACCGCTACAGGTGCTCCGTGGAATGTTCGTAAATATAATCAATTCACCAATTCAGCGTTTCGCTATTGCGATGGGAGAGAT
>DNMN01000032.1:0-1043 GCA_003489395.1 Candidatus Yonathbacteria bacterium | reverse complement strand
AAGGAAGAAGAAACAACTGCGTAAATCAAATTAGAAATTTAACTATTAACAATATTATGACAGAAAACAAAGACGTAGTAATCCCTGCAAAGTTCAAGGACCTTGTGGAGAAAATCGAAACAATGACAGTTCTCGATCTTCACGAGCTTGTAAAGGTTCTTGAGGAAAAGTTTGGCGTTTCAGCAACTGCAGCCGCAGCAGCTCCAGCAGCCGCAGCCGCAGGCGCAGAGGAAAAGGACTCATTCAACGTAGAGCTTTCAGCTTCAGGCGACACAAAGATTGCTGTTATCAAGGTGGTAAAGGAAGTTCTCGCTCTTGGCTTGAAAGAGGCAAAGGACCTTGTAGACGCAGCACCTTCAATGCTCAAAGAGGGTATGAAGAAGGCAGACGCAGAGGAATTCAAGAAGAAATTGGAGGAAGCAGGCGCAAAGGTAACTTTGAAGTAAATTCAAAGTTACTAGCCTGCTTGGGAAAGGGCCGGAAAACGGGAGTTTTCCGTGGAGGAGAGCAAAAAGAAAAACCGCATCAGCGGTTTTTCTTTTTGTGCCGAGAAATGCTACAATAACCCCCATGGACACTCTCGGAAAATTATTTGGAAGTCAGGCACGTGTGAAGATTTTGCGCCTTTTTCTACTGAACCCGCAGGACGCATATGATGTGCCGATGGTTGCAGAAAAAAGTAAAACTCCTTTAGGGGAAGCTCGTCGTGAGCTCACCCTTCTCAAAGCAGCTGGTGTAATAACAAATAAGTCCTTCACAAAGGAAATCCCATCAAAAAAGAAAAATGCTAAGCCGACGAAGAAACGTGTGCAAGGGTTTCAGCTAAAAACAACATTTCCTCTCCTTTCGTCACTCAAAGGATTGATTGTTTCTGAAACACCGCTAAATCGCGATGAAATCGTGCGACGCTTCAAGGACGTTGGGAAAATCAAATTCCTCGCGATTTCAGGTATTTTTATAGACGAACCAGAAGCGCGCGTGGACGTGCTCATTGTGGGGGACGACCTCAAAAAACGCTCTATAGAGAACGTTTTGCGTACTAT
>DNMN01000054.1 GCA_003489395.1 Candidatus Yonathbacteria bacterium | reverse complement strand
TACGTTGGTGAAGTATCAGATACAACAGAGAAAGCCACCTCACACGAGCTCGTACTCACAGGTCTCAAGGGTAACACCAAGTATCATGTACAGGCGCGCGCCTTCTCTCTTCCAAAAGTTCTTGGCAAATCGGCAGATGTAACATTTATTACAAAAGCATCAAAGATTGCCGGCTCCATTGTAGAACGCAAAAAAGATTCGTTCACTGTAGTTTGGACTACAGAGGAACCAACATCATCAATCGTTGAGTTCAAAGATTTGAAGCGTGGTATAGCAGGACGCAAGACAGATGATGCAAAAAAGAAATCGCACTCAATGAAGATTGAAAATCTTCCTTCAGGCACAGCGTATGAAGTAAATCTTTCAGGCGTGACAGAACAGGGCAACATTGCTGAAGCCGGATCTCCACTTTCTGTAACAACATCAACAGACACAACTCCGCCAACTATCTCAGGGTTCAAGGTTGACAACGCTCTTGTTCCAGGCAGAACAGATAGAATCCAGACTATAGTGTCATGGGTGACAGACGAGCCTTCTACATCCACAGCATATTACGAAGAAGGCGCCGGAACTCCTGGCGACACAGAGGAGCTTGCGAACAAGAATGAAGTCCTAGACTCATATGTTTTGAACCACAGCGTCATTCTCCCAAGCTTGAAACCAGGCACCATCTATCGCCTAAAGGTTACATCAACAGACGATAGCGGGAACGAAGGTTCATTCGGTCCACGCACCGTGATTACTCCAAAGCAGACCGAGTCCATCACAGACATCATTTTCAAGAACTTCGAAGACAGCTTCAAGTTCCTCCAGAAGATTTAGCAATGTTTGACAGGGGAGACCAAAACCCAGCCGTAAGGCTGGGTTTTGGTCGTCTCTGTCTTTCTGGACTTTCCCCCATAGACTGATAATGGCCTAATTAACAATTCCAGCAAATTCTCGCGATAGCGAGAATTTGCTGGAATTGTTATACTTAATGTATACAAAATAAAACACAACACAACGTACATGAGTATAAAAAAAGGAACACATCAAATTAATCCTAAAAAAGGAGCCCTTCAGAAAAAAATACTACTGCTTTTGTCTGCGGGTCTCGCTCTTGGTCTTACGCGCAACCCAAATCAATATTTCCGCGTGGTTCAAGAAACAGGAAAGGAGTGGGAGAAAATTGACCGTGACTCTCTCAATCGCGCAATCCGGTCTCTCTATGAATCAAAACTTGTGTCCACAAAAGACAATCACGATGGAACATTGACATTAGTGATTTCAAAGGAAGGGAAGCGCCTAGCACTTACCTATGATATAGAAAATATTGAATTAAAAATACCAGAACAGTGGGACAACAAATGGCGAATTGTAATGTTTGATGTTCCTGAGAAATTCAAACACACTAGGGACGCGCTACGAATGCACTTCAAAAATATGGGATTTTATGAATTCCAGAAATCGGTATTTGTGCACCCATACCCATGCGCGAAGGAAATTGAGTACGTTACAGAATTTTACCAGGCACGTAGGTTTGTGCGTTTTATTGTTGCCACAGAAATTGATAATGCCCTAGAACTCAGGAGGTATTTCAAGCTACTTTAAAAATACACAGAGTAGTAGATCATTTAAGCTCATTTCTCCTCCAGCAAATTCTCGCTATCGTGAGAATTTGCTGGGAAGTAACTGATTAGGTAAACAAGCAATCATTTTGGAGCAAGACAGTGTTTGTGGTATTCTGAAGAAATATGAATGAGGAAAAAGAAGGGAAAAATGAGAAAATTATTTCGGACATTGCAAAGCGCGAGGAGGAAACTCTTGCGAGCTGGCAATCTTCGCATATTTTTGAAAAATCGCTTGAACAAACAAATGGCGGGGAGGAATTTGTTTTCTATGACGGTCCGCCTTTTGCGACTGGGCTCCCGCACTACGGGCATATGCTCGCAAGCACAATCAAGGACACTATTCCTCGCTACCAAACAATGCGTGGGCGGTATGTTCGCCGTGTATGGGGCTGGGATTGCCACGGGCTTCCAATCGAAAATCTCATAGAAAAAGAGCTCGGTCTTGAACACAAAAAAGACATTGAAGAATACGGTGTGGAAAAATTTAACGAGGCTTCCCGCGCGTCGGTGTATCGTTATGATGCCGAATGGAAAAAGTTCATCCCGCGCATCGGTAGGTTTGTTGATATGGAGCATTCATACAGCACGATGGATGCAAACTATACCGAGAGCGTGTGGTGGGCATTCAAAGAGCTTTTTAATAAAGGTCTCGTATATCAAGGCTTTAAGCCGATGCATATTTGCCCAAGATGCGAGACCACGCTTTCAAATAATGAGGTAACAAGCAACTACAAAGACATAACTGATATTTCCGTCACAGCGAAGTTTGAGCTCGTGAAAGAGTCGGGTACTTTTATCCTTGCGTGGACTACGACCCCGTGGACTCTTCCAGGAAATGTGGCTCTCGCAGTTTCTCCAGACGCAGAGTATATAAAAGTCGCAATAGGGGATGAGAAATATATTTTGGCGTCAGAACGCGCGGAGAAGGCTCTCGTTGGAAAAGAGTACGCAATTATTTCCAAAATGAAAGGCTCTGAACTCGTTGGCGTAGAGTACAAACCAATTTTTAATTATTATTCAGAGCAGGGAACGCTGGACAACCGCGAGAATGGGTGGAAGGTTTACGGAGCGGATTTTGTGACGATGGAAAGCGGTACAGGTGTGGTGCACATTGCGCCCGCATTTGGCGAAGACGATATGAATCTCGGCGCGAAGGAAAATTTGCCGTTTGTTCAACATGTGGCAATGGACGGCACGATGAAAAAAGAAGTCCGTGATTTTGCCGGCGTGTCTGTAAAACCAAAGTCCGACGAGAAGGACGGACATCAAGCGACAGATATTTTAATCATCAAACATCTTGCCAGCATAGGCGCTCTTTTTTCAAAAGAAAAAATTGTTCACGCATATCCGCATTGTTGGCGATGCGAGACACCACTTTTAAACTATTCGGCGGAGTCCTGGTTTGTGAAGGTTCCTGAACTCAAAGACAAACTGCTTTCTGAAAACGCAAAAACTTCTTGGGTGCCAAAAAATATGCGTGACGGACGTTATGGAAAGTGGTTGGAAGGCGCGCGCGATTGGGCAATTTCTCGTTCGCGTTACTGGGGGGCGCCTATTCCTGTGTGGCAGTGCGAAAAATGCGAGGCGCGCGAAGTGCTAGGCTCACGAGTGGAGCTTTCGGAGCGAACAAAAAAGTCGGGAAGCAAATATATTGTAATGCGTCACGGCGAGGCGGAGAGCAACGTAAAGAGAATCGTAAGTTCAAAAATAGACGGAAGCTCCGCGTACGGCTTGACCTCAAACGGCCGAATGCTTGTGGAGGAAACTGGTAAGAAACTAAAAAATAATGAAATTGATATTATCATTACTTCGCCGTTTGTTCGCACAAAGGAGACCGCGGAGATAGTCGCAGGAGTTATTGGTTTTGATACTAAAAAAATTATCGTTGATGAACGCATCAAGGAAATTGACACGGGGGTTTTTGACGGAAGGTCAATTGATGAATACCGCGGGCATTTTGTTTCAATGGCGGAAAAGTTTACAAAGAGGCCGGAGGGAGGGGAGAATCTGCTTGATGTGAAGCGTAGAGTGATGTTATTCTTGGAAGATCTTGAGAAGGAATATTCAGGCAAAACTATTCTTATTGTCACGCACGAGTATCCGATTTGGATGCTTATGACAGGAATAGAAGGCGCGGGTATCTCGCGCGGGGTAGAGATAAAAGACGGCAAAGAGGATTTTGTCGCGACAGGAGAGGTAAAAGAAATCCAGTACGCGCCCTTTCCGCACAACGCGGATTTTGAATTTGATTTACACTTGCCGTATATAGACAAGGTGGAAGTGCTGTGCGCGTGCGGTGGTCAAATGACACGTGTGCCGTACGTGTTTGACTGCTGGTTTGAATCTGGCTCAATGCCGTACGCTCAGTTTCACTATCCATTTGAAAACAAGGAACTTTTTGAAAAGAATTTTCCCGCGGATTTTATTGCGGAGGGTGTGGATCAAACGCGTGGATGGTTTTACTCTATGATGGTTCTCTCTATCGCGCTCTTTGGCAAAGCTCCGTTTAAGAATGTCATTGTAAACGGAATGACGCTCGCGGAGGATGGACAAAAGATGTCAAAGAGTCGCAAGAATTATCCCGACCCAGTGGATGTAATAAATAAGTATGGCGCGGACGCTGTGCGTTATTATATGCTCTCGTCTCCTATTGTGCATGCGGAGGACCTGGCTTTTTCCGAGCGCGGTGTTGACGAGGTAGTGAAAAAAATAACAATGCGTATTACGAATGTGTTGTCTTTTTATGAGCTTTATAGTGCGGAGACTCCGGAAGTGCGTTCAGTACACACAAATCCGCTTGACCACTGGATTCTCGCGCGACTTGCCGAGCTTGGCGGAGAGATGACAGGCGCCTTTGACAGATACGAGCTTGACCGCGCGGTGAACCCGATAGGGCTTTTTGTTGACGACCTTTCCACTTGGTATATTCGCCGTTCACGCGACCGCTTTAAGTCTGATGAACCAAAAGAGCGCGCTGAAGCGCTTAGCACCACGCGAGTTGTTCTCCTTGAGTTTTCAAAACTTTTGGCGCCTGTGATGCCTTTTCTCGCTGAACATATTTACCAGAGTCTTCAAGGCGCGAAGGAAAGCGTGCACCTGGATTCGTGGCCGACTTTCGCAGAGCCAAATTATGCAGACCTCGCTTCTATGGCACAGGCGCGTCGTGTGGTGTCGCTTGCTCTTGAGGCGCGCGCAAAAGCTGGTATCAAAGTGCGACAACCTCTCGCAAAGCTCACAATAAAAGACACGCTTCTTGTTGGGAAGAAAGAATTGGCGGACATTATTCTTGACGAGCTCAACGTGGAGGAGGTTGTAATTGATGCTGGGGAGCTTGCGATAGAGCTTGATACAAACATCACTCCCGCGCTTAAACGCAAAGGTCAATACAGAGATTTGCTTCGCACTGTGCAGGAACTCCGCAAGCAAACAGGACTCACCCCATCGGATGTGGTGGAACTTTTCGTTCAAACGAACGATGATGGGCGCGCGCTTGTGGA
>DNMN01000049.1 GCA_003489395.1 Candidatus Yonathbacteria bacterium | reverse complement strand
GTATCTGATACTTCACCAACGTATGGATTTTCTTTTGTTTCGTCAAACGCGCCGTCCTCTGCAAAGACTACCACAGGGAATGCTTTGATGTTTGACTTGAATGTTACCTTTGCTCCGCTTTCTGTGATGTCAACGATTNNTTCAAGTTTTCTGAAAGGAATGTTGTTTTGAATGTTTGGTCTGCGGAAGTGCCAGTGTTGCCCGCCTTGTCGTTGGAAGCAACTTTTATGTGATACTCGGTACCGAGTGTAAGACCACGAAGTTTAATGGTATGTGTTTTAGCCCACGCGTCATCACCAGCCACATCTCCATACGTAACATCTTTGCCGTACTTCACAAACCCATCTGTGTCCTCGTCCGTACTAAACTTCACCACAGCGCTAAATGGTGTAATGTCGCTGACTGTTACGCTTGAAACCGAAGGCGGTGTCGTATCTTTCGTGTCGCCAGCACGCACGGATACACTAATTACCACACTGCCACTTGAAGGAGTTTCAAAAGTTCCATCTGTTGTCGCTGGATTTCCTGCTGCGTCTATGGATGTCACACGATAGACATAAGGGGTACTTGTCGCTAGTGTGTTCTTCGCAGAAATAGAAGTATATGTGTTGTCAGTCGCTGAAGAGAGCGTTGCTATGTGGTAGATAGAAAGACTGTCTGTACTCTTGTAGTAGCCAAGCTTATTGTAAGTTGCCTCTGTCGCAGTACTAGCGTCTACCCTAGTTGTTGCAGGTTCGTCTGTCTGCCATACAATAACGGCTGCGTCCGGCGCAAGTACAGGGGTTGATGTGCCGGTGATAAGTGGTGGTGAAGTGTCCCTTAAGGTAACAAACGAGTAGTACTGGCCATTATTTGTATCCGTTGTTCCGTTGCCAGCTGAGTCGGTTGATGTCACCTGGAAATAATATGTTTGCGCGGTGGTGAGTCCAGTGAGTCCTACCTGATGCTGGTAGATGCCTGGTGTATCTGAGACGGGAACCATAATAGCATTCCCATCTAGAGTTCCAGTACCAACTCCACCTTGAGTGGTTGCGTACCTTACATATGAGGTAGATGAGGTTGATGTGTTCCAGAAAATTAGAGCGGAATTATTGGTAATCTCACGCTCTGTCACGTTTGTAATCACTGGGCCACCAATTGTTGCAAAGATTCCGCCAGTTGCCGTTGTTGCAGTGCTCGGATTCCCTGTCATATCCTTTGCCGTGACACAATAGTAATATGTAGTGTCTGGGCTTAATCCCGTAAGATATATGCTGTGGTTTACCGTGTATGTGTCTGTATCCACGCGCGAGCTTGGGCAGGTGCTTGGCACGCTTCCTGAATATGAATCATAGAACACAGTTGATGTTGCGAGCTCGCCAATTGAAAGCGAACTGTCGGTGTACGTGCTAAAAGTAATGTTTGCAGACGTGTTGCCAACAGTAGGCGATGCGATGCTAGCAAGCGGGATATATGGAGCAGTTGTGTCAAGACCACCAGAGCCATCTGGAACGTCAGACTGAACAGCGGTGTAGTTAGAGGTGCTTCCTTCTGTGTTCACAGCCAGCACTCTGTAGTACTGCGTTGAAGATGTTGCCGTAGTAACATTGTGCACATAATAGTTTGTTGAGGAGTTGGTGATGGTCGTAAGGATCGTTCCCGCTGTCGCAAAGTTATCAAGCGAATAATACACTTTATATGAACCAAATGTTGAGGATGTCGTTGCAACAAAAGGAGACCAGCTCAAGAACTCTCGGTATACTCCAGTTGAAACATTAGACGCGTCAGTAAATTGGAAACTTGCTGGCATTGCGGGGGCGACGATAGTACGTGTTGCGGTAGTGTTGCCGTAGAGGTCGCGGGCTTGCATATAAACTGCCTCGTCGGCACTATTTCCCGTAAAGACCCATGTTGATGTGGCGACACCGGAAATGGTGCCAGCCAAAGTAGACCATCCACAGGAGTTCCCTTGATCATCAGGCGAAGTGAACGCGCTGTTATTGCAGAATCTATATTGCTTGTCTGAACTATCGGTGATTGAAAAAGTGATAGTACCGACCGTGTTCCCCACTGCGGTGCTTGCTCCAACGGAGGAGTCAATAACGGCGCTAGTAATGTCAGGAACGGTTGTATCAAGGGTAAATGTGCCAGCCATCGTCCCTATTGCGGTAGCGTTCGCTGCTTCTCCGTCGGAAATAGTAACACGTACTTTTGCATTGGATGTCAATGCAATTCCTGCTGTTGGTGTCCATGTTACTGCGGTGGTGGTGGTAGCGCTGTTTCCTGTAAGTGTAATCCCTGAGTAGGCATTAGCACTCAACCCTGACGAAATAGTTGTCCATGAAGTCCCGTTGTAATATTCATAGAGTGTTGGTGTCACGAGATAAGGAACTGTCCCTGACGCCGTATCTGAATCAGAAGCATCAAAAGTAAAACTTACTTTCCCATAGTCTGCGCTTCCTGAATCAGTGATTTGAGATGCTTGAATATTCCCCACAGCTGGTGGCGCATTTACAACATACTGCACCGCTACAGTTGTTAGGAGCGGTGTAATAGCTCCTGCAGATGTAAGATAAACTTTGTATTGAACCCATCTATCATTGGCCCCACTTCGCAACGGGTGGTTTGTAGCAAGAGCTACGCCATTGTCTGTATAGAGAAAATAATCCGTGCCGTCGCAGGTGATACTTGGTCCGCACCATACAGCTGTATCTAGCCCTGCCGCCGAAGACGCAGACCGCACCTGGAATTTTATAACTTCAGTGCTTGAAGTTGCAGAACCAACCCACGAAAGCCTTGAAATAAGGTTTGTGTCATCCCCAGCGTCGTATTTGGATGATGTAAGTGTGCCTCCGTTTGCAGAATACTGCGTGTCGTTTATTGTCACACTGTCTAAAGTTGGGGTGGAAACAGTATCCCCAGATAGCGTTGCTTGATATTGAAGATATTGATGTCCGTTTGTCACACATCCTCCATCAGACATATTCCCACCACTGGTAACATTACTGCAACTCCCCCACGCTGTTGCACCTGAAAAATCAGACGTTGCAGACGACCGCGCCTTCATCGTGATTGTCTGTCCATTCAGTGTGGCAGTCCATGACATTGTGGTAAAAATCGTTGGGCGCGCGAAGTCAATAGTTGCAGAGGTAAAAGTACCGGAGGAATAGTACGTCGGTGTAAAAAGACTAAGGAACCCAACATCGCTTACCCCGTGAACCTGCACTGGGGTGCTGCGATGTGTAGCGGTATTATCGCCAAGCCTGCCCCAACCATTATTCCCCCAGCAGTATGCTGTGCCGTCGGATTTGGCGGCACAGGTGTAACCTGCCTCGGAAACTACATAAGAATAACCGGTAACAATCTTGCCGACCCCAGTCAGGAACCCAACATCGCTTACTCCGTGAACCTGCACTGGAGTGTTACGCTGTGTAGTCGTATTGTCTCCAAGTTGACCAAAACCATTATACCCCCAGCAGTATGCTGTGCCGTCGGTTTTAAGGGCGCAAGTTTGAGATGGAGTTGTCGTGTCACCTGCACTAAAAATCATACTAACATCTGTCAGGAACCCAACATCGCTTACCCCGTGAACCTGCACTGGGGTGTTACGCTGTGTAGTCGTATTGTCTCCAAGTTGACCATAACCATTATACCCCCAGCAGTATGCTGTGCCGTCGGATTTGGCGGCACAGGAGAACGCGGCATCAGTGGTTATTTTTGCCACACCTGCCAGGAACCCTACATTTGACACTCCGTGAACCTGCACTGGGGTGCTGCGTTGTGTAGTGGTATTATCGCCAAGCCTACCAAAAGTACCAAGACCCCAACAATACGCTGTGCCGTCTGTTTTAACAGCGCAAGTTTGGTTATCCCCCGCTGAAATAGCGCTAACCCCCGTCAGGAACCCAACATTGCTTACTCCGTGAACCTGTGCGGGAGTGTATGAGTCCGTAAAAGAGTAATGACCAAGCTGGTAATTTGCAGCTTCGCCCCAACAATATGCTGTGCCGTCGGATTTAACGGCGCAAGTATGGGAGGCCCCCGCTGAAATAGCGCTAACCCCCGTCAAGAATCCAGAACCTCCGACGCCAAGAACCTGCACTGGGGTGAGGCTGGTAGTTGTTGTGTTGTCACCGAGTTGGCCGGAGACATTGTTCTGCCCCCAGCAAAATACTGTTTCGTCGGATTTAAGGGCGCAAGTATGGGAGGCCCCCGCTGAAATAGCGCTAACCCCAGTCAGGAACCCCGAACCTCCGACGCCAAGGACCTGCACTGGGGTTGAGATGTTAGTTGTTGTGTTGTTACCAAGTTGGCCATAATTATTATACCCCCAGCAGTATGCTGTGCCGTCGGATTTGGCGGCGCAAGTATGACTACCTCCCGTTTCGACATCGTATTCCGCAGGAACAAACGCGAGTGCGACACTAGCAGAACCACCACTCCCATTTACCACAGCCTGGCTAGGAGTCCCACTAGAAAATCCGCCACCTGATGCGTCTGGGGAGTCTCCTCCAGTTGTGCCGTCGTCAACAAACGAATACCCAGCCGAAAGAAGCCTCACGTCGGCACCTGCTGTGATAGAAGTTGAGGCGCTGTAATATTTGTCCCAACCAGTTTGGTTTGAAGTGTGAGATGCGGTAGCCCCTGTGTCTGCTCCCCCTATCCAGCTTACCTGCGTGAAAGTATATGTCGCTGCTTGTGCTATTTCGTGCCTGTATGTATACGCGCCGGTGCCTGCAACCGCCAAAGCAAGGACTGCTAAAAAGAGATGGTGATGGTGTTTGTGTCGCTGTATTTTCTCAGTGACAAACTCTGCAGAGCGATGAAAGATATTTCTCATAAATATACTATGTGCTTTTATTGTAGCACGTACAAATAAAAAAATACCACAAGAGTGTGGATAACTTAATGATAAGGGGGATTTTTCATTAACCGAACAACCCGGAATGGGAACCGATATTAACTAATGTTACCAAAAGCCTCCGTTCATCTATTTCATACAAAAGTAACACATCAGGCTTAATATGACATTCTCGGTAGCCACCAAATGCGCCTTGGAGCGCATGGTCCCTGTATTTTGAGCCAAGTGTTTTTCTTTGACTGATAATTTCAATAATCATCTCAAGTCTCTCTTTTACTACCTTACTATCTTTTGATTTAAGCAGTCTTTTAATTGATTTCTTAAAAGATTTTGCAAAAGCGAGCTCGTACATACTTTAAAATCTATTTAAGAACCGCTTTCAATAGGCCTTCTGTATTTTTATAGGTCTTTCCTTTTTTTGCGATAGCGACTTCCATATCATATTTTTTTCTTAGAAGCACACTGTCCCCTGGAATAAAGGGTAAACCTTTTTCTTCGATTACTTGGCGCAAAAATACATTAATTCCTGTGGAAAGGTTAAGCCCGCGTGAAGAGAGTATCTCCATCGCTTTTGTTTTTATTTTCTCATCTACTCGTACGTTAAGCGTGGTCATATTGCCAGTATATACACTGTACATACAATGTCAAGTTTTGTTATGGCAACCACCTTACATCCTCTCTGGTGCGGAGATACCTAGAAGGGACAAAGTTTCTGCGAGTGTTTCCTTTGCGCGGATAGCGAGCGTGAGCGCGGATGGGTTGAAAGTGTCTCCCTCGGCAACACGCACATCGCGGTAAAACGCGTTTGCAGAGGTCGCGAGCGAGGTCGCGTATCCTGCGAGCGCATGCACGTTGTAATCGCGAGAAATTTCTGCGACAACTTCAGAAAACTCTGTGATTTTGGAAGAGAGCGCGCGAGCGGAAGGAATTTTGATAAGGTCTGCAAAATTATTTGCACTCCCTTCTTTCAAACCTTTGCATTTTTCTGCAATGGACGCGAGGCGCGCATGCGCGTACTGCGCGTAAAAAACAGGATTTTTTTCTGACTGCTCGCGAGCGAGCGCCATGTCAAAAGTCATCTGTGTGTTAAGAGCTCTGTCGCTGAAAAACCATCTCACAACATCAATGCCAAACTCTTCCACGAGGTCGCGTAGCAAAATCACGTTGCCCGCGCGCTTGGACATTTTTGATGAGACGCCATCTTCTTTGAGCGATACCATCTGCGCAATAAACACTACTGGCTGGTCGGCATCATTTTGCGCTTTAGGCCAGCCGAGCATTCGCCCAACAGATTGCATTCGCTTCACATGCCCGTGATGATCCGCTCCCCACACATCTATTATGGTTTGAAATCCCCTATCAAATTTATTTTGATGGTACGCTATATCGGCGACGAAATATGTCATCGTGCCATCGGAACGAACAACGACTCGGTCTTCATCGTCGCCGTACTCGCTGGTCCTCAACCACAACGCGCCTTCTTTTTCATACGTGAGACCACGCGATTTCAATCTCTCCAACATTTTTTCATTTGCACCACTCGCGCGAAGCTCTTTGTCTTCGGAATACCACACGTCAAAATGCGCGCCGAGTCCTTTTTCAATAAATTTACGATTGCTTTCCTGCACAGCGTGCGCAAGCTTCACACCAGCCTCTTCTTCAGACATCCCATTAAAATCCAACTTATTTATTTTTTCCTCAAGCTCGGGAGTTTTGTACTGCTCTCCTTTTCCTAGCGCAGTCTTTCCAAGCTCACGAATCTGATTGCTTTCGCGTGAGTCGTTGATATAAAATTCGCGCGTTACTTCTTTGCCTGCAAGCGTAAGGACGCGAGCGAGCGCATCGCCAAAAAACGCTGAACGTCCGTGCCCAATGTGAAGCTCTCCTGTAGGATTGGTAGAAATAAACTCAATATTCACCCTCTCATCGCTCTTGGAAAAGGTCTGACCTTTTTCAAGAGCGGATTCTAGCGCTGAACTCGTGAGAAAAAAGTTGATAAATCCAGCACCTGCAACCTCTATCTTTTCAATTTCGTCTGACGAGGTTTCCAATATTTTTTCAACAAGCTTTCCTGCGAGCTCGCGCGGAGAAACACCTGTTTTTTTGCCGTACACCAAAGCAGTGTTGGTGGAATAGTCGCCATGAGACGAATCCGCTGGGCGTTCTACATGCACCACACCAGCTTTTACGCCAATCGCCTCCAGCGCTTCTGCAACTATTGCTTCAATTTTTTCTTTCATCTCTTTAATGAAATGAGCATACCACGCCCCAATCAAAACAAAAAACCACTATACACGTATTTTATACTATCGGCCAAATACGTACATAGTGGCTTCAGTTTAGTTTTTTGTCTTGGTTTTTAATCTATCTAAATATTGAAGACCTTTTTAAGTGAGGCGACCTTCTCAACTTCTGTAGCAGTAATAATGCGAATATTATCGCGAATACCAAAACACTCACCAACAAAATCTATTTCCTTCTCACACTGAAATGGCGTGATGAATACCGACTTTTGGTACTGGATGAGGCCAAGTCTCTTTAGCGCAAAATTTATTGCTCGTCGAGCCTGCTTCTTCTTCTCGGGCACATCAAACATCACGAGTCTCCACTTTTTGTCCCATTTTTTTTGTTCAACAATCTTCATCTGCGCTATCGCATAGCGCATCGCTCTCTCTCTTCCCTTTTCGGTCAGCATAAATACTCCTCCTTTGCCGTCCTTCCGCTTAACAAACCCCGCTCGCTCAAGGCGTATTACCGAGTTTTTTATTCGCGCGCGGTCTCGCGCATTTTTTGGATCAAAATATTTAAAAATCTGCACCGCGTTTGGCATCGCTATAGCAAATGCGATAAACCCCGCTGCAAGAAGCGTCCTTAATACTATCTCCGCTATTTCTCCTTTGTCGTATTTTTTCATAATATTAACTATACACGTATAATATACTA
>DNMN01000010.1 GCA_003489395.1 Candidatus Yonathbacteria bacterium | reverse complement strand
GACAACGCGGTTGTAAATGCGGATGTGCTCTCTACAATGAAGAGTAAAGCGGCAAAGAGATTTTTCCTCACATGGGGAATTCTTTTTGCGGTGTTTGTGGTCCGCGGATTTCTGCCGTCTGTTATTGTTTTTCTAGCTGACCCGAGCATTGGCGTATTTGGCGCGCTTCAAGCTATTTGGCAAACTGACTCCGGTGTGACGTCGGCAGTAGAGGCGGTAACTCCTGTCATCATGATTGCTGGCGGAATGTTTCTCGTTCTACTTTGGGCGCATTGGCTTTTTATGGAGGACAAAAAATTCGGTCTCCCGCACGAATGGTATGTGCAAACATACGGAGCAGTGTGGTTCTATTCTCTCGCGGCACTTCTCCTAGTTGGAATTATTTACGAAATTAATAATTCAAAACTTGAAAACCCGATGCATCTAGCGCTCGCGGCGGCGGTTGGTTTTAGCGTATTCTTTATCACTCAGGGATTTAAGGATAATGCGGAAAAAATAGAGGAGCGACTGATTGAGTCTGGCGAACAGAGCACAATGTCCGACTGGGCGAAGGTTTTCTTTCTGGAGGTTCTTGATGTCGCATTCAGCATAGACGGCGTTATTGGCGCGTTCGCGTTTACTACAGTGGTACCACTCATCCTTATTGGTAATGGTGTCGGCGCTATTGTGGTGCGTCAGCTTACAGTGCACAATATTGAGCGCATTCGCTCGTACAGCTATTTGAAAAATGGCGCAATGTACTCAATTGGTTTCCTCGGCCTTGTGATGGTGCTTGAGGCATTTGGAGCACACATTCAGTCGTGGGTCTCGCCGGTCGTGACAATTGGCGTCGTGGGTTACTTCTATTGGCGGTCCGTTGATGAAAATCGCATAAATGGTAATCTGGCTAATAAGGCTGTATAATCAGTAGAATGAGCTACCAAAAATCAGAACTATATTTCCTTATTACACTTCTTGTGGGGATGTCCATTATCA
This sequence comes from Candidatus Yonathbacteria bacterium, assembly GCA_003489395.1. Taxonomy (GTDB): domain Bacteria; phylum Patescibacteriota; class Minisyncoccia; order Phycocordibacterales; family UBA1550; genus UBA1550. Next base: position 3,087 of record DNMN01000010.1, on the reverse strand, counting down.
CATTCTTTATTTTTGAGCCGTTTTTGTACGCGCTTATTTTAGGAGTGATTTTCGCAACGGTTTTCTCTCCTGTTCACAAAAGAATATTGTCCGGACTTCGTGAGAACCGAGGGCTAGCCGCGCTCGTAACCACCGCATTTGTTCTTGTAGTGATTGTCGTGCCGGTAACATTTTTAAGCACTCAAATTTTCCAAGAAGCAACTTCGTTATATTCCTCTCTTACAGACAGCGGTGGGACAGCAGGGCTTTTGAAAAGCACAGAAGATGTGGTGCGAAGTATTGGAATTCCTTTTTTGCCAGCAGGCTCTCTTGATATTGCTCAATATATGGAACAAGGATTGAGTTTCCTGATAGAGCACCTTGGCACTGTTTTTTCAAATGTTGCGAAAATAATGGTCGGCATCATTGTGCTTTTCATAGCGCTCTATTATTTGTTCAAGGATGGGCATGAGCTTAGGAAGTCTGTGATAGCGCTGAGCCCACTTTCCGATGTATACGATGAAACAATTTTTCGCAAACTTGAACTGGCTATCAACTCCGTGGTGCGCGGGAGTATTTCCGTTGCTCTCGTGCAGGGTGTGCTGACAGCAATAGGTCTTTCTATTTTTGGAGTTCCAAATCCAGTCCTCTGGGGTAGTGTGGCATCGGTGACAGCTCTTATCCCCGGTGTTGGAACATCTCTCGTTCTTATTCCATCCATTTTATTTTTATTTTTCACAGGCGCAGAAGCACCTGCTGTCGGACTTCTCATTTGGGGTATCGTTGCAGTAGGTTTGGTGGACAATGTGTTGGGACCAAAGATTGTCGGCAAAGGCGCGAAGCTTCATCCGTTTTTAATTCTTCTTTCTATTTTAGGCGGTATAGGATTGTTTGGACCTATTGGATTTTTGTTTGGCCCGCTCGCGCTCGCGCTTCTTTTTGCATTTCTTGAAATTTATTCCACTATTCGTGGAACACGCGCAAGCTAACAGGATGAAAGCAGTAGTTGTTCTTGATAATCTCCGCAGTGTGTACAATGCCGGCTCTATTTTTCGCACTGCAAATGCTGTTGGCATAGAAAAAATATATTTGTGTGGAACAACGCCAACACCGCTTGATAAAAAAGGGGAGCGAAGAAAAGATTTTGCAAAAGTTGCGCTCGGCGCTGAGGATACTGTGAAATGGGAATATGTAGAAAGCACATTTGAATGTGTTAAAAAACTAAAAGAAGAAAAGTATTTTATTATTGCGTTGGAGCAGGATGAGAAAGCGATAGACTATAAAGAGGTGAGTGTGGAAGTAAAGGAAATGGTTGCGTTTGTGATTGGCGCGGAGGTTGTTGGTATTTCAAGTGATGTACTTGCTCAAAGCGATGTTATTGCAGAAATCCCAATGCTCGGCACAAAGGAGTCGCTAAACGTTACCATTGCTTTTGGCATTGCGGTGTACCACATTTTAGGGATTTGACAATATAGCATAAAAATGCTATACTTGTCTTAGCTTCATTGGACATTATAAATTTATTTTGGAAGGAGAACGAAATGCATTGGGCTATCGTAGCTGCTGTTTACATAGTTGTCATTTTTCTGGCAGTATTCCTCCTGTATCTTCACGGGGAAACAAAACCTCAGCAAGGGAAATTGCAAAATGATTTAGATATGGAGGCAATAACTGATCCTGCACAAAGAATCAACAGCAGGGAATGGATGCAACCAATCGGAATTTTTCTTTTGTTCGTGGTTGCCCTTTGGACCATTAGCCAGTATTACTTGCAAATTTGGTCATTGGTAGTGTTAATGGGTTGGGGCCTTAAGGTTTAAAAAATAATGTTAACGTAGGGCGCGTTTCGGTTTACCGAAACGCGCCCTTTTCTTTATTATTGAAATCAGACCCAGTTTCTGCTAGAATGCGAGCAATTATGGCAGAAGAAAGCATTCACATCTCACTCTCGGCAGAACAAATTGGCACATTTTTTGGAGTTCCTGTCACCAACACGATGCTCATGAGCTTTGTGGTGTTTGCATTACTTGCAACGCTCGCATTTTTTGTTCGTAAAAATCTCGCCCTGATTCCCGGACGTCTGCAGACACTTATTGAGACCTTGTTCGTAGGGATTCTTGATTATATGACCGAGACACTTGAGGATGCCAAGCTCGCCCGCAAGCTTTTCCCTCTCATCCTCACTATTTTTCTATTCATTTTCACAGCCAATATCATTGAATTTACTCCTGGTATTGGAAGTATTGGTTGGACGCACGAAGGAGGGGAGTTCACACCACTCCTTCGCTCAATGAATACAGACCTAAACACAACACTCGCGCTTACTATTATTGTATTCGTTGTGATTGAGGTTGTGGGGGTGGCAACATTGGGCTTCTTGAGATATGGGAAGAAATTTGTTAATGTTAGTTCGGCATTGGGATTTTTGGTGGGTATTATTGAACTCTTTTCCGAAGTTGCGAGACTGATTTCATACTCGTTTCGTCTCTTTGGAAACATCTTCGCGGGTGAAGTGATGATACTGGTTATTCAGCACTTTGTCCCGATGGTGCTCCCTGTGCCCATCATGGCTTTTGAGGTTTTCGTCGGCTTTATGCAGGCGGCAATCTTTTCGCTCCTCACGCTCTTCTTTGTGAAGATGGCGATTACCGAGGCGCATTAATAGTTAATTATAAAAATTATGGATATTGAATCAGCAAAAATATTAGGTATGGCGCTCGCCGTTGGTCTTGGAGTTATCGGTCCCGGTATTGGTATCGGTCTCATAGTGGCAAAGGCGGTTGAAGCGATTGGAAGAAACCCAGAAGCAGCAGGCAAGGTGCAGGCAACGATGTTCATCGGTATCGCGTTTACCGAAGCTCTCGCAATCTTTGCGCTCGTTATCGGCTTTATCCTTAAGTTCGCGTAGTCGTTTTCTCTAGCATCTCTTTATGGATCAAATTATTGAAGTCTTTGGCGTAAACTGGAAGCTCCTCCTTATTCAGGCGGTCAACTTTGGTTTGCTTCTCGCGATTCTGTATCGTTATCTTTACAAACCAGTTCTTCATATGGTGGATGTTCGTCGCGCGAAGATTGAAAATGCGATTAAGGATTCTGAGAGAATGGAGA
>DNMN01000041.1 GCA_003489395.1 Candidatus Yonathbacteria bacterium | reverse complement strand
GTGTATGACAAATTTGTGCGCGATGTGCTTGATGGTCGCCACGACACTGTTATTGACAAAATAGGCGCAGAGGAGGTCAAGCCTGTTCTGGGATAAGTTATCCACAGCCCTCTTCCATTCGCCATATCTATAATGGTATAATAAAAAAGTAGGAATCAGTCTCATCTGCTCGCCGGCGCAAACCGCAGGCGCTGTGCAGGCGGAATTGATTGCGAACAATTTTATTAGTATTAGTTTTTAACATAATGTTTACGCGCGAATGAATTAACGCATTCGCGTTTAGCAAATAAAAAGATATGCCTATTATTTCAGACTGGGGAGTACAGCTAAGCAGTGCATTCACTGGCATCGGTGTGCAGGTGTTGCAGTTTCTTCCAAAGCTTCTCCTTGCAATCATTATTTTTATCGCAGGATGGGTTGTTGGTTCAGTTCTATCCGATGTTGTTTCAAAGATCATCAAAGCGATCAAAGTTGATTCAATTTTGGAGAGCGCAGGCGCACGTGGCCTTTTGGACAAAGCAGGTTTCAACCTAAACACGGGGGCGTTCCTCGGTGGATTGGTTAAGTGGTTTATTATTATCGTCTTCCTCGTTACCGCTCTTGATATCTTGAAGCTCGAGGCAGTAAACGCATTTTTGACGAACGTTGTTCTTGGTTATATTCCACAGGTAATTGTTGCAACTTTGATTTTGGTTGTTGCAGCAGTTCTTGCTGATCTTTCTCAGAAAGTTTTGTCAGGTGGCGCTCGCGCTCTTGATTCAAAGCATGCTGGTATGGTTGGCGGTGTTGCTCGTTGGTCAATCTGGATTGTTGCAATCCTTGCGGCATTGAACCAGCTCGGTATCGCTGGCGGAATGATGCAGACACTTTTCACTGGTCTAGTAGCAATGCTCGCTCTTGCAGGAGGTCTTGCTTTCGGTCTTGGTGGCAAAGACGCAGCAGCAAACTACATCGAGAAGCTCCGTGGGGACATCTCGAATCGTCGCTAGTTTTTGGGGTAGAATATAGAAGTTAGAATTTGGAATAAATTCCACAGAAAAACCCGCCCAAAAGGCGGGTTTTTGTGTGTAGAAATAATTGTAATAGAACTATTAAATATGTATACTTTGTATAATGCAGGAACAAGTAACAGAATACGCAGGGTTTTGGATTAGAACATTGGCGAATATTATTGATTCATTTTTGATATTGCTGGTTACTTTCCCGCCACTCATCTATATTTATGGATGGGGATATTTTGATTTTGAACAAACGGGTTGGGTTGCAGGACCAGCAGAGATTATTATCTCGTGGATTTTGCCATCAATTGCTGTAATTATTTTTTGGTTGCAAAAACAAGCAACCCCTGGAAAGATGGCGGTAGGTGTAAAAGTTGTTGATGCTCTAACGAGAGACACAATGTCGGCTGGTCAGGCAATAGGTCGCTATTTTGCATATTTCGTTTCGCTCGTGCCCCTCGGGCTTGGCTTCATATGGATCGCTTTTGATAGCAAAAAGCAAGGCTGGCACGACAAATTGGCTGGAACTGTTGTGGTTAGGTCAAAAAAGAATTAACTTCAACATTTATACACGACAGAGTAAATAAATTATAATACTTATATATGTCTAAACTGGCAACATTGTTTTCTTTTAATGGCAGGATCCCTCGCAGCCAATTTTGGGGTGTATTTTACATGTTAATTTTGTTAACTTTCATTGTAGGATTTCCATTTGCTTTTATGGACGCTGTGGTAACAACTCCAACTGTAGGTGATGTTGATATCCTAGGTTTAGTGGGTTTTTCTCTCATTATTTTATTTATGGTCGTCATTACAACTACGACAGTAAAACGTTTTCATGATAGAGATAGAAGTGGATTATGGGCACTAATATCGCTGACAGGGATCGGGCTTTTGTGGGTAATTATAGAATGTGGTTTATTGAAGGGAACAGTTGGTCCAAATAGATTCGGAGAGAATCCTGTTTATAGGAAGGCCGTCACTACTCCATCGGAAAAATAGAACCAGAAAAACCCGCCCAAAAGGCGGGTTTTTCTGTGTACTTTGCGGGCATATTCCACATTCAAAATTCAATATTCGACATTCTCCCAATATCCTTGACTTCCTTTTTCTTTTGTATATAATGGCTGGATTGTTGCATATGAGCAAAACAAGGAATCTTAACCGGGATTAGAGAGGCCTTACCGCCCCTCTGTTGCCCGCGTTATGCGGGTTTTTTGTTTTCTCATCGATTGTTAATTGACAACTAAATTCTGTCACACACACCGTTAAGGAGGTCTTTGAGTGTGTGTAGACAGGCAGGTAAGAAACGCGCATCTCGCTCTGCTCGATGCTGACAATTGACATGTGACAACTGACAATTGACTTTCACCCAAACGCGCTTCGCGCGTTTGGGTGGGTCAAATGTCAAATGTTTTTGGTCAAATGTCGCGCCGAACAACGTGAGGTGCGCAGAACAAATAATGATTGTGGTTTTTAAATTTCCTAACAGGAAATATAAGAGCATATGGTGGATGCCTTGGTTCTAAGAGGCGATGAAAGACGTAGCATGGCTGCGATAAGCTTCGGGGAGGTGCCTAGCAACCTTTGATCCGGAGATCTCTGAATGGGGAAACCCCGCGACCGTAATAGGTCGTGACCTACATTTAAATGTAGGAGTATACCCAGGGAAGTGAAACATCTCAGTACCTGGAGGAAAATAAAAAAAGCCGCCGAATGGCGGAACATTTCCTGAGTAGCGGCGAGCGAAACGGAAATAGCCCAAACCTACTATTTATAGTAGGGGTTGTAAGGCAGAGACGTCGTATTTATACGAGAGGAGTTACAAAATGTAATGTTAGTTGAATATGCTGGAAAGCATAGCCCTAGACGGTGATAGCCCGGTAAACGAAAACCTTACATCTTCTTTGTTTCTGTTCTTGAGTACTTCGAGACACGAATAGCTCGGGGGAATCTACCAGAACTAACTGGTAAGGCTAAATACTCTTAGAAACCGATAGTGAACTAGTACCGTGAGGGAAAGGTGAAAAGAACCCCGGTGAGGGGAGTGAAA
>DNMN01000009.1:1737-3790 GCA_003489395.1 Candidatus Yonathbacteria bacterium | reverse complement strand
TTTCGCCAAATAATAATCCCGAGTGCAAACAGTATTGTGGAAACAATTGCCGACAGTATGCAGTAAATGCAAAATGCTTTGATAAGAAATTTTTGAACGTAGATGAAGTATGCCGACGAGATAAAGCCAAGTGTTGTTGCGATTGGGATGAGCTTTGCAATTAGGAGATTTTTAGTATCCATATAAAGGAGCGCAAGAAAGCCAATGCCGAGATAAAATAGAACACCCCAAGCAGCAAGAGGCACCCCAAACATAACAGAGTAAGGAGATTTTGACACAGTGTCGCACCCACTCGTGATGAAGCAAGGGATTGGCGCGCCGGATACACGTTTTGCTAGAAGAAATGCTGAGTCGGTGAAGCCAACAAGCGCGAGCGCGATGATAGCCCAAAGAATCCAATTAGGGGTGCGTGATTGCATAATCAATGAGAGCTTTAAGCTCCTGCGCGGAGCGAGGACTGTCGGACTTTTTGCCGTTTATAAAGAAAGTAGGAGTCTGATTTACTTGCGAAAGTTTCCCACTCTTCAGATCACGCTCAACCTTTGCTTTGACTGCGTCGCTTTTTACATCAGTTTTGTACTGCTCAATATTGAGACCAAGCTTTTGCGCGTAGCCCTCAAAAGTTATTTGGGCGCTCACGCTCTCTGACCACTCATCCTGATTTTTGAAAAGCATATCCGCCATTTCCCAAAACTTTCCTTGTTTTCCGGCCGATTCAGATGCGTATGCCGCAGGAAGAGCATTTTTGTGCTGTGGAAGAGGGAAGTGGCGATAAGTGAAAGAAATTTTATCCTTGTACTCAGCAAACATTTCTTCAAGCATTGGGTAGTAGGCCCCGCATGCAGGACATTGGAAGTCGCTGTATTCTGTGAAGGTCACTTTTGGCGTTTTTGAACCCTTTGTCCAGTCGGATTCGTCCAAAGGAAGGCTCATTGTGCCGTCTTTGCGAGGGAGCTCAGCTGGCGCGCCTGTGGCTACCTGATATGCGCCGATTCCCGCAATAGCGACAACGAGCGCCGCCGAAAACCAAATAATAATTCTTTTTTGTGTATCCATAATAGGTGTATGGTAGCAGTTTTTTTGTCCCTAGCAAAGGGTTGTTATATTTTTACGAAGGGCGGTCCTTCGTAAAATTCGCCCAACGAGGATAAGTCGTGTAGAATAGGAGGATGAAATACCAAGGACATTCAAACGAAGGTGAGACCGCGGTTGATACCAAGCGCGTGGAGGAGTATATCGCAAAAATGCGTCGCGCGATGAGCGACAGCGCGTACGCTCTTCCAGAAGCATCACTTCGTTTACCGTTTGATGAAAATCTTCTAAAGAAATCAAAAACACTTGCAAGCAAACTTGCTGGACCGAAGCTTGCGTATATTTTGGACATTGGCATTGGCGGTTCAAACCTCGGAGCGAAAGCGCTCTACGAGGCAACCGCCGGAACAATGGATGCTCACACGCCGTTCGTGCCAAAAATGCTTTTTGCGGATACCTGCTCGCCTGAACTTCTTTCTGATATTACAGAATTACTTTTGGAAGAGGTGTCGGACAAGGACGAAATTATTATTATTGTCGCAAGCAAGTCAGGGACAACCACTGAAACAATTATCAACGCGTCCGTGCTTGTCAGCGCGCTTGAGCAAAAGTTTGGATCGCTTGCAGACCGTATTGTGTGTATCACTGACGAAAAGTCGCCACTTTGGATTATGGGAGAGGAACAAAAATTTCATTTGCTTCCAGTTCCAAAAATGGTCGGTGGGCGATTCTCTGTTTTTTCGCCAGCAGGAGTGTTTCCGCTTTTGTGCGCGGGTATAGAAGGGGAGGCGCTTATGCGAGGAGCGCAGTCGGTCATAAACGACGCTATAGAAGGAGGAGCAGAGAGCAGTTCATTCAAATTCGCGCGCGATATTATCACGTGGCATGAACAGGGCAGAGTGGTGTTTGATTTTTTTGTGTTTCATCCAGAGCTTGAGTCCGTGGGTAAATGGTACCGCCAGCTTTTTGCGGAAAGTATTGGGAAAGAAAAAACAATGGACGGCGCGCACACGACGCATCG
>DNMN01000009.1:0-1715 GCA_003489395.1 Candidatus Yonathbacteria bacterium | reverse complement strand
CACTGGGAACACCAGTTTTTGGCGGAGGACAAAGTATTTGCTCCTCTTGTTCCGGGAATTTCCCGTCGCGCGCCGTGCGAAATTCTTGACGCAATTTACAAAGGGGTGACGGAAACATACAAGAAACGCGGAGTTTCATACGGCGAGATTTTACTCACCGATCTTGACCCAGAATCCCTTGGCGCGCTTATGCAGTTTATGATGTGCACAACGATGCACCTTGCGAACCTNNTTTGACCAACCAAATGTGGAGGCATACAAGGAGGCAACAAGGAGGATTTTGAGCGGGAAGTAGTTGGTAACGAAGTTGCCAAACATTTAACATGTGACATTTAACAAAGAACGCCACTTGCCGAAGGCAAGTGGCGTTCTTTCGTATTTAGTCAGCTGTCCGCGAAGTAGCGTCACTTGTCAAATGTTCCCCCATTTATGATATAATACATCTATTAGCAACCATTAATATTTTATTTATGAAGCACATTGGAAAATACGCAGGTGTACTCGCAATTCTTGCCATGCCAGCAATCACTTTCGCAGAGGGTGGGCTAAATGGCACATTGCAAACATTGATAGTCATTGAGGACAGCTCAAAGATGCTTGAAATGATTTCGCTCTGGGCGACACTCATTGTTGCTTTTGCAACAAGCGCAATGGTGTGGGTAGGTGGGCGGCACATGCACGGCGGGGTTTTCGGAAAGGTTTTAACTTTTTTTAGCATAGGTATGACGCTCATCTTTCTTGGGGTTGCCACAGAGGTGCCGTGGCTCCAAAACTTTGACCGTCTCTATTTAAAGATGGTTCACGACTCGCTATATATTATCGGTTACATACTTATGGGCATTGCCGCAAGCAAGCTTCTCAAGGTTATTAAAGGCGAATAAATACTACTATTATGGATCAAGCAGAACAATATAAAGCAGTGATGTCAGAGATTATTGCAAAGCAGAGCATCATCCTCGGCCCTGATATGGCTGTGGCGCGTGCGAAGAAAGTTTCTGGCATTGAGATTGGGGGAAAGGGTGAGGTGCTCGGCATTGATGGCGACGCCGCAGACGCGCTCAAGCGCCTTATAGACACATACGTGGAACTCTCGGGGCAGATTGTGAAAAACGCGCTCGGGCCAATCTTTACAAAATATCCAGACATAGAACAGCGTCATTGAGGAATTCCTTTATGTTTTCTCCAGAGTTAATCCCAATTATCACAATTTTGGTTGCCATATATATTGTGGTGGTCGCTCTTTCGTATTGGGGGGTTCACCGAATCAAGCGAGGCATCTACGCGAAGGATTCAGAAATGAAACGCCGTCTTTATGAGCTTGCGATATTGAAAGAGATATCCGACCGCACAGGTTATTCGCTTAATATTCAAAAAATCCTAGACGTTATTGTCGGGTCTCTGAATCAGTTTCTTGAATACAGCGCTGTGTCGTATATGTTGCTTGAACCGTCAAAAGTTGTGTTCAAGGCAGACATTGAGAAGTCAGTTTCCACTCAATTTATAAAAGATGTTCGCACGCGTATGCTAGGTTCACTCTCAGCTCTTCTTGGCCGTGACCTTTCTAGCGCAGTTGTGGAGGAAACGATAACAGGCGCAATAATGATTGACGCTCTTGAAGAACCTGTGCGTTCGTATTTTAACATCCCTCTCGTTATTGGAGACCAACTCGTAGGAGTGCTTACCGTTTCTCATACAAAAGCCGGTTTGTATAAAGA
>DNMN01000031.1 GCA_003489395.1 Candidatus Yonathbacteria bacterium | reverse complement strand
ATAGCCGTGCGGTTGTCTCCAAAAAGCTCCGTAGCGCCCACAATTGCCTCGTGATCATATAGGAGCGTCATAATAGGGCTTACATATGCTGGAGGCGTGATGATTTTCACCTTGACCCACTGTTCAAAAATCTTGCTTGTTGAACCATAATCTGGAAAAAGGTGCGCTGAATAAATAACCTCATGCTTCCCGTTATTTCGCATTTCTACCTCATAAGTAATAGATGGTGTTGTAACAATAATCTCAAGAGTAAACTCGCGACGAAGTCGCTCCGTCACGATTTCCATATGTAGCATTCCGAGAAACCCGCAACGGAAACCGCGACCAAGAACACCAGAAACTTCTTCTTCAAAAGAAAGTGATGAATCTGAAAGTTGCAATATCTCAAGAGACTGCCTAAGCACAGTAAAGTCATCGGCGCTTTCTGGATACACGGACGCCCACACCACTGGGCGTGGCTTCATGTATCCTGGAAGCGGAGCCGCGGACGCTTTTTGCGTGGTAATAGTGTCACCAACCGTCGCGATACCCGGCTTTTTAATTCCGGTCAAAATATACCCGATTTCACCCGCTGAAAGAGTGTCAGTGTCCACCATGTCTGGATGGAAAATCCCCACACCGAGAGCGCCAAATTTTTCTCGCGCCTGCGAAAATAGCAGTGTGTCATTCTTCGATGCCCTCCCGTCAAGAACACGCACGTACACAATAATTCCTTTGTGGCTAGAGTAGCCAAAATCGAAAACAAGCGCGCGAAATGGTCCATCCACGCCACCTTCTGAAACTGGAGCCTTTATGCGCTCAATAATAGCTCCCAAAATCTCCGGGACCCCTTGCCCTGTTTTGCCAGACACTTCAAGAATCTCGCTTGTATCAACATCAAGAAGTTTCGCGAGTTCGTCTTTTACTTCGTCTACACGCGCGATTGGTGAGTCTACTTTTGAAACTGCGGGAATAATCACGAGTCCCGCTTCACGCGCCATCGCAAGGACAGAGAGCGTCTGCGCTTGCACGCCCTGAGTAGAGTCTACGAGAAGGATTGTACCTTCCACTGCCTTCATCGCGCGCGAAACCTCGTACGCAAAATCAATATGCCCCGGAGTATCAATGAGGTTCAACACAAACTTCTCGCCCTTGTACATATGCTCCATACGCACTGGTTGCATTTTTATAGTGATGCCACGTTCACGCTCAAGCTCCATAGAGTCAAGAACTTGCTCCTTCATTTTGCGCGCCTCTACCGTACCAGTAACCTCAAGCATGCGGTCAGCAAGCGTGGACTTGCCGTGGTCAATATGGGCGATAATAGAAAAGTTTCGTAGGTGTTTGAGGTCCATAACTTACGTACCATACCACAAAATCCTTGAAATTCAAAGGGGATTTGCTACATATCACTTATTAAGTACTACCTGGTAATAAACGGGAAAATTAAGATAAGGATGATCACGATCAATAAGCCAACCATTGGTAGGAAAAATAAATCTTTCCTAGTCTTTAAAAATGCAAAATACAATACAATAACAATTAACCCCAAAACCAGTAGCAAAAATGCTGCATAGCAATCGGAACCAGAACAGCTACCACTCCACCCAAGTGTCAACATAAAACCAAAACCAGCAAATACAGATACTGGGATAGCCACTAGTAAGGAAATTGTTGCTAAGGTTGTTTTGAAATCATTACTCATAATTAAACAAATTATATCATAATTCTTTTTTTTAAAAAATGTCAATTATTCTACACTGTTCCTTTTGTCCTCATTGTCCTACTGCTAAATCTCCTCCTTGTCTGGAATAACAACTGCAGATTTCCAGAATTTACGATGTAGTGCAGTGCGGACATCGCGAATTTCCTCGTTACCCATAAGCTCCAAAATTAACCACCAAGTGAGCAATCCGGCTACACCAGCCACTAAGCCCTGTGTGAAAATTCCGACGAAGGTATCAAGATCTAGGTAAAGTCCGAGGATTTCCAAAAATTCATACGCAACAACTCCTGCGATAATTGCTGAAAATGATCCGTGCATCAAGGTGTCCTTAACTGGTGAAAGAAACCTGCCAAACTGCCTTCTAAAGAAATAAATAAGAAGGACGGTATTAAGAAGCATTCCAACTGTGTACGCGAGTGGCAACATCAGCACTGATGCACCAGTGAGACCCTCCACGCGAAGAAGCGAGCCGATAAAATCTTGTACGAATGGCGAACCAGCATAACCAATCAAAAAAGCGTAGCCTGACACCCCTATCACAATGGCAGACAGCACATTTGTAATAAACGGAATGCTGTTGTTCCCAGTTGCGTAAAACCCGCGCGCAAAAAGGTGCCCTGTGGACTGCGCAACAGCCGAGACTGTAAAAATTGCAAGGCATGCGGCAGTTAGCCTTGTTGCTGTCCAGTCAAACGAGCCTGACCCGAGAATAGTGCGCACGATTTGCGCGCGAAGCACTATCATAAGCACAAGCACTGGAAGCGACCAGAACACAATATGTCGAGCGGCAGTCAGTATTTTCTCAAGAAATCTTTTTATTTCTTCATCGGCGAAATGTTTTGAGAGCGCCGGAAACGCCGCCGTGGCATAGCTGACCCCAATGATTGCAACAGGCACTGATTGAAGGTTTAGCGCAAAGTTAAACACAGTGATAGAGCCTTGTGGAAGACTTGCGGCAAAGACTACTAGAGCAAAAAGCGCAAGCTGGTTTGCTGAAAGCGCGATTGTGCGTGGAAACGACACGCGAGTCACCTCCCAAATATCTGCAAATGAGGGCATGAACGAGATATTCAATGTAAAACCATTTCGCGAGCTTATATAAAAATGCACGAAGAAATGCATGAACGCGCCCAATACCACTCCCCAACCAAGTCCGATTATTCCGAACGTAGGGTAGAAAAATAATGCGCCCGCAATTATGCCAATATTGTAAAGAACTGGCGCAAGGGCGAACGCAAAAAATTTGTGTAGCATCTGCGTAACACTGCCAAGAAGATTTGAAAGTCCGAGAAGAATCGGCGATAGCAAAAGTAGACGCGACATTAAAATAAGTTCATTTAACGCGTCGCCAGAAAACGCTGGAAACAATGCTTTAGCAATCGTTGGGGTTGCGATATACACACCGACAGAAACAACAATCAGTATTGAAAAAAATACAGTGAATGTGTCATTCAAAAACTTTTGTGCTCGGGCATCGCTATCGTTTGCTTTTTTAGTTAAAATTGGAATAAGCACCAGCGCCGAAATGAAAGAAGCAACTCCAGCGAATACAAAATCCGGTATGCGAAACGCCGCGTAATAAATGTCCAGCGTTTGGCTTGCTCCGAAAAGATGCGCGAGCAATCGGTCGCGGAAGAGAGCGAGTACTTGTGACAGGATTGCAAAGAGTCCGAGGAGAAACGCTGCTTCATGTAGCCCGTTCCATTCGCGTGAGAAAAATGAGAGGAGTTTTTTTACCATGTATTAGATAGAGTATACAGGAGAAGACGCACTCTGTGCAAAAAACTTACTATACACGTATTTTATA
>DNMN01000047.1:4575-5899 GCA_003489395.1 Candidatus Yonathbacteria bacterium | reverse complement strand
AGTATCACCTACCAACCCTTCGCCCTGCGCTCGTATGGATTCATTCTCCGCAAAAAGAGGCTGATGCGCAGTCCGCGCGCAAACGTTTTGCATTTGAAGAAGTTTTTATGATTCAGCTTGCGCGTCAGCGCGAACGAGCACTCACAAAGGAGCACAGTGGATTTGTAATTGAGCCTGAGGAAAAAGCTCTCGCTTGTTTTACATCACGCTTTCCGTTCAAACCAACCGCATCACAGATTCACGCGCTCAAAGATATTTTTTCCGATTTTAAAAAAGGAATACCGATGGGGCGCCTGCTTGAAGGCGACGTTGGTTCTGGAAAAACATTTGTAGCAGCTGTATCCGCATACGCAGTAGCAACAACACCGCCACATGATAATAAATTTGGGAATCTCCAAGTTGCTTACATGGCGCCAACGGAGATTCTTGCTGAACAGCATTTTAAAAGTTTTATAGAATACTTCCAAAGCGGAGCGGGTGACAAATCAGGCAATCCGATTGAAATCGGGCTTCTCACAGGAAGCGGAGCTAAAAAATTTCCTTCCAAACTAGACCCAGAGGGTAGCACAAAAGTTTCAAAAGCTCAGCTTCTAAAATGGGTTGCGGATGGCAAACTTCCAATTCTAATCGGCACACATTCACTTATTCAAAAAAATGTAGAATTTAAAAACCTCGGTCTCGCTATTGTAGACGAGCAACATCGCTTCGGCACACTGCAACGTGGCAAGCTCGCCAAGAAAGAATCGTCAATCCCGCATTTTCTCTCAATGACAGCGACGCCAATCCCCCGCACACTCGCGCTCACCATTTATGGCAACCTAGACCTCACACTTCTAGACGAAATGCCGGTCGGACGTTTGCCGATAAAAACAGAGCTTGTTACTAAAAGTAATCGTCAAAAAATGGAGGAGCATATTCGTGAAGAAATAAATAATGGACGTCAAGCGTACGTCATCTGCCCACGAATAAATGAGCCTGATCCGGAAAAAGAATTGGCACTCAATGCAAAATCAGTCATTGCGGAGGCAAAGCGTATTGCGGAAGATATTTTCCCTGAATTTGAGGTTGGTGTTCTCCACGGCAAAATGAAGCCTGCCGAAAAAGAATGGGTTATGGAAGAATTTAAAAAAGGAGCAATTCACATTCTTGTCGCAACATCCGTCATAGAGGTTGGTGTAAATGTTCCAAATGCCACCATGATTGTCATTGAAGGAGCAGAACGTTTTGGGCTCGCGCAACTTCACCAGCTTCGAGGGCGTGTCATCCGCAGTAACCATCAAGCGTACTGCTATATCCTAACCGACAGCACGAACGAAACATCACA
>DNMN01000047.1:0-4529 GCA_003489395.1 Candidatus Yonathbacteria bacterium | reverse complement strand
TAACAATACTTGCCCGTACTTAATGTTTGCTATACTATGTCTGATATCCGCCCATAGCTCAGTTGGTTAGAGCACAGAGCTTATATCTCTGCGGTCCCAGGTTCGAGTCCTGGTGGGCGGACTATTTATGAATACTCAAACATTAAATAAAATAAATATTTTACTTGCACTACTTGCACTTGGGGTTATTGGGTATTTGGGCTACCAAAATTACACTCTCAACCAGACAAGAATTGCGCTTGAGATAGAACTTGAAAATACAAAACAGGATTTTGTTTCAACTACGGAAAAATTGAGTGGAGATATTGAGGCGTTTAGAAATCTGCTCATAACAACGCAGGGTGAAAAAGTAACAGCTGAACAAGAGACTCGACGACAGCAAGAATTATTGGACGGAATGACAAACACGCTTGGTTTGTACCAAAAATTGGCAACTACAGACCGTGAGCTTCTCGCAAAATACTCAAAGGTATACTTTTTAAACGAGCTCTATACTCCAAAACTCTCTATAACGATTCCAACTTCGTACACACTTGAACCAGAAAAGGAAAAAATGATTTCTGCTGAGGTGTGGCCATTTCTTAAACAAATGCTTGACGATGCACAGGCCACAAGCACCGATTTAAAAATTATTTCAGCATTCCGCTCATTTGACACACAAAGCACGTTAAAATCCGCATACAAGGTCACATTTGGTTCTGGCGCGAGCACATTTTCCGCAGACCAAGGATATTCTGAACATCAACTCGGCACTACAGTGGACTTTACCACTACAAAACTAGGCACAAACAATTTAACATTTGAAAAAACTTCTGGGTATAAATGGCTCACAGAAAACGCGTATAAATACGGATTTATACTTTCATATCCAAAAGGAAACGCCTACTACATTTTTGAACCTTGGCACTGGAGATTTGTTGGCAAAGGACTCGCGCTCCGACTTCACGATGAAGGCAAAAACTTTTACGATTTGTCACAACGCGACATAAACGAATATCTTCTTACAATTTTTCAACATTAAGAATTAGCCCCTTTTAAAAACAGCAAATTCTCGCGATAGCGAGAATTTGCTGTTTTTAAAAGGGGCTGGTTTAACTACATAAGAAACCTCACAGCCACCATCACCCACACAATAACCGCAGAAAGCGTGCACCAGAAACACCACGCCTTAATAATGCGCAACTGAACATAGAAAAAGTATACAGACATTATAGCTCCGCCTATAAGTATCATGTACTCGCCTATCGCCATCAAAGACGACGTGTCGCCAGAAAAAATCATCCACTCAACAACAGCGAGCGTTGAATAGTAGATCAGCCCAAGAACCTCGTTTGAAACGCCAAATGTTTTGCTGTACGGACTGTTCCACACAATATCGCACTGGTTACCTATCAGACAAACAGGCGTGCGGTGCCGTCTACACTCATAGTTGAGATAAATTGCCTCGGCAAATCCTGCAAGCGACAAAATAAAAAGAATAAGATGTACGTCCATATTTATGCGATCATTTCTTTATTCAACTTCTTAGGCATTATACCATTTGCCACGAGAAGTTTCTCAAAGTCATCCCTTTCAATGGATTCCTTTACCACAAGCTCATTTGCAATAGCGTCAAGCGCTTTTCTGTGCTCTGTGCAAGCCTCTCGAGCGCGCGCAAAAGCATCATTCATAATTTTAGAAACTTCCGCGTCTATCTTTGCGGACACCTCTTCTGAATAGTCGCGACTATCCACTCCACGTCCGCCAAACAAAGCGCGCCCACCAGAACCCTCAAGTGCAACAGGCCCAAGCTTTTCTGACATTCCATACTTTGTAACCATATCGCGCGCGAGCGCTGTCGCGACTTGAAGGTCGTTTGATGGGCCTGTGGTGATGTCTCCAAAAACCATCTCTTCTGCCACGTACCCCCCGAGCGACATCGCAATATCATCCAAAAAATCCTTGCGTGAACGCAAGCGTGTTTCCTCAAGAGGGAGCTTCAATGTGTACCCTCCTGCGTTTCCGCGCGCGATAATAGAAATCTTGTGCACAGGGTCTGCGTTTGGAAGCACCGACGCCACAAGCGCGTGCCCTGCTTCGTGGTATGCGGTGATTTTCTTTTCTTCCTTTGAAAGAATGTGGCTCTTGCGCTCGGGCCCGAGCATCACTTTTTCAATTGAACGAATGAGGTCATACTGAGCAACTGTCTTTCTGTCTTCGCGAGCAGCGAGGATTGCACCTTCGTTCATAAGCGACGACAAATCCGCTCCAGAAAATCCCGGAGTGCGTTCCGCAATCACTTTCAAATTCACATCCTCTGCGAGAGGTTTCTTGCGCGCGTGGATATTCAAAATCTCTTCGCGACCTTCGCGATCTGGAAGCTCTAGAGTAACACGTCTGTCAAAACGCCCCGGGCGAAGAAGCGCTGGATCAAGGACATCGGGTCTGTTTGTCGCAGCCATCACAATAACTTTCTCTGATGGTTCAAATCCGTCCATCTCCACGAGAATCTGGTTGAGTGTTTGTTCGCGTTCGTCATTTCCGCCTCCTACTCCGCCACCGCGTACACGACCTACTGCGTCTATTTCGTCTACGAAAATAATTGAAGGCGCGGCCTTTTTTGCCATCTTGAAAAGGTCGCGCACGCGCGATGCGCCTACACCGACAAACATTTCCACAAATTCAGAACCAGAAAGGTGAAAAAACGGCACCGCCGCCTCGCCAGCCACCGCGCGCGCGAGCAAAGTTTTTCCTGTACCAGGCGCGCCCATAAGAAGCACGCCTTTTGGAATGCGCGCGCCGATATCCAAAAACTTTTTTGGATTGCGAAGAAAGTCCACAATCTCAACAAGTTCCTCCTTTGCCTCCTTTGCTCCAGCGACATCCTTGAATGTGACTTTTTGTGATTGGTCGTTTGGATCAATGATGCGCGCCTTTGACTGACCAAATGAAAATGCTTGCATACCTGCGCCCTTTACCTGCTTTGAAAGCATCCAGAAAACAAAAACAATCAAGAGTATCGGCAAGAGGAACGGCAAAATATTTATCAAGTAGTATCCGAACCCGCTTTCATTCTTCACCTCCACTTCAACCTTTGCGAGATTTTCAGCGGACACGCCATAGTTTACAAGTGTCTGTGAGAGCGAAGACTCGTTTTCTTTTTTAGATTTCTTTTTTGTGCCGTCGGTGTACTCGGCATTTATCATTCCGCCCTCAACAACAATCTTCTTTACAACACCTCCCGAAATATCTTGAGCGATTTTTGAAACTGGAACTTCTTCTACTTTTGCCTTATTTTCAGCGACGGCTGAGTAGAGAGTTGAAATTATAAGAAAAATCAAAACAGCTGTAAGCAGATTTGAGAAAAACTGCCCGCCTGTTGGCGCGCCTCCAAACATCCCCGGAATAGGAGATTTGTTTTTCCCACCGTTTTTGCCAACATTTTTCCCTTTCTTGTTGTTATTCTTAAAAATCTCCATATGACGCTAGTATACCCCCACACCTACTTTTTTCATAATTATATTTATTACCACATAGTACCGTTATTTGAAAGTAGGTGCGGGGGTACACACGAAACACGGTTTTGGTAAAACAAAAAGCGCCTTGATGACAGGCGCTTTATGGCACAGCAGTATTCATTACTTTTCTCCATCTGAGGAGGACCGAGAGAAGAACATCTCCCAAAAAACAACCAGAACTATAATGACGAGCGCGGTCCAAAACCACACTGAAAGAAAAACTGTTTCCATGCTGAAAGTCCACACGATACACCCCCTTTTTTAAGAATGAGCAAAAATATACACCTATGAAATTATAGTCCTAAATAAAGAAATTATCAACAATATCTAAAGAAAAATCCCAGACTGAAGCGTCTAGGATTTCATTTGCCTATTTTTAGCAACTATGTTTTATACGCACGAAGAGTATTTTGGAACTTCTTTTTTAACGCATTTTTATATTTCCAAAACATGCGAAACAGTTGTCTCAAAATGGCATAAACTGTTAATGCAATCAAAAGAGAAAACATCACGTCATCCACATGCGGTATGGGTGGTTTTTTATCCACCTCATACAAAAGGATTGCGAACAAAGCGATTGAGAACATTGGAGCAAAACCCCTTAAAAAAGTCGTGCCAATGTTTTTTGTTTGGTTGAAAACCCAGAGTGTAACGACCACAAGAGCGCATAGAGCTACCGCAACGACTAAAAACAGACCGATGTTCATCTCACTTCCCCTTTAAAAACGTACTAGAATGTGCCCAATTAGAAGACTACGGCTTACTGGGTTGTTTGTCAAACATCATATATGACTGCTATCATACGACTATGTCTCTGATTCAGAACAAGAAGGTTCACTTTAACTACGAAATACTGGAACGCTACGAGGCGGGTATTGAGCTTTTGGGCGCAGAGGTGAAAGCTGTGCGCGCAGGACGCGGATCTCTGGATGGTTCGCACGTGACAGTGCGTGGTGGCGAGGCGTATCTCGTGGGTGCAACTATCCAGCCATACCAAGCAGGCAATGTGCCAAAAGGTTACGAAGCAACGAG
>DNMN01000051.1 GCA_003489395.1 Candidatus Yonathbacteria bacterium | reverse complement strand
TTACAAAACCGTTGCTCTACCAGCTGAGCTAAGATGGCACAATAATATTTACTGGCTCTTTATACACTACACTACTCTTTTCTGCAACGGTCTTGTAAACCGTTGATTGTTGTCTTTTTGCCAGCTGAGCTAAGATGGCACAATAATATTTACTGGCTCTTTATGCAATCGTCAAAAGTTAATTGTCCCTTGCTAGTGACTTTTTGTATTCTGCCACATCTCGCAGAAAAAAGGAAACGGAGCCCTTTTTTCTGATTACACCTTTCCCTTTCACCATATCAAACCATTTACTGTGGCGTTCCTTTAGTCTTTGGCCAACAAGTTCAGTAAAGTGGAGCATCTCATGCGCAGTGGTGTAAAATATCGCAAGCGCAAACTTGCGGATTCGCGCGAGCACCACAACGCGAAACACATACCACGCGTTATGAATTGTATCGTAAAGCTTGCCGTGAAGTTCTTTCTCAACACCCTCTACAAGCGAAAGCTTTAAATTGCGTAAGGTAATAAGCTTCCACGAAACCATTCCAATGATGGTTGCGAGGGAGAGATAGAATAATGTAATGATGACAATCATAAGATGAACATTTGACAATTGACCACTGACATTTGACCAAAAAAGAATCCGTATTTGTTAATTGTCAGCGAAGCTGGGTCAATTGTCAACCATGAATCAGCTGATTCATGGCTCGGCCATAAACTCGCTGGAGCGCCCTGCTACTTTGCCACAGCAAAGCGAGAAAAACGCGCTACGGCAATCTTTTCGCCAAACTTTTGCACGCCACCGTCTATAAGACCTTTTATTGTTATGTCTGGGTTCTTTACAAACGGCTGAGCAAGAAGTGTGCGCTCCCCAAAATATCCAGCGAGCTTGCCTTCCATCATTTTTGCTTGAATGTCCGCGGGCTTGCCAGACTCTTCAACTTCTTTTTTGAACATATCTATCACTTTCGCGCGCACGTCTTCTGTAATCCCTGACTCGTCCAAGTACTCTGGATTCGTTGCGGTGATATGCATTGCAATATCGCGAGCCATTGTAACAAACTCTTCATTGCGCGCAACGAAGTCTGTCTCGCAAGAAAGCTCAATCATTGCGCCAACAGTTTTGTTACTGTGAATATATGCCTCAACAACTCCAGCGCCGAGTTCACGATCGCCTTTCTTTTCTGCGATGGAGCTACTTTTTTTTCTAAGAATGAGAAGAGCCTTTTCCTTGTCTCCCTCTGCCTCCTCAAGAGCCTTCTTGCATTGCATAACAGAAATTCCTGTTAATTCGCGCAATTCCTTAATTTGTTCTGTGGTAATCATATTGAATAGAATGTTGAATATAGAATATAGAATGATTCAGAAATACAAAACACTATGCGTTGCGACCTTCTTTGAAGGCGGCAACGATTTGAGAAACAAAGAAACTTACGCTTGAAACAGAGGAGTCGTTTCCTGGGATTGGGAAATCAATTTCTTTAATATTGCAATCCGAGCTCGAGAGCGCAACAACGGGGATACCGAGGTGCTTCGCTTCCTTGACAGCAATTGATTCCTTGCGAGGGTCAACAACAAACATAGCAGCAGGAGCATCTTTCATTGAAACGATACCAGCAAAATTTCTTTCAAGACGCTCAATGTCCTTATCAATAAGTGAACGCTCTTTTTTTGTGTACATAGCGAGCTCGCCTTTTTCTTTCTTTGAACGGAGATCCTCAAGAAGGGCTACGCGCTTCTTTATCTCAGGGAAGTTTGTAAGCACGCCACCTACCCAACGCTCCACAACGAATGGCATGTCAATAGATGTCGCTCCATCTTCAACAACCTTTTTTGATTCGCTCTTTGTTCCAACGAAAAAAATTTGCTTTCCGCCTTTTGCGAGAGTCTTTACAAATGCCTTCGCATTCTCAAGCTCAACGCTTGTTTTTTCAAGGTCCATGATTTCAATACCGTTTTTGGTACCGAAAATGAATGCCTTTGCTGATGGGTGACGGCGTGAACGTGAATAACCGAAATGCGCCCCTGCGGCGAACATTTCTGTAATTAGTCCTTTGTTCTCAACTGTTTTTGTCATTATTATATTAATTTGGCCAGGTTTTAAATGTTTAAAAAGTACAAGAAGACACTCATGGCCTTATCTTCTTATTCCTTGTTGTAAGTGATTATCCTACCAGACGACAGCCCAAAAAGCAAGGTGTTTAGCCATGTATTATCAAGGACTCGTCCCTAAAAACAAAAACCACCGAAGCAGTTTTTGCTTTGGCAGTTGAATGGTTAAACGCACCCAAATCGTCCATCATACGGAACAAGCTCATCAAGACTTTGTTTTGCAACATCAAACTTGTAAATGACTGGACATATCCAGAGCGGGTGACTTTTCCCTCCTGAAGAGCTCTTGCATTTGTTAAATGCGCCGTCAAATGCTGGTGTTGATATTAAAGCAATTTGTTCGACATCGTTTGGTATCACCTGTAAATCATAAAAGTAGCGGCGGATACCATCGTCAGTTTTAAATGCTTCCCTTAGACGCATCCAGAAGCAGTCAATCTTTTCATTGTATGTTGTGAACTCCGGACCACGACTTAAGAATGCACCCCTTCCATTAATTGGTTTTCCTGTAATAGCTGCTGGGATATTTTGTATCGATGTAACCCTGCCAGCTATTATGAGTGCTGTTTGAATACACATTTCTTCTTTAGTACTGAAGATAAAACTTGGCGTAGATTTACTTTTGTTAATGTTATCACCCAGCCAACATGCATCTTCTATCCCCTTAGGTGTTAATCTGTATTCGTTGGGGACAACTTCACCTTTTTTGAATTTTGTTCCATACTCATCAGAGTCGTAACGACCAGGGGTTATTAAAAGAACTTCTTTTATCATGACCTTCTCCTTTTCTGTATGTAGTTTTTAACAAGTATACTAAGTTGCACAGTATTACATGGTCATACGAAAGTCAAGCATTTTTATTCCCCATCTTCCTCCTCCCCCACAGTCCCCTTTGCGCAGGCTTCTAAAATAGGCTCAATGTTGCCCAAGAAAATTTTCTCTAGGTTGCTCCAGGACTGCTTGATGCGGTGGTCGGTAATACGGTCTTGAAGTATGTTGTAAGTGCGGATTTTCTCGGAGCGGTCGCCGGTGCCGATTTGCCCTTTGCGGTCTGCTGAAACGTCGCTTTCTTTTTTTGCGCGGTCAATATCCTCAAGGCGCGCCATAAGCATCGACATCGCCTTCTCACGATTCTTAACCTGGCTTCTTTCGCTCGTACAGCGCACAGCGAGCCCTGTCGGCTTGTGAATAATACGCACTGCTGTTTCTACTTTGTTCACGTTCTGCCCACCCGCGCCACCTGAGCGCGAAAACTCCATTTCCAAATCTGCAGGATTGATTGTAAAAGTTGTAACCGGATAAATTGGGAGCACTACTACTGATGCAGTGGAAGTATGCACTCGCCCCATTTTTTCTGTGGCAGGAATACGCTGTACTCGATGCACGCCCGTCTCCCAGCGGAGCATATCGTATGCATCTTTACTCTTTATTTCAAATGACGCCTCTTTGTATCCACCCATTTCACTTTGGTGATCGTCCAATTTTTTCCATTCCCATCCTTTCTTTTCTGCGAAACGCTCGTACATCATAGCGAGGTCCTGCGCAAAAATAGCCGCCTCTTCCCCGCCAGCGCCTGCGCGTACTTCCAAAATAATTTCTTTTGGCTTTACCTCCTCTTCTTTATCGCCCTCAATAATCTCCGTCATCTGTTTTTCTAGCGCTTCAATCTGCGCGCGAAGCGTCACTAGCTCCCCTGCTCCCATTTCTGCAAATTCCGGGTCCGATGCAATCATCCCTGCAACTTCTGCCTCTGCAGTCAAAAGTCGCTCGTATTCATCTGCGAGATATTTGGTCTTGTGGTTTTTTTTGAAGGTCTCCAAATCCATAGTGATTAGTTTAACACGATTTTCAGCGCGTAAAAAAGCGCAAAAGAAAACCACACAAAATGGATTCGTGTGGTTTTCTTAACTTCGTTACTTCTTCTTTGCTGGAGTAGTTGCAGCTGCGCGCTTCTTGAAACGCTCTACACGTCCACCCTGGTCAAGAACCTTTTCCTCACCGGTAAAGAATGGGTGACATGAACTACAGATTTCAACGTCAATTTTTGGCATAGTTGAACCAACGACGAATTTTTCGCCGCACGAGCAAGTAACTGCTGATTCCTGATGATATGCTGGGTGGATTTCTTTCTTCATAATGGATGCACTTTACCAGATGAGCCAGCTTTTTGCAATAGCTCATACGGGGTATACTAAAAGAGATGCAAAAGCGACTAATTTTTGGGTTTATCGTGATATTTTTAGCGCTTTCTGTACAGGATGGTTTTTTTGGTACTAATGCAGAGGATTTTGCAGTTCCTGCAAAATCCTCTGCATTAGTAATAGCCACAAAAACGCGTCCTGCTGTACAAACTGGAACACGTGTAGTTCGCGTTGTAGATGGCGACACGATTGTAGTTTTAATAAATGGCGTACAGGAAAAAGTTCGCCTGATTGGAGTTGATACTCCAGAAATTTTTGACCCTCGCGGTTCTGTGCAGTGCTTCGGCGAAGAAGCGAGCGCGTTTACAAAGTCCTTACTTGAGAACAAATTTGTTCGTCTAGAGGCAGACGCATCGCAGGATGACAGTGATAAATACGAACGTTTGCTTCGTTATGTTTATTTGGATGACACGTTGGTAAACGAGAGAATTATTTCCGAAGGATACGGTCATGAATACACATATCGCCGTCCATACAAATACCAGACAGAATTCAAAAATGCGGAAAAAAGCGCGCGCGAATCCAAAAAAGGCCTTTGGGCGGAAGATGCTTGTTCGCCCACCTAAATTTTTCCTATAAAAAACTTGGGCGGGCGGGGTGGCAAATATGTTGTGATTGGTATACTATTTATCTATATGAAAAATTCATTTGAAATGAGCCCGGAGCAAATCAAGGCTGATGAGGCTGCGATTGCAGCTGTACGCGAAAGGAATCTGGCAAAGCAAGCAGAAGGAAAGAAACCCGCAGAAGAAAGTTTTGACTGGAACGAGGGAGGAAGGGTAATGGACACAAGCACGGCTAAAGTCCTTGCAAAAGACCGCACTGAACACGAGCAAAGCGCGATTAAATCAATACTAGAAAAAATTAAGAGAGGGTTTTAAAAAAAGAAAAAGGCTATACCTTTTTCTTTTGTATTTTGCTGTTTGCTATTCTATTTGCTAAAGTCTTTCTATTGGAGGTGTCGGATAGCGGTTTATTCCACCACCTTGGAAAGGTGGCAGGCTCGAAAGGGTCTCGAGAGTTCGAATCTCTCCACCTCCGCAACAAAAAAACTCCTTCCTCGAATCAGCTGATTCGAGGAAGGAGTTTTTTTAACTATCTCCCTATCTTCTCCCGAATTCGCGCGATAACTTCGTCAATTCTGATATCTGTTTTTACAAAGTATTCAAACACGTCTTCTTCTACCGCTTTTGCAATGTCTTCGTTGTCGCTTAAGTTTGTGAGCACGATTACCGGGACCTTTCTTCCCCATTCATCCGCGCGGAGATTTTTTAGCATTTCAAGCCCGTCCATTTTTGGCATAAGGATATCAAGCAAAATCAAATCTGGATGCTCTTTTAGCGCGAGCTCCAGCCCTTCAATTCCATTTTTCGCTTCAAGGACTGTGTATCCTTCCACTTTAAGGACATCCCTAAGCACCAACTGCATCGGCTCCTCGTCCTCCACAACAAGAATGATTTTCTTTTGATCTGTCATATACTAGACATTATACACCTCTCCCCAATTAAAAGCGACAAGTTTATACAAAGTGCTAGGTAACCCACTATACACGTATAATATACT
>DNMN01000004.1:13445-56369 GCA_003489395.1 Candidatus Yonathbacteria bacterium | reverse complement strand
GTAGGATTCGAACCTACGACCGTCTCGTTAAGAGCGAGCTGCTCTACCAACTGAGCTATGGGCGCATGTAAAAAACATTATACACAAATATAGGAAAATTAAAAGACGTTGTGCCTAGTATCCTGGAGGCGGGACTTTGCCAAGCGCTCGCTCGTCGTCGCCACTCCAGCAATTAATTACAATCGATTCAGTTCCCAATTTTGCATATTCGATAAGACTTTATCGCAAAACCGGTGGGGTTGACTTTTCCAGCAAAATTAGCTATAATAATTTTAGATTATCGATCTTTGATAATTGCAAATTAACTTACCTAAGGAGGCCATCATGGCAACTATTATCTCGTTTCTGTTTCTTCTCCTTGTTGAGGGGACTATGGGCTTTTTTGCCATATGGGCACTCGCAACAATGAACATCTTTTTTGGTTTTATCAAGGAAGGACATGGCATCATTATCAAACGTGGCGAATCGTATGTTGGTCCAATCATTTCCTTCACGGGGTATCATTTGAAGCCCGTGATGCGAAAAGGTCGTGAACGACTCGAAGTAGTCCAACTTGAGCCAAATGAGACCCCAAACGCTCCTGGTGGAATCCTTGGATTCCTTCAGGAAAAATTTGGTATCTTTTGGCTCGGTACGTTCCCCCCATTTCGAAGTATTATGGAATATGAATTCCGTTGGAACGAATGGGAGGAAGTAAAGGGCGAGGATGGCAACTACCACTGGAGACTCAACCACAGAGAAGAACCTACAACGTTCTTCTACGTGCAGACGTTCCCATACGCTCTTGTACTCGAGGCTGCCGAAACTGGCGGAAAATACACCGACAAATCAACTGGTGAAAAATCCGCAATAGGCGGAAATATCGAGGTTGACCTGAAGATTGTACTTCTTGTAAAAATCATTTGTCCAGAAGCAGCTACAATTCGTCACGAAAACTGGTTTGACCAGCTCGGGGCGCTTGTTACTGACCAAGCACGTCTCTTTGTTGGCTCGCGCACTTTTGAAGAGCTCCGCTCACAAAAAGTAAACGAGATTCCTGAAGACGGTAGTGCAGACAAACGTGTTCGCAATGAGTTCTGTGAATATATCATGGGGCTCAATGATCACGCGCCTATAGGCGAAGACTCCGACAGCATTGTGGATGTTTACGGTATACAGATCATCGGGGCGCACATTCTCGATGTTGAGCTCGCAGGCGAAAGCAAGAAGGTTGCCGCTGAAACAACGGCCATCTACGTAGCAGAGCAGCGCGCAAAAGCAACCGAGGTGACCAAGGACGCAGAAGCTTACGGTATTCGTGCTGTGGGTAATGCAGAGGCAGATGCCATATCAGCACGAACCAAAGCAGTTCTTGATTTTGGTCCAGACGGAAAATACGTTCTGCGCCAAGAAGCTCTCAAGGAAGCTGGAAAAGGTGGAAACGTTGTCGTTTTTACAAACGACAACGAAAACAGCGGTGATGCGCTTTTAAGTCGCCTCATCGTTCCTCAACAATTGAAAAGGAAAGGAGAATGAAATGAACAAAAGTGTTATCGGGCAAGTGATGGCAATTTCTATTTTTGCCATCCCTGCAATAATTCTTAGCCTGGCTGTGTCTGGGTTAGGCTCTAGTGGCAGTGGCGAAACGATTACCACTGTTGCCAGATGGATGTTTTTGGTTATGGTTACTACAGTCGTCATATATTTTGCTGGCGCAATTCTGTGGAAACATCGCGCTAAAGGCAGGCTTGCTGTCAGTGGAGCCAAAAAACTCTTTGAATCGAAGGATGATGAGAGTAAAGGATTTGTCGGCAGGTGGTGGGCAAAACATGACGATGAAGGCAAAAGATTTATTTGGTATGTCGTTGTCATTACTGTTGCATACCTGGCCAGCTACTTGGCTCCAGACGGAAAGGAAGCTGTTTTCCGTGGTGTGGTAGCACTAATTGGTGCTCACATCATATGGACTTTCCTATCTTCTGGGAAAATAAGCGCGTTCACATGGACAATTGTTCTGGGAATGGTCACTTACTTTGTTTTAGCGTGGGGCTACCCAAAGGACGCTCCAAGAATCTTCGACGCTAGTTGGGGTCTTTCGAAAAAGGTGATGACCGATATTGCTGACACAGCACAATCCATCAACGAAAATTACGGGAAAACTGCCAGCGAAACAAAAAAGGAGTCAGAGGCTACAGTACCAAGAGCAACGAACGTGGTGCATGTGCAAAGACTGGCTCAAGTGGAAACGGTTTTTGAGCTCACGCCTGACTTTAATAGGAGAAACATGATTCGGACTCCACCGATGAAAACAATCACCTACTACTGCTCTGACGAAGGTTCAGAAATGGCTATCGTATACAGCGCTGGGCAAATCAACGTTCCATCAGGTCAGGCATTCAAATGCCCTACTTTGAAGGATGACATACACGCCCTAATCGGTGTGGACATCAGGAACGCATCGCTTATGTTCAGGTCTAATAAACCTGGGGCTACAGCTACGGTAATCTGGTAGAAGAAGGTTTGCAATTATATAGCCATTTTGGCAAAACCCGCAATGCAATGTTGCGGGTTTTTTATTATATTAGAAAGAAAAACCCGCGTATTTTTATACACGGGTTTTTCAAGAGAAGATCTGTCTAAAGTAATTATGTCGTAAGACTTCCAGCAATGTTATTAACGAGGTTCAAAATTCCATACACACTGAACATTATTGCTATTCCAATAGCACCCCACAGCATGTGTTTCTTGCCTGACTCTTGGGCGTCTTCGTTGTCCTGATTTCTAATGAACTCCATTAGTCCATATAGAAAGTACCCAACAGCAACAGCAACCAAAAGAATAATGATCGGATTAATGATCTCTGTTTTGATTTTATCTATAATTGGAGACCCAGATGCAGGAAGCATTTTAGTTACGTTTATTGCAGCGACCAGATTAAACAGCTGGGACTACAATTGTCTTAGTCGTTCCGAGTCCTGTTGAGCTCATAACCAAAGTTACCAAGCCCCAAACTGACAACATCACCGCAATGCCAATGAGCCCGTAAATAATACCTGAACGAGCCTCATCACGCTTTTCTGCTTCACCGCCTGCCATTACAAACTTGAAGGCATTCCAGATTACCCATGCAACGCCGGCGAGAATAAGGAATTCAATTGCCAGGTTGATATACTGCACAATAAGCGAAACTGCGCTACTAACGCTACTAGTAGTACCAGCGCCAGGAACTACTGCTCCAATAGCATACGCAACTGAGAATGAAGATAGAAAGAGGGCGCTAGCTATAATAATTTTATTCATAATAATAAAACTGATTTAAACTTTTAATTAACGATAACTAATAATTAATAACTTTCGTACGACAATAGACAGGTCGTATGTGCGTATATTATAGAAAAATAACAACAAAAATACAAGGAAACTAGAGCTGGACTATGGCCCAGTTCTAATGTTGATCACTGCTCCAGTATTTAGCCCTGTTGAACCAAGTATTAAGTTTACAAGACCCCACACCGATGCCATAGCAGCGATAGCCACGAGCCCCCAAATTACCCTTGATTTGAGCTCCGCTAGCTCATCCGGTTTATTACTCTGCGTTATCACCTTAAAAACATTCCAGATGAAAAAAAAGATGGCGCCAGCGAGCATTAAACCAATCACTGGCTCAACAATTTGCGCAATAAGGCCTGTGTGAGTAGCGTCGCCAATAATAAATGTTTTTAATGTCATAAATTATGGTGTTACATTTGTTATCGTAGAAACCGTAGACCCAATAATTTGCGCGAAACCCCATGCTCCCATAAGTATGAATGCTCCTATAACACTCCACCAAATCGCTGTTTTTGCTGTCTCTAGCTCCTTTTCATTTCCTTGCGCCTTTACAAAAAGAAATCCTGACCAAATGAAAGCAAGCACGACAAAAGGCATCAAAACGTTAACTGCTGCTGCTGTGACTGCTGCAACAAATTCGGGAAAAGTAGAATATTTTATAGGGTTTTGAATTGTATCTGGTCCAGCCTGATAGGCGGCCATTGAGTACGTTGGGATTACTAGAAAAACAGCTGTGAAAATAATATTAAAAATCTTTTTCATATTTACTGAATTATACATTATTGCGTGTATTATTGAAACATAAACTGCATAAATGAGATCTGGTCAGCAGTCAGGAATGAATATATAACACCCTTTATGAGGACATAGGCGCCGAGCATGATACCAAATCCTATCGCAATATCCATAAAACGTTCTTTTGCTTTGCTCCACTCGCCTTCTTTATCTTGGTTAAGGACAAGCTTTGCACCTGCCCACATAAAACCAAGTGCCGCAAGCGGTACAGCTACAGTGAACATTAAAAATTTAATAATGTTGTTTGCGAGCACAACTAAATCATTAAACTCACAAGGGTCTGCCGCCGTACCCTCGCAAGGAATCCCCACCTGCGACAAGGTGACAACAGGAATCGCTAATACAGCAAAAGCAAGTAATGACACGCGTATTTTCTTGTTTAATATAATTTTTCGCATTTTATAATTGTCTGCCAAGCTGTATAAATTGTCAATTATTTCCAATTATTGCTGTTTATAGCTCAGCAACAACCTTTCAAAACTTCTATGCGCGGTCGTAAGCGCATCACTCATATTACTTCTGCTGGAATTTACACTATCAATCATATCCATGAATACTGAGTTTGTTTCTGATGGAGACGGGTCGTGCCATGCTCGAGAAATAATAGCAGAATCATAGAATACAGATGATGCCGCATCTGTTTGGCGAATACCAACAAGATCGCGTCGAACTGGCGGAAGGCCAGTTGTTGCGCTTAATCCTTTAATAACACCATTGCCGATAAGTAAGGTTGATGCGTGCAACGCGCCATCCTGATTTTTACTTGCAGCGGCAATAGCTACGCCGTGCATGCGACCAAAGGTTAATTTTGTTGCAGTGTTGCTCACCTGTGGCATTACAGCAACCTCAAAATTTAGGTGTGGGTTCTTTTGCTTTATTGATTTGTATTCACTCGCATAACCAAAATAAATGGCTAGATCGCCAGCTTCAAACATAGAGCGAGATTGTGGCAGTGAACGATTCCACGAATACGAATCCTTGTCCTTCTTTGCAAACTCTGTAAAGAAGCGCATTGCGGTAACTACAGGATTCTCGACATCTACTGGACCCTTTGTAATAAGCGCGACTTCGAGCGCTCCTTTATTATTCAGAACAATGGAGCTACCGGCCTGCATCAATAGCACAGAAAGTATTTCTTTTACATTGGTGATATTTCTGTATTCACCAAACGGCACAAAACTTCTGGTTATATTGCCTGACTGGTCGCGAATAGTCATCTTTGGGGCAAGACTATAAAATTCTGACCAAAGCTTGGGAGGCGTTGTAAGAAACTCATTGGCAAAAATATCACGGTTCCAATACATCACGACTGGGTCTATCATAAACGGCAATGCAACTATTCCTTCTGGAACCAAAAACATGTCTCCTTCCGTTATGAACGTATCTTTAAAATCGCGCTCGGTGATTGTTTGGTAAGGTATAGCGACCAACTTGTTCATATTTGTCAAAAGCTCGTCCTGCGCGATAATCACCATGTCAGGTCCCTTCCCACTAGCGAGCGCCTCTGTAAAATCTCTGCTGAAGGTTTCTGCGTTTTTCTCCACATACTTGATTCTAACGCTCGTTTCAGCAGCAAGATTACTGGCGATGAGTGACTGCATTGTTTGTAGTGGGATGCTTCCCCAGAGTACCACCTCCCCATAATTTACATCTTTGCTACTGGTTGGAAGGGGGAGCTTCCCAGAAAAACCTAGGAATCCTAAAATAAGCAGGACTATAAAAATCCCCATAATCGCCATTTGAAAAATTTTTGGTTTCTGCATGATTGTATTATTATGATTTTAACATTAAAAAACCATAATGGTGTTCGCCGGCAGGGATTTCATCTTTCAGTACGAATCCCTCACTTTCACACATTTTGAGAGTTGAATCTTTCGTGACAACCATTTCTGGAGTTGGTCCCAGATTACCAAAGGAATCACTCCAGTCTATAATAAGTAGCTTACCGCCAGTCCTTAGAATTCGGCGCGCCTCTTTTAAAAGTCCAGTCTTATCCTCTGCTTGAAAAAGCACATTGGAGATTACGACAGCATCTACGCCTTCATCTTTGATCTTTGTGCCACCAATACGCTCAATGTCGCCCCACAACAGCTCCACATTTTTCAGACCTCGGGACAGTGCGGCGTTTTTAATATTTGTAAGGAAATCCTTTTGCACTTCAACTGCATACACACGCCCTGTATCTCCAACCTTTTCAGCGAGCGGAATAGTGTACGCGCCAGTCCCAGCACCGAGGTCTGCAACAAACATTCCTTCACGCACGCCTAGCGTTGCTATGTTTGCCTCTGGGTTTGAAAATGTTGGGATGTCCATTTTTAGTAGAATTTTGAATATGGAATTTAGAATATAGAATATAGAATATAGAATAATGCAGAGCCAATTCCTTATTCAAATCTCATAAGTAAATACATTGTACCGCGTGAGGCAAAGCTATGCAACAATACAGGGTACACGACTTTGTCGTGTACCCTGTATTCCATTCTACATTCAACATTCTATATTCGGCTGTCAAAGACAGCTAAGTGACGCGATACTATCCCCCTCTCGGCGGGAAATGTGAAATGTGGACAGAAGAAAATGGTAATGTGAACTTTTCTTTCTCCCAGAATGAGTATTCGGTAGGAATTATGAGACTAGCGAATACAGTAGCGTCAAACGGCTTCACGTCGTCTTGATTTGACACACCATCACCGTCGGGGTCGGCAGTGGGAGACGAGTAGATAGTGATAGCAATGGTAGAAGTAGCGATATTCCCCGCCATGTCTTGTGCGAATAATAAATTCATTCCAACTGATGTTTACTTAGATTTTAGCTGCTGGTTTTTGTAGAGAATGTAGAAAACAGAAAAAATTACGTAAATTATTGAGGAAATTAGCGCAATGATATCTTTTTGAATATGAAAAAAACCATCACCCTCATACCACGGAATTGCAATTATGATAAATAAATAAATAAAGTCCTTTTCCACAACTCGAACACTTCACTCTTAAACAACAACGAAATTACTGACGGTACAAACATTACTGCCAAAAACAATAGGAGTAACGCCGAATAATTTATGATACTCATACATGTTTCTCCCCAAGAAAAATTTTGGCAGTATTTGTACAGAAAATAACCAAATGGTCGCTGAAGCAACAAATACGTTGCAACAAAACCAATGGATCCAATAATTGCCATGTTTTTTGTCATCCACATATTTATCTTTTCCATAATATATTTTAATTAACTAATAACATTAAGCACTCTCATGATTATCATGCGAGTGCTTTACCTTCACTCCTCAAATCTCACACTTACTACATCCGTCTGGGTAACCCCGTTTACTGTAGTAGTAACAGTAATTGATTCCTGTGTTGTTGTGGTGCTCTGAGGATAGAACAGTGAGAACTTTGTTTGCTTTCTATCATCGTCGTCTTTGTGTTCTTCTTCCTGTAGCACACTGAGCATAGTGAAATTGCCAGTGATATTAGTAGTGAAGGGTACATCCTTCTTAACCCCCGTCACTTTCACAGTAAGTTCCAATGGCTGTCCTTTCTTGAGCTTGATTGTGTCATCGGACTTCAGGAGGAGCGTTGTGCTATGATCGCTCTCTTTGTATTTGTATTGAAGTTGAGCTGTTTGTTGCTTATCGTAGATTGCTACCGCGCCTGCTTGACTCGTAGTTTTGTTTGCATCCGTGTTGGTGATACTAAGAGTTATGGGAGCACTCGCAAAGTCGAGCTCCTTTTCGAGTTCGTGTTTCTTTTCTTGGTTCGTTTCTCTTTCATGTGCTCGCTTAACCGATTCCCTCTCTTTGGTGTTACCCTTCTTAGTTGTGAGAGTAAGGGAGTAATTCTTTGCTTCTTTTGTGTCTTGATTGAAGGTAATAGTAATTACACCATCCGTGGTCGTTACTGTTGCAGGAATATTTGCCCCCGCAGCGTCTTTGATTGGGTTTATTCCTACGTTGTAATAGGTGTTTGAGAGGGTAAGCACGACACTCCCCTTCCCAGCCACCGAGAATGGCAAATCAAATGATTCTTTTTCCCACAATGAGTATTCACTCGGGATGACAAGGTTTGCGAAGACAGTGGCATCAAATGGCTTCACATCGTCTTGATTTGGCACACCATCACCGTCGGGGTCGGCAGTGGGGCTTGAATAAATAGTCACTGCGACACTTGAAGTGGCGATATTCCTCGCAAGGTCTAGTGCAATTAATTGATTCATTCTGCTTGATAATTACTCTTAATACAATTTATGCATTCTTTTGTAGTGTGATGTATTTTGTGATGATAAGAAAAATAGAAATTACAAGAAATAAACCTGAAAGAAATATAGAGATTGGCTCACCCATAGGTGCATTAAAAAATCCGCCACCAGCGACACCGCGCTCGCCAATTACGATAGAAACAACAACTAGAATTTGAAGCGGGATCCAGTAGGCAGCAAGACGAAGCCAGGATTTTAAAATCTCGCCGCGAAGGGGGGCGAGAACAATCACGATTACAATTAACGCAATGGAAACATGAAATAACGGTTCTGCAGTAATTTTGTATATATTCCTTGAAATCAAGGCTTGCCTATGTAACGACTCAATTCCAAACGCCACTCCAATACCAATCAAGCTTCCAATAAAAATGGTTTTTTTGTCACCAAATTCAATATTTTTTCCATAATTTAAATATATTAATATTAATAACACCCCCAACTCCCCTATTGGCAACTACTGGTTTCAGTCTTCAAATCGCACACTTAATATTTCACTCTTTGTTCCCCCGCCCACCCTCAAATTAACCACAATATTTTCTTGTGTCGTTTGCGTTGAGAGTGGATAGAATAATGTGAATGTCTTTTGTTTTCTGTCGTCACCATCGTGGTGTTGTTCTTCCTGAGACACGGCAAGGGAAGTGAAGCTCCCCACCAAAGATGCATCAAAGAATACTTCCCTCTTTGGTCCGCTGACTTTAATAGTTAGCACGAGTGGCTGACCTTTTTTTATTTTTATGACATCATCCGACTTCATAACAAAATCGAGAGTTCCTGTATCTTTGTACTTGAAGTGGACTTGCATATTTTGCTCCTTGTCGTAAATGTTTACGGTAGCTGTTTGAGAAGTGGTGTTTGGGCAACTTAGACTTTGGAGCGAGAGCATAATGGGTGCAGAAGCAAAGTCTAACTCTTTTTCAAGATCGTGCCTTCGCCCTTCTTCTGATTCATGTTCCTTCTTCTTTTTTATGGATTCCTTTTCCTTTGTATTTCCTTTCTTGATGGTGACAAGAAAAGCGGATCTAATTGTTAACGCAAGGGTGATCACAATTTAGCGTGGTTCTTTTTTGAAAGATTTATATATAATTATAAGGAGAGAGAGAGAGAGATGGGCGAACACAAAAAGCCAGGAAAAAGACTCTTTGCAAATCCGCAAATATGGATCGCACTTAAATGGTAAAATCAATATTGTTAAAAATGAGAATAAAACAAACACAACACTGAAGTTTCTCCAACTTATAAAAATTTCTTCCTTCATTTTATAAGTTAAAATACTCCAAATAAATACAGACACAAAAACCATTGACAGCATCCAGATAATCTCATGGGAATTATTGCAAACATACATTCCTTTTTTGCAATAGGCATCAATATAGTAAACAGCACCAATAAAAATAAGGCTGCCGACAAACCCGAAGATCATTGTTTTCCCCCTGGTAAACCAATTGAGTATCTTTTTCATAATTTAATTAATTTTCAATAAGCACATCAAATAACTCTACTCCTCAAACTTCACCCCCACCACATCAGTCGATGTTATGCCGTTGACAGTTGTGGTAATGGTGATATTTTCTTGAGTTGACTGTGTTGAGAGCGGATAGAAGAGGGAGAATTTCGTCTGCTTACGATCATCATCGTCTTTGTGCTCTTCCTCCTGTACTACACTGAGGATTGTGAAGTTACCAGATATATTTGTAGTGAAAGGAACATCTTTCTTGATTCCAGTCACCTTTACCGTAAGCTCAAGTGGCTGTCCCTTCTTTGTTTTCAGCACGTCATCAGATTTAAGAAGAAGCGTGGTGCTGTAGTCAGTATCTTTGTATTTGTACTGAAGTTGGGCAGTCTGCTGTTTATCATAGATATTTATCACGCTTATCTGTGACGTTGTTTTGTTTGCCGTTGTATTTGTAATACTAAGCGTGATAGGAGCATCTGCAAAATCGAGTTCCTTTTCGAGATCATGCCTTCGCCCTTCATCTGATTCATGGTCTCGCTTTTCTTTAAGAGACTTACGTTCCTTTGTATTTCCTTTGGTGGTTGTAAGAGTGAGTGTATACGTCTTGAGTTCCTTAGTATCTTGAGAGAAAGAAACAGTGACAACACCATCAACTGTCAAAACTGTTGCGGGGACAATAGCCACAACACTGTCCTTAATTGGAGATGTTTCGACTTTGTAGTAAGTATTAGAGAGTGAGAGTGTAACATTCCCTTTCCCTGCCACTGAGAAAGGTAGATCAAATGACTCTTTTTCCCAGAATGCATATTCTGCTGGAATGGTGAGGTTTGCAAAGACGGTAGCGTCAAACGGCTTCACATCGTCTTGATTTGGTACACCATCACCGTCAGGGTCTGCGGTAGGGCTTGAGTAGATAGTGACTGCGATACTCGAAGTTGCGATGTTTCCTGC
Source organism: Candidatus Yonathbacteria bacterium (assembly GCA_003489395.1). Taxonomy (GTDB): domain Bacteria; phylum Patescibacteriota; class Minisyncoccia; order Phycocordibacterales; family UBA1550; genus UBA1550. The sequence goes on along the minus strand of DNMN01000004.1, from coordinate 45,607 downwards.
CAGATCCTGTGCGGTTAGCAATATACTCGTTACTCCCAGAACAAACGTCTGTGTGAGTGGAACATTTGTGGTGAGGGTTGGACTTGGGTCTATCGTGTCTTCTGTTGTGGCGGGAACAGTAAGAGTGGTTCCTTCAATAGTAAGTTGCTCTGCGGAAGTGTCTGAGGCGAAAATGGTTGGGGCAACCGTATCAATATTGAGCGTAAGCGTCTTTGGTGTCTCAGTATTGCCATTATTGTCTACTGAGTAGTACTGAAGCGCGGTGGTGCCTTCGGTGACAATAGTGAGTGGAGTTGAGGTACTGTAAGTATTCCACGTAGTTCCGCTATCGAGTGAGTACTTAGTAATTACTACACCAGAAGACACTTCTCCGAGAGGAGCGGTGTCTTCACTAATCAGTGTTATCGTAACAGAGGAAGTGTAGTATTGATTTAAGCCAAGAGTACCTGTAGGGGTTGCCGTAGTTACTGGTGCCGTAAGGTCGTAAATTGTTACACCGCTTGGAGCTGCCTCAAGGGATGCATCAATGACTCCGTCAGCATTCTGGTCAATAACCAGAGTGGAACTTGCAACCTCAAAGACTGAGGAAATGTCCATCATTACCGCAGTGCTTGTCGCAGTTGGAATTGCTTGGAATGATGTTGATTCTGTAACCGTATTGCCGATTTGCTTTTCCACATCAAGAGCAAAAGTGCCTGTCTCGTACCCTTTGAGTTTCAAGGTGTATTGAAGCCCCACAGGAACAGAGAGGAACTGTACTTCTCCGTACTGCTTGTAGGTGGTGCTAGGGATTTCTTCCTTGATTTCCCCTGTTACAGGGTCAAGACCTGTATAGCGACCCTGAGTGTCAGTGATGCCGAGAGTGAGGGGCGAATGGAGTGTGAAGTGGAGACGCTCACCTTCTGAAATTAGCGTTGAGGTTGCATTAACCACAATATTACTAGAATCACTAAATAAAGAACCTTTTATTTCTGATTTAATAAAATTTCTCAAATTATCAACTTCCAAGATATCACGGTGGTCACGATCGATAGTAGGACCTGCATTATTTCTAATCAGGTTTACCCACCACCTCTCAACCCCAGGTGTCGATGTCGCCATCCACAGCGCACTTGGGACAACAACGGTTCCATCGCCATCCACAACGTGGCGAAGATTGATTGTGTGTGTGAAAATACCCAAAGCAGGAACAGACACTGCTTCAACATTGTCTATACCCGCAAGTGTTTCCGCTCCCCATCCTGCCACTTGAATCACTTTTGTGGTTGATGCTGGTTGCCAATTATCCAAGACAGTATGCACTCTTTGTGCATCGTCATAAAGAGTCCGATTGCCAACTGCAGGACTGTTTGTGTCTGCATAGACAGGGGCAGAGCGACTATCATCATTCAAAACATACCCTTTGAGTTCATTTTCATTTGAAACATAAACTCCATATTGCGATAATTGCGAACTAAAGGAAGGTTTATTTTCAAACGAAACAACTTTATCAACCGCAAAACCAGGTTCAACTGTATTGAAGTATTGAGCTGAAGGAAGGAGGTTATATATCGTCGGTATATTTTTTGCCAATTCACGAGAGCGAGCGGTGGTCATAACAGCACCATGCCCAAGACTATTCCCATGGAGTAGCGTGGCAACCGCATCTGGTGTCCCAACTTGAGGCACCGCAACGAAAATCACTTTATCTATTTGATTATATAATGGATTATTGTCTAGCTTGAGTTTTTCAATAAGAGCTTTTGTGACAAGCCCGCCGTTTGAGTGCGCAACAATAGTCACCTTGCCTGTGCGAGAAGACTTTTGGAGTGCTTCGAGTTGTTTCAGAATATATTGACCTGAAGCAGGAGAATCAGCATATGACAATTTATCTGGCGTTGATGTTGCGCCATTATTTACAATATCCTCAAGCGACAATCGCCAGTCATATGGTATGAATGCGTAATCATGAATTATTCCATTGTCATTATCTCCCTTCCATACACGTAGGTCGTTAACAAATGACTCATAAATATTTGAACCGTACACATCATCCACGAGACCACTTTCATCGATTTCTCCATGATTCCTATGGGTGTCATCATTAGTATATATTGAATTTATACTTTTTCCACTTGCGTTCATTGCAAGAGTTGATTGCAAAGAATCGTCACTCGAAACCCACAATTCTTGACCATTCTCATCATACAATCTCGACCCCATAACCCCAGGTAGGAACATAATGTTTGAATAGCAGTTGATGGTACATGGAACATCCGACTGTTGTATCACAACAGTGCCGTACCCAGCACAGACACGGCTCCATCCGTCGTAGCTCCCGCATCCACCCAATGCTTCTATTGCGCCACTAAATGATGATGTTTGATAATAAACAGCGACACGTCCGCCACCACCAGGCCCAGAGAAATATCCTCCACTGCCAAGAGCTCCGCCATTTGCATGAAACGTTCCAGACCCAGACATGTCGGCTACAGTCGCATAGATACTTCCACCCGATGATGATGTGTTGCCATCGGCTGATATTACGCCGTTGTTCACAAGTGACCCCGAAACAACAAGGCGGATAGCTCCTCCGCCAATAGCATGTGGCGCACCTCCAGCACTACCTAGAGTTGTCGGCTGTTTCGCAGAGCCGTATGTTGATGTCGCCGTGTTGTTGAGCCCGACACCTCCATGACTTCCGCCAGCGTATATACTGCTTGGGAAACCAGAGCCAGCAGTATCCCCTTTTGCGTCGGCCGAGATACGTGAGCTTGTATCGATAGTCACATTGGGAACTGAAAGCGTAAGTGTCTGCATCGGAACAACAGTGACTACTGCTGAATTTATGAGCTTGAGAATATCGGCAACTATTGTCTCTTCTCCAGATGAGACAATAGTTGCTCCATCGACAGTAATTTTGTGTATTGTGAGCAAACTTCCTTTTGACAGAGGGAGTGAGGTTGCGCCACTGATAATAAGCTCGTTTGCTGTGATAGCAACCCCCTCGTCCATCGTTACCGAAGAGCCATTCGAGACAACGATACGGTTTAAGCGAATAGGTTCATCATTTTTTTGAAAGCGCCAAGAAGTACCTGTGTACAAATCATTATTCACAGTATCAAAAAAGACTACTGTTCCAGCGCCACCTGCCGGGTTGCAGCCATAAAGACAAAAGACACCCGCATTTGCTTTAGCGCTTCCAGTGAATGACGATTGCTGATAGTGTACCGCTATCCTTCCGCCACCGCCGGCAAACTGATTCGGCCAATAAGTACGAGCGCCATTTGCATTAAACACACCTGTACCAACTAATATATTAGTGGTCACATGTATGCTTCCGCCACTCGTGCGATACGATTGTCCATTTGCGGAAATATCCCCATTATTTAAAAGTGTGTTAGACACGACAAGTCTAATAGAACCCCCACCTTTTGAGCCACTTGTTCCACTTCCTAAATCCATTGGTGTCATTGCTGAGCCATATGTTGATGTTGCAGAATTACCACCACCTGATCCACCGTAACTTGCGCCAACACTAATGCCAGGCACTAAGGACGTTCCAGGACCAGAAATATACCCCTGTCCATCAGCAGAGATACGAGAGCCGAAAGAAACAGAAATATTTGTTGCATTTATCTTTACTCCTTTAAATTGATCTGGTGAAAGCGGATCTCCAACCAACGTAAGTACTGCATTATTCGTTATTGTTAGATTACCAAAATTATATTCACCAGATTGGAGAGATTTATTGGAGGTGACAACAACTTCTGTTTCAGTGCTGTCTATTATTCCGTTGCTGTTCAAATCAGAGTCAAGAATATTTAACGCGTAAACGGTCTGCGTACCCCAAAATAGCACGACAAAGAGACTGAGTAATACTGCCATAATGGGACTCAGTTTATTTTGTGAAATTTTATTCATGATATTATAACTACAAGCAACTAAGTGACGCGATACTGTCCCCTTCTCGGAGCTTCATGATACGAACGCCCTGCGTGTCGCGACCAAGCGTTGGAACGTCTTTCATTGTAATACGAATAACTTGGCTATTTTTTGAAATAGCGACAAGCTCGCTAAACGCTGGTGTTACAACCTTTGCCACCATGAGTTGCCCTATCTTAGCTGTCACCTTTGCAGTCTTTATTCCAGAACCTCCGCGCTTCTGCACCTTGTACTCCTTGATCGCAGTTTTCTTGCCATAACCATTTTCACTCATCACCAGGAGCTCTGGCTTCTCTGCACCCTTTTGTATAACGTCTGCGCCGATAATGAAGTCGCCCTTACCGAGCTTCATACCACGCACGCCAGCCGCTGCGCGACCCATCTCTCGTGCGTCAGACTCCTTGAATCGAATAGCCTGACCTTTTGCTGTAGTCAAAATAATATCATCGCCCTTTTCTGTAAAGAGAGCTGCAATAAGCTCGTCCCCCGCATCAAGCTTTATAGAAATAATTCCATTTCTGCGGACATCCTTAAAACTCTCGGCTCCACATTTTTTAATAGTGCCATGCTTGGTCACCATAAAGAGCGAAAGATTTGAATCCTTGAGTGACTTTGGCATCGAGAGAATCGATGTTACTTTTTCCTCTCCCGAAAGCGCGATGAAGTTCATAATCGACTTACCACGTGTCGCGCGCTTGCCTTCAGGGATATCGTACATTTTTATCTGGTACGCCTTGCCTTTGTCTGAGAAAAAGAGCATGTCGCTGTGTGTCGTAGCCGACATAAATAGCGTGATAAAATCCTCTTCTTTTGTATCCAAATCAACAACACCAACACCACCACGGTTTTGCTGACGATACTCGCCTGGGTTTGTGCGCTTTATATAGCCACCCTTTGTATACACGAGCATAGACTCTTCATCGGGAATCATATCTTCAAGAGAAATAGACCCAGCGGCGTGCTTCACAACCTTAGTTCTACGCGCATCACCGTACTTTTCTTTCATTTCACCAAGCTCCTTTTTTACTACAGCCAAAATTTTCTTTGGACTTGCGAGAAGATCTTTACACTCTTTTATAAAATCCTGCTTTTCTTTGAGTTCAAGTTCCACATTCTTGCGCTCCAAACCTGCGAGCTTCTGAAGTTTCATTTCCAAAATTGCCGTTGCTTGCAAATCAGAGAACTTGAATTCCTTTATGAGGTTTGCATGCGCAGTTGCAGTATCTTTTGATGCGCGAATGATGGTGATTACACGGTCAATATGATCAAGCGCTTTTTTGAGACCTAGCAAAATATGCTCGCGTTCCTCAGCTTTTCTAAGATCATATTCTGTGCGACGCTTTACTACAACCTGACGATGTCCGATAAAATTTGATAGCACACCTTTTAATGAGAGTGTTTGTGGAACTCCATCGACAAGCGCAACCATATTGTAGTGGAATGTAGACTCAAGCTCGGTATGTTTGTATAAATAATTCAAAACAACCTGCGGATATGCGCCGTTTTTGAGATCGATAACAACGCGAATATCCTTTGTTGATTCATCGCGGAGTCCGCGAATCCCCTCAAGCTTTTTCTCGCGCACAAGGTCAGCAATCTTCACAATAAGATTTGCTTTGTTAACACGAAAAGGAAGAGATGTGATAATAATCTGGTTAAGGTTTTTGTCCTCAATAATCTCTGCTTCACCACGACAAACCACTCCGCCACGCCCCGATGAATACGCATGCTTGATATCTTTTTCACCGAACACGATACCACCTATAGGGAAGTCTGGTCCTTTTACAAACTTAACAAGGTCGTCAGATGTTGCGTCAGGTTCGTCAATAAGATGGTTTGTAGCATCCACAAGCTCGCCCAAGTTGTGAGGAGGAAAGTTGGTAGCCATACCAACCGCGATACCGAGCGTACCGTTTAAGAGGAGGTTTGGGAGAGACGAAGGTAGAACAGTTGGTTCTTTTTTTGTGCCGTCATAGTTTGGCTTGAAATCCACCGTCTCGCGATCAATATCGTTCAAAAGTTCACCAGAAATGCGTGACATTTTTGCCTCTGTGTAGCGATATGCTGCTGCTGCATCACCGTCAATAGAACCGAAGTTACCCTGTCCTATTACAAGCGGATAGCGGAATGAAAATTCCTGCGCCATCTTTACCATAGCCTCGTACACAGACGAATCGCCATGAGGGTGGTAACTACCGAGCACATCTCCGACTACCGTTGCAGACTTCCTAAACTTTGCAGACGCAGTCAAGCCTTTTTCATACATTGAAAAAAGTATTCGACGATGTACCGGCTTTAAGCCATCACGAACATCAGGAAGAGCGCGGTCAGTAATAACTGACATAGCATAATCGATAAAACTCGCGCGCATTTCGCTAGAAATGTCCTGAGGAACAACGTTTACTCGCTCTGGTGGAACGACTGCTGATTCGTCTTTTTCTTCTTTTTTACGCGCCATATCGGGCTAGTTTAGCATAAATTTACAGACTATTAAAGACCTGAGGATGTGGATGCTGCGCTACTTGTTGTGGTTGCTGACAAATCAAGAACAACAACACCAGAAATATCGAAATCATCTGTTGGTATAATTATTTCCTCGTCCTGTTTTTCTATATCCACAGATGATGTCTGAGAAGACAACCGCTCCTTAAACCCAGACACAAATCCATCAAACATAGCGCCAACTCCATCGACTGGTGAAACAGTCATTCCGCGAACTTCAAGCTCTCGCGACCTAGCATCACGCGACGAAAACCATACAAACAAAATACAAGAAAAAATTACAATTGTAACAGCGAGAGAGATACTCCGTTTAATATGATTTGGTTTAGCTCGTAATTTTTCTAACATAGGACTTTTACCCACCTAACTTTTAATCTGATAGGTGATTAAATTAATCTGTAACTTTTCTTATACTTACATCAGTGTCTTTCTAGAATAAGTTGTTTCTAAATGTTTGGGCATGTGAATTAGGCTGATTTTAGCACAACAACGCCACCCTCCTTCCCTTCAAGATCTTTTCTTTTAAAGGTAAATTTTTCCATTGTCTCGGCATTCTCACCGCTCTCTTTTATAAATGCCTCAAGACTTCCCTTTGTCTGTTCATAGTCCATTGGAATGACAACTTTTGCCTCTAGCGCAAGCGTGAGTTTGTATGCATCTGCTGCTGAGAGTTCCTCACCGCTCCCAATAGGAGCAAAGAGTACATCAATCTCTCCGAGACCCTCTTTGACTTCGCGTGAAAGCGAGTCAGGAGACGCAAGCGAGCCAAGGAAGCACAGGTTGATTCCTTCGAACATTACAGAAAAAACAGTGTTGATCTTTTTTTCATTACTATACTTTGTTTCTGTACCAAAACCTTTTATAAAAATCCCGCCAACTTCATATTCTCCTGGTCCCGAAATAACAAAAGGCTGACGATCACCGTACGCACACTGGTCGGCGCCATTGAAATCTGGGTGGCGGAGAGACGAGAGCACAATATCCGCTCCAAAACGTGAACCCTTTTCTTTTGAGTCTTTACCAATTGGGTTATAGGCAATAGTTCGCTCCCCGAGCTGAACCTTGAAAAACTGCTTTCCATAATATGTGACAATCATGAAGAACATTGTAGCAGACAGCAATGGTACTTGACAAATCCTATGTATCTGCTATGCTTGTTGCACCCTTGAAGATTTGGGGTGGTGACGACCATGTGGTTGTTATCAACGTACAGTGAGGAAATCGCCATGAAAAAAATGACCGCCCAAGCACATGCCGGTCCCGCATCGGAAGCAAACTTTTTGGAGATCTCAACCGGCGCCGGCCTGGTCGGCGGTGGCAGCAGCGACTAAACAGTCCATGCGGTCGCACGCCTGCCTTGAAGCGCAACTGACGCACAGCGCTAAATAAACAGTGCAGTCCCCCGAAGCATCGCGCTTCGGGGTTTTCTTTTTTTCAGATAGTGCTACACTTAAAGCAGTTTCAACAACGAGAAAGGAAAGTGACTCAGCTATTCAAAATACTTTTTCAATACGCGGTACTTTTTTAAGGAGAGCATCATGGACGGGGACGCCTCTATCACATTTGGCGAAGGTTGGGAAGAAATCAACAACGACGGCTGGAAAGAGGAAGGCTGGGATGGATAATCCCAATATCACATGACACAAAGGGGGTCCAAAAGCCCCCTTTTTTATTAATATTCCCCCCATAGGTTTAACCAATATAAATTTGCTTTTATGTAGAGTTTCTTGTATATTAAACAAGTTAATAACAAGCAGTTCCAAGGCTAACCCTCCCCCATCCCGATATACCCGTTCGGGGGAAAACCAAGGTTCACACATCCCGCTTGTCTTACATATCGTAAGTTTGATGGGATTTTTTAATTCATGAAAAAAGATATTGAGGAAACAGTAGAGACTCCGTTGTCATTTATGGCAACACTTATGGCTGACGTAAAGGCACTCCCTGAGAATGATTCTCTCGTGGAGGGTCCAGTCATTAGTGTTGCAAAATCATGTGTGTATGTGAACCTTGGTGCTATCGGCACAGGTATCATTTATGGACGTGAGTTTATCAATGCTCGCGATGTCATCAAGAAGCTAAACATCGGCGACACCATTACCGCAAAAGTTGTAGATACAAACAACGAAGACGGATACATTGAGCTTTCGCTCAAGGAGGCGCGCCAGGCTATTATTTGGAGCGAAGCCGAGGAAGCTATCAAGTCAAAGAAAACTCTTGAGCTCCCAGTAAAGGAGGCAAACAAGGGCGGACTCATTATGGAATGGCAAGGTATCCAAGGATTCCTTCCAGCTTCACAGCTAAAGAGCGAACACTACCCTCGCATTGACGATGGCGACAAGGACAAGATTCTTGTGGAGCTTAAGAAGCTCATCGGCAAGCGCATCGCGGTGACCATCATCGGAGCAACTCCAAAAGAAGGCAAGCTTATTTTCTCGGAGAAAGAGCAAGGTGTAAAAGAGAAGCGTGAGATTTCTGGCAAGTACTCAAACGGCGATGAGCTGGACGGTATTATTTCGGGCATCGTAGACTTCGGTGTATTCGTAAAACTTGAAGATGGCATTGAAGGTCTTGTGCACATTTCAGAAATCGGCTGGGGACTCGTGGATGATCCGCGCAAGATGTTCAAGCTTGGTGAGAAAGTGCGCGTGAAGGTTATTGAAATCAAGGACGGCAAGATTTCACTTTCTCTAAAGGCTCTCAAAGAGAACCCTTGGAAGGATGCTGAAAAGCGCTACAAGAAGGGCGACACTGTAACTGGTATCGTTATCAAATTCAACAACTACGGAGCACTCGTATCTCTCGAAGAAGGGATTGCAGGTCTCGTACACGTGTCTGAGTTTGGCACCGAGGAAGAGCTCAAGAAGAAGCTAGAACTTGGCCGAACATATCCGTTTACCATTTCACTCTTTGATGCGAAGGACCAGAAAATGACACTTTCGTACGCAGATAAGAAGTAGAGAATAGAAGTAAAAATGCCCGTGGTCTAACGACCACGGGCATTTTGCATTACTTTATTTTTTAATTGGAACAATACTGTACCCAGCTTTCCTGAGTGTTTCTTCAAGAAACGAGAACCCCATTGGAGCACCTAGCCACTGGATTATCGTGGCAACAGCTGTTGCAGTTTCCTGCGATACATCAAGATACCGATCATTTACAACCATCAGCATCTCAAGCCTTGAGCAATGTGGCCCCATCATGCCGTGTTGCTCTGGCTTATTTTCATTCCTCCAGGCAGCAGCAAACACTTTCTCACGTCTTCCGACAGAATCCTTAATAAGGGTGCGGTCATGACGGATACTACGATGAACCAACTTCTTCTTCCTTTTTGACATGTCAACCTCCTCTATAATATTAGTGTTCTAAAAAGAACACTATCCTTATAGAACATAAAAGTCAAATACGACCTACCTCTCCCACACACGCGCGGAAACAAACCTAATGAGCCGATACAACGCGTATAAAAGAACTCCGTAAAAAATAATCTGCCATTCCAAAAAATACTGAAGCAGGGTGAGGATAGCAAGCATCACATATGCAAATGGTTTCTCGGCTGTATTTGAAACCGCCCCAGGGGCGCGCGATGCCATGGAGTCAATTTCTCGCGCTTTTTCCTCTTTTGCGAGACGCACTTGATACCCCTCGCCTATGCGGAAACGCTCAAGAGTGTTTGCAGAAGCCGTTGCGCCCTCTTTTACTGGAACAGGAATATTTTCCTCCACTTTTTTTATAGTTCCTAAAATGCTTCCTGCCGGTTCAGCAGATGTTGTGGCGAGCTTTTCTGCCTCGGCTTTTTGTTTAGCAATAAGTTCTAGCTCCTTGCCATCCGAAAGTCCGTCTCCGTCAGTATCTTTTTTGAGAGGGTTTGTGCTGTTACGCAGTTCATCCACGTCAGACACACCGTCGTTGTCGTCATCCAAATCTTCTCTGTTACCTACGCCATCTCCGTCTGTATCCAAATCTATATCGCGCTCGCTCTTTCCTGTTTCTGTATTGTCTAACACAATATCGCGCTTAGCTCCGCCGGCGAGAGAAGCGGTTGTGCCGGTGATACGCGCCGTCATAACATGCTTGCCCTCCGTAGCCTTCCAATCCACCCACACATCTCGCACACGTCCGCCACCTGAAAGCGCAAAGTTGCTTTTCCCTATCAAAATTCCATTGTCCAAAAATTCAACAGTCCCCTCCAAGTCGTACGAACTGCCATTAAAAATAATAGTGTAGATGCGGATTTTTTCACCTGCAAAAAACGGGTCCTTTGAATACCAAATATTTGCTGGCACAAAGCCAGCGTTCTTTATTGGTGGTTCAACTGCATGCGCAAAAGAAGCGCCACCAATGCTTACCAGAAATAAAATGAGGAGGAATTTTTTCATTATTGTTAAATCTCAAAAGAAAAATGCCCGAGATTTCTCCACGTGCATTTCTCTAAGAGAAAACGTGACCTCACCTACATTGTAGCCCCTGCTGAACAGGTTCTGCAGTCACCTTTGTGGGTTGCCGCGAGGTATATAGCCGAGAGCCCAACAAGTATGTACACAACTTGTTCAACTACTGGCCAGCCACCAACAAGCATAGAAACAAGGTTGTAGCTAGGATTAATCCCCACAAGACCCCAGTTAATACCGCCTACTATAACAAGAACAAATGCAATTACATGTAATGCTTTCATAATGAAAAATGTTTTTATATTCCTCGACCTTTCACTTATATTATACACCCGCATATCGTCAAGAGGAACATCTGACTGTGCATAACTTTTTTCGTCAAAAACACCCACACCGAGCACCAGAAATGGTGCTCGGTGTGGGTTCATAAATTAGTCATTGTCCTTGTCGTCCTCCTTTGAATCTCTAGCGTTTGTTTCTTCGCGAGATATATTTTCCTCCTTTTTTGATTCAACCTTAGTTTCTGCAGCACTAGGAGTTGAGGTTGCTTTCGCTGTTGTTACAGTTGAACGAATTTCCTCCGTGCGATTATAGCTTGGCTTCTTATTGCTGCTGCGAGATTTTGACGACTCAACTTTTGGCGGTTTTACGGGTTTGTTGACTGATTCTATTTTTGCCGATTCCACAACCTTATCTTTGCTGTACTTCTCCTTAAGCTCCTTGTGCTTTTTCTCAGCATCATCGCGTGCGACCTGAACTTTCTTTAATGTCGTGTTATTTTTTTCATTCTTCACAGATGGTTTTGCAACAACTGGAGTTACTGTTGCGGTGATGGTTGAGGTTGCAACAAAGGAAGCATTTGAATTCATTTCAAAAAGAACCTGCTCGTGAGAATTATAAACTTTTGAAAGTCTTGAAGCGGTTTCTACCGCATCCTCGCCATCCTCATCTTCGTCAAATTTTTCGATGCGAGTTTTTACACGCCCTGCATAATTCTCCAAATTTCTCTCTGCTACTTGCTGTATCTCCGGAAGCGCGTCTGGTGTCATAGCAAGTTTTTCCACTTCTTCTAGGCGACGCTCCACAAGCTTCACTTCCCACTCAGCTTTTGCTTTTGGTGTCACCGCTACCACTCCACGCACTGTTTCGTTCACATGAAGCTTCACAGTGAAAAGAGCGTCTCCAGGAACTGTGTTTTCCGCTGCGAAGGAAACTGTACCACCCATCAAAAGACTTCCGATTATTAAAATAGAAATGCCTTTCTTGTTTCTGAAATTATTAATATTGAAATGTGAAGGAATACCTCGTGCGTTAAGTACCGAACTATCTACTGGATTTGCTTTCATATGGCGAACAAGCACACTTTTAATCTCCGCTTTTTCTACAAGAGAGAGTCGTGTGTGCTTTGCTCCTTTTTTAATTTTTTTAATTATGTTTTCCATGATGTTGGTCTTCTGTGAGAATCTTCAATTTTTCTATCGCCCTATGTATTCTTACCGAGATTACGTTTTCTGTTTCGTGAGTGAGATGCGCAATGTCTTTTACGGAGAGTCCGTCCACATGTCTCATCACGAGCGCTTCTCTATATTTGTCGGGTAGACATTCTAGGAGAGCAAGCGCTTGGGCGTGTTCGTCTTTGGTTTCAATATCTCGCATTGACTCAGTGCCGATATCAAAACCTTCTTCGTCGCGCATGCGGTCCAGCGACTCGTCCTTCTTTTTGCGATACTCGTCAATGATCAAATTGTTCGCAATGCGATACAAAAAAGCGCGCATATTATCAATCTCCTTCCCTTGTGACATGTAGTCCCAAACACGAACAAAGGTTCCCTGAGCTAAATCCTTTGCCTTTTCCCTGTCAGATACACGGAAAACACAGTGCCGAAATATTGCATCGGCGAACTGGTCATAAGCTTTGATGAATTCTTGTTCAACCGCATTTGGTTTCATGCCTACATTATACCTGTCACCTGATAACTTTTCTGCTTAAATCCCCAATTCTCGGCTACGACTTGTCAAAAATTCTTCAAAATATCTTGATATTCCTCATAATTTTTGACTACGTCTCNNTCGAAAATTGTGAATTTCGCGACGAAAATTATTAGGTGGCAGGTCTATTATTAAAGACGGGCTTAAAGTGCCGTTCTTACAGAGATACTAGCACAAGAAGCATAAAACACACCCTTTTAAAAAGGGTGTGTTTTTACTTAAAATAATATTACTGCCTAAAACCCTTTATCGATTGCTCAAATTTCTGATCATTTAGCCAGTTACTGCACGAATTCGAAACACTAAAATCGTACCTAAACGGTATTGGTAGTGGGTAAATTGGAGATACTAAGTTCGCAACACCAATTAAATCATATTTTGTATTCTCAGCACCCAGGGCCGAGCACGTGCTTCTCCCGATACCCATCATTGTGTCGCCAGAAATCATTTTCCTAGATTTAAATCCTACGACTAACGTATTTGTCGTGACAGCTTCCTCGCTCGAAGTCCATTCCTTTGCCCAATGAATACCTGCTGAGGCAGATCCATTTTGATATTGCTGATTTATAACATTCTCCACAATCTTCAATTCAGGATTTTTTGCATGAGTATAAATTGAGACTCCATAAGTAGAAACGACGAAGAAAAGTAGTCCGCCACCAACAGCAATAAACTTTGGACGTTTATTTTGCCTAGTTCTGAATTTTATCCAAAGTGCAGCCAAAATTGCCCAAAATACACCACTAGCACCCAGCACAAAGTAAAAAATTAATTTTACTACACGATATTTTTCAGGTTGTTCTAGTAAAGGTTCTGGTGCTGTTGGATTATCATTTTCCATGAGATATTCATTTTTAATTTAATAATATCTATAGTGTACCCCCCTTCCGAGCATGCTGTCAAATTCAAACGGCTCATTTCCTTGGAAATGAGCCGTTTGAATTTACTTTATAGACTTTTAGACTTTCGACTTTATGGACTATTTTACCCAATAAAGGTAAGCGCCTTACCTTTCTGTCCTGCGCGGCCAGTACGGCCAATGCGGTGCACATAGTCGTCGTAGGTCTCTGGAATATCAAAGTTGATAACGTGCGATACGCCAGCAATGTCCAAACCGCGCGCAGCAACGTCTGTTGCAACGAGTATCTGCGCCATGCCCTTTTTGAAAGTATCCAAAGCGCGCTGTCGCTGACCCTGATTCTTGTCCCCGTGAATTGACTGCGCCTTGAAACCTTTTTTACCAAGAGCCACAGAAAGTTTTTCCACTCCGTGCTTTGTGCGTCCGAAGATGAGAACTTTTTTAAATTCTGGCTGAATAAGAAGGTCGTGCAAAACTTCGAGCTTGTCCTCACCTGCCTTGATACGTACAACATCTTGCTCAACGTTTTTTGAAGTGTCCTGAGTCTTCACGGAAACCATCACCGGCTCCTTGAGGAAGTCTTTGATGAGCACTGCAATTTCTGGCGAGAGTGTCGCTGAAAAGAAAAGTGTGTGACGTTCCTTTGGCATAAGAGCGAGCATGTAACGCATGTCGTTGATGAATCCCATGTCCAACATTCTGTCTGCTTCGTCCAAAACGACTGATTTGAAGAGAGCCAAGTTGATACATTTGCGCTCAATCAAATCTTTGATACGCCCAGGTGTACCGATAATAAAATTGTGCTGATAGCGAAGGTCAGAAATCTGACGACCGATAGCCGCGCCTCCCACGCAACACACCGAGAAAATCTTGAAACCTTTTACAAAGCCCTTGAGTTCCATTTCAATTTGCTGGGCAAGCTCACGTGTTGGCGCCATCACAATCACCTTCTCTTTTGGATTAAGGAGAACCTTGTTGATGAGCGGAATAAGGAACGCTGCTGTTTTGCCTGTACCGGTGTTTGCAATACCTACGAGGTCGTGTCCATGCAAAATGTGCGGAATCACACGGTCCTGAATAGGAGTAGGAGCGTTGTAGCCCTTGCCGAGGATATTCGCCTTCAAGCGCTCGTCAATAATAAAATCCTTGAACAAGTGTTCAGGAGTAAAAACTACTGCCTCTTCTGTGATGACAGTTTTGTTAATGAATTTTGAGATGTCTATATGCTGACCCTTACGTGGTCCACGCTTGCCACCGCCTCGGCTTGAGCCTCCGCGAGACGCATTAAACGAACGTCCCAAAGGTGGTCGAGCTGAAAAAGCGCGAGGAGCCGAGCTTGATGATCCGCCAGAACGTGGTCGTGATGACGAACTTCCTCCTGTGCGAGGTCTTGAAGACGAACTCGAATGAGGACGAGATGCCCCAGCGCCTCTGCTAAATGTTTTTTTATGTTCCATATATTGTTCTAAAAGAGCTTGCAAAACAAGCCCGAATTAATCTTCGTTAATTTCTCTGAAAGCCCTTGTGCGCTACGAAGATTAGAACAACCTTTTGGACAAAAACTCTATGAGATGAAGTTATTACAAGTATATACTATTTAGACCTTTTTGTCAATTTCTGGTAACCAAAGAAAAGCCCGACTTAGGTCGGGCTTTCATTTTTTTTAACTATAAAAAGTTGTGGCCTTTTTGGCAAAGATTGTATTGTAGTATGAGCAGAATAGAGACAATTCATTGCATAGAGAAAGCCTTTCTCGGCATAAAATTGTGTCCACATCATGTTTTGCAAA
Organism: Candidatus Yonathbacteria bacterium; assembly: GCA_003489395.1. Lineage (GTDB taxonomy): Bacteria > Patescibacteriota > Minisyncoccia > Phycocordibacterales > UBA1550 > UBA1550. The sequence goes on along the minus strand of DNMN01000004.1, from coordinate 30,153 downwards.
CGAAGCATTGCATCAACAGGATTTTTTGCTAGCTTACGCTACACATCAATGCGCCACTGGAGTTTCCATAAATCTTCCTGATGCTCAATAGAAGAACTCAAAATAACTCTTTCGATTGCCTCTTTTCTTTCTCTTTCAAATCTTTCGGGGCTTGTTTGGGCAAGGATAGACCAATACGTAAAGAAGTCCATAGGCTTTAGTAAATCACCAACATTTGTTGTGCTCACTGTATTCTCCTAAAAGTTAATCCTGCTGGAATGTTACGCCTATGCTATATGGTTGTCAACCAACTATTTATCTAGGTCTAGCACCTCGTCAATGCGGATTTGTTTTACGAATTCGGGAACATGAGAAACGAGAATCATCGCGCCTTCGTATTGATCAAGCGCTTTTGCGATAACGGGCAAATGACGGAAGTTGATGTGGTTGGTGGGTTCATCCAAAATGAGGAGACCGGGTTTTTCAAGCACAAGCTGAGCGAATGCCACAAGCCCTTTTTGCCCCTCGGAGAGACTGCCGATTTTTGTATAAATGACATCAGATGTGATGAGGAAACTTGCCGCGACTGCGCGCATACGCTCTTCGTCTAGCTTGCCGTCCACAGCCTGCGCAGCGCGAGCGAGCGACTGATACACAGTGTCATTGAAATCCAGTGTGGAAAAATCCTGACGGTAGTAACCGACACGCACACCTTCTGCAATCTTCGTTCCATCGTCTTTTCCTGTCGCGATAGACTCTAAGAGGGTGGATTTACCGATACCGTTGGGACCTTTGAGTAGCAAGTGAAACTTTTTCTTGAGCGAAAGTTTTGTCGTGCGTTCCACCGGTTTGTGATTTTTCAAAACAGTGAATGATGAGATGTGCAAAAGCTCCCCACTGAGCTCGGGCTGTGAAGGAATAGTGAACGCGCGAATGGTTTTGTCTTCCTTGCGAATATCTACTTTCGCCTCTTCCATCTCCTCTGCTTTCTCACGCATTCTTTTTGCCACCATACGCATCTGACCTCCCTTCATCGCAAAGAAGTTTGCTTTGTCTTTGTTTGCTTGAATCTCTTTTGCAAGTTGAGCGTTTTTCATATTCTCCTTTTCAATTTGCGCAGTAATTTGCTTTACCACATCAAAATAGTTGCCGACATAGTTTTCAATTTTTCTTGTGTAAATATTTAAATAGAGAACACCCTCGGTGAACGCATTGAGAAATTCCGCATCGTGTGAAATGACAATAACTGTTTTTTTGTAATCCTTTAGAAAATCCGTGAGGTGCGCGATGCCTGCTTTGTCCAAGTTGTTGGTCGGCTCGTCCAAAAGCAAAACATCGGGGTCCTGAATAAGCGCGGAAGCGAGGAGTAGGCGCGCCTGCTGACCGCCGGAAAATGACTTCACGATACGCTCGTGCATTTTTTCATGCCCTTTCAAATTCACAACCTCGAGCACATCATCAATCTTTGGATCAATGTCGTAGATTTTCTTACCAGTTTTTGACAATAGACACTTCTCAAAAAATTCTCGTACCGTAAGGTCAAGCTGGTCACGTGGAATCACCTGCTTTGATATAGCGATGGAAACTCCCTTCCCAATGTGGACATCACCGTCTTCGGGTTTGTTCGTGCCTGTGATGAGACCAAAGAGCGAAGACTTCCCCGCGCCGTTTTGCCCCATGAGAGTGAGCTTTGCCCCGCGACGCATAGCAAAAGACACATCATCCAAGATGGGTTTGTTGTGCCCGTATTCAAACGACACATTCTCAAATCGTACGATAACTTCTCCTTGAGCCATTAGTTACCCACCATACCTCATTTTGACCAAAACGCCAAATTGTTGCACGAAAAATGGACGCTTAGCGTCCATTTTTCGTGCAACAATTTGGCTAACATTAAGCAGACAACCAGCCACCGTCCACATAGAGAGTCGCGCCGGTAACATAGCTTGCTTCATCGGATACGAGAAAGACCACCGCCGCAGAAACTTCTTCAGGGCGACCCATACGTTTGAGCGGTACTCCGGCGAGTATCGCGTCTAACATTCCTGCAGGCATTTGCTTTGGATCAGCCATTGGCGTATCAATTGCTCCGGGACCGATTGCGTTTACATTTATACCAAGAGGCGCGAGTTCAACAGCGAGTGTTTCTGTCATTCCAATAATGCCACCTTTTGAAGCGGTGTAATGCGCGCCACCTGCTATACCGATTCCCACACCTCCGGACGCAATTGACGCAATGTTCACAATGCGACCCCACTTATTTTTNNTTTGACTGATAGATGCCTGCGTTGTTTACCAAAATATCCAAACGTCCGTATTTCGCAATCACTTGATCAAACACATTCTCCACATCCGCCTTGTTTGAAACATCCATCTTGAAGCATGCGACATCGCCACCAGCCGTACGCACCTCGTCCGCCACAATCTCACACTCGGCGAGATCAACGTCCGTAATGACCACTTTTGCTCCCTGCTTTGCAAGCAGAAGCGCGTGCGTGCGCCCCATCCCCCTCCTTGCCCCCGTAACTAAAGCAACCTTCCCTTGTAAATTGAACATATGTGTATGAAATTATTGCCAATAAATACTGCTAGACTAATTGTACTCTTTTCCCAAGAGCTAGCGCAACACGATTAAGTGTTCCTAGCGAAATGCTATGCTTCCCACTTTCAATACGCGCAACAACTGATTGTGGCATTTGCGCCTTTTTTGCAAAGGTTTCTTGAGTTAATTTCTTTTGAAGACGAAGACTCTTGATTTCACTTGCAATCTTCAACCTAAAAAGCTCCTCATTGTATGCTTCTCTAAATTCTGGTGACTTTAATTGTTTTTTGAGTATTTGTTCAAACGTTATAGTTTTTGGAAGTTTTTGTGCCATATATTTTCTGTTCCTTAATTTGTGAACCTGTATTAAAATGCACCTTAAATATTTCTACTTCATCATTTTGTAAACATTCTCCGCTCTCTGTATTTCTTGCAGTGGCGTCTTTTGAGTTTTCTTAATGAACCCTGATACAAAATAAATTACATCTTTCTTTATGAAGAAAAGGATTCTGTACTTCTTTACAATCAACTCGCGAATAGGGCTTTTAAGCAATTTTGTATACACATTATCAAAATCTGTTTCCATCATTTTGATACTTGCTGAAACTTTCGCGCGATCGTCCCGAGGAATTTGCTCAAAAAAGCTTCGTGCCTCGCCGAAGAACTTAACGCTAAATTTATTCACAGCTATTAATGAGCACGTTAACTGATAAAATCGACCTTACGGAGATTATAGCAAAATTGCTATAATTATGTCAAGCAAAAAATTGGTGTGTGGGTGGACCCCGTTTCAAAAACGAAAAGTGGGCAAAACAAAATCCCCGCAATAGTGCGCTATCGTGCACTATTGCGGGGATGGGTGGAATTATAAAAAATGGGCAAAACTATTCGTGGCAATAGTAAGCGATAGCTTACTATTGCCACGAATTAGGAAAGCGAGAAATTATGGCGCGCTATTTATGAAACAATGGTTGCTATTTCAATTTATCTCGCTAAGTTTTTTGCTCATTTTTATAATAGCCTCCGAAAGTTCTTCTTGTGTATAGTAATTTTTATTTACTGGAATCTCCTCCCCTGAAAGAATGCATCGCTCGAAAGTATACTCATTAGTCCCACGATGATGTATTTGATGTCGGATAGACTCCAAGCCCGTATAATTTTTATCAACATAACCATCTTCTTTAGTATACGTTCTATCATTTATTCCCTCTACCTTTATTTCTTTAATATATTTTATATCTCCCTCTAACTTAGAGTAGAGCAATATAAATAAAAGTTCATCTTCAATTCCGACGATAACATTGTCATCCTTTGCCACAGTAAAACCATCCGACCCTTTTTCAAAAGATACTACTTTCTTGTCTTTCCCTAATCCTTGGAATACGAAATATGGATCGTGTGTAATTATAACGATTTGGTGATTTTGTTGCTCTGCAATGTTTTCTAATGTAGCATTAAGTGTCCTCTTTAGACGAGGGTGTAGGTACACTTCAGGCTCATCAAAAAGGATCAATACAGGCTTTTCTGCGAGAGGGCCTCGGCTGATCAGCATATCTACATATGCTTTTAAAATTGATACAACAATTATTCTTTGTGTACCCTGTCCAAGTTCCTCTAGTTTTCTTTTTTCGCCACCCTCGTACCTGTAATATCTTTAATTAGACCCTGAATGATGACTTTAGCATCGAGTTTGTCGTTGTGATTTATTTCAATGGTATGAGCATTTTCCCCTGTAAATTTTTTAATATTTTTGTTAGCCTCGGCAATTAGCTCATTTAGACTATCGGTGATTTTATCTTCGTTTTTTAATTCAAAATCAATCCCTAAATTAGAAAATAGGTTTGCTAGATTTTCAACTAACCCACTTGTTTTTGCCGATGTTTTACATTCACTATCAGATGGTTTTATATTTTCAGCACTTATAAAGACAATCTCTGGTTCCAACCCTAAAATAACTTCGTCATTTTCATCACAAAAAGCAACATTCCCTGAGAAAATCTCATTAATAAAATTAGTCTTCCCTACATTATTTTCACCAGTAATTACAGTTATTTTACTCAACTTCAAGGTAAAATCTTTTGGTATGGTTTTGTATAGTTTAGGGATTATTATTTTCTTTATCATTTAGTTTTCTATTTTAATAGAATTAAAACAAGTAATACAATAATGATCGTCGTTGGAGCAATACTAATTGACCCAAGCCACATAAAGAGTAACACTGCTACCAATATGCCAAAAATGACTGTTGAGAGTCCTGCTATGAATTTATTCAACTTATAAAACCAGTACGAAATAGCACTGTCGGTATAGATGTACCCATTGCGATATTCAAAACCACTAATATTCCATGCATCTGAACCAAAATCGGGTAACCCTTTTCCATTTTCTAATTTAGCAGAGACAGATGCCTTCCAACTGTCATCAATACCAGTTGTTAAGCCTAGAAACAGGACAGGTGTTAACCCACCTGCAACAACCCACCATAACACATCAACGCTAGTCTCTTCAGACAGCCATATCATCATTCCTGCAATTACTGCAGCGGCAAGACCAAGAATTGGCCCGAAATAAAACCATCCTGAAATTTCCTTAACCTCATACTTTTCACGAACCAGCCGATTTCGCTCAATAAATAACCAATGCTGTCTTGTTTTTTCTTCCTGTTTTTTTTATTCTCCTCGTCAATTTCTGCCTGCGAGCGAAGCTTAAAACTATTTTTAATATTCATAAGTACCTAAATACTACGCTTATACCCACAAAAGGCAAGGCTTTTAGTTTTGAAGCAAATCGCGAGGCGACTGCGAAGGTCTTTTTTAAGTTTATTTAGCATATCTAACTACGGCTGAACTCGCGATAGACCACGAGGCTAAGGACTGCCGCGAAGAAACACCAGATGGATGTGTCTCAGCAAGGTTAAACCTTGCTGTTAACCACGCTGTTGCTGAAAAACAGATGGCATAATCAGTGAACCCCACAACAATACAAAAAATACCGCAGTTATGCGGTATTTTTTGTATTGTTTCCAAATCAATTTGCGCAACCTACACTCCGCAGCCACTTTGTTGTTTGGGAACAATCGCTATCGGCGCTCCAGAGTCAACCCCGCATCCATTACCACCTCGCTCTTGTTGCGGTCTTACAACTTGAGAAGAAACCTGCGCATATCCAGACGCGCTGGAATACTTTGACCCAAGCATCTCCTCTGGGTTCACATCCTTCCATGCGACTCCTTTCCCTTTCATATAGGTAGCAATGGTGAGGTAGGTATCAGGAAACCAATACGAGTTGACCGCGAGAGCGGTCCTCCACATGTCCTCTTCGCTCGCACCCTGACTAGCCATGAGTTCAAGGAGTCCCAACATCGCCATCCCGTGATTACAATCCGGGAAATGGGTAGAATTACCGCAACATGGGCGATATATACCACGGGAAACTTTGTCAACGAGTGCTTGCTGTTCGGCAGTCAGCGCAAAGAATTCATGACGACTGTAGTGATTCATTGAATCTCCTTTTGCGAGTGTCCATCCGCCAGTTGATGCAAAGTTTCCAGCACCGCCATACTTTGGATCATTCATTTCGCCAGAATCCAAAATAGGATTTTTGTTTGCAAGACCAAGCGCCCAAAACAAATTCAAAAGGTACCCCGCATTGTCTTTGGTAATTGTAAGTTTGCCATTGCCTTGTCCAAGAAGTAGCGCCTCGTATTCCTTGGTGAATGACCCTCTCTGCTCATACATCGCCTTGAACTTATCTGCGTCAACCGCTCCGGCTTTAACAAGTTGAGAACCAAGATCGCCCCAAGTAACAGGCAGGGCGACACCTATGGTCGGCAAGACTTCCTCTTCTAGTACTGACACTTGCGCTTTACCCTCTTGCATAATGCGAACTCCACTGCTTGATCCTGCGGAATAAATTACTACGGCTAGAATTACTGATGATACAATGATGCTAACGGGAAGCAGATAAGTTTCCTTACTCTGCCCAACGCGCGAATTTTCTTCTATCTTATTTTGTGTTTCGTTTTCCATAATTTTATTTGTTCTTCTAAATTAAGGAATTACGTTGATATCAAGTTCCAATTTTAACGTTGGAGTTATTGCCGAGTCAGTTTCTATGTAGATGACCTTTTTCGCCGGACCGGTGCCTTGCGGTCCGTGAGCAGCTGGGTCCACCTCTACTTCAATGCTTATTTCTTGACCAGGCTTGACCACTTCGTTCATCTTGGACGCAAACCCATTGTGCCCCGGCATACCAAACGGTCCTTTACGAGATGCGCCGTTTACAAGTGTTGCTTCTGTGCACATGCAAGAAGTGTAGATTTTTGTAATCTTCACCGGAGTGTCTCCATTATTTCTTATCTTGAACGAATAGTTAACCTTTCCATTCGCCATTGAGACAGTGCCGAAATCAAAAGATTTCTCTGTGGACACAAGCTCGCTGTAATTCCCTTTGCCGGAGATTCCTCCATCTCCATACCACACACTAATCCCGTTTGGCATTTTGCCAACATTTATTTTCGCGACCTCCTTCCCTTGCGCAGTATCAATCACAGACACATCATCGCTCTTGAGATTTGTAATGTACACGAATGCTCCATCTTTGGATACAACCACGCCATGCGGAGCAGAGCCTCCCTTGATTGCCTGTACTACTTTCATCTCTTGTAGATCAATCTTGTATACCGTATCGCCAATAGGCTGATCAAAGTAGAACCCTTGATCGGCAACATAGACAAAACGGGAGTCTGGAGTCGGGTAGATTTGCACCGGCCCTTTCGCCTCCTTCGGCAAATCAATATAGTTCAGTTTTGATGATGCGACATCATACACCGCCAAGCTCTTTGCATCATACACCGAAGCGAGAGCATACTTCCCGTCCGGCGTGACTCCTGTCTGCACCGCCGCGCCCTTGAGAGGGACATCACGCAAACTGAAACTAGCGATATCCAAAACCCCCATACTTTTACCGCTAAGCATTGCAATGTATGCAGTCTTGCCATCAGGAGAGATGCGAAGTCCATGAGGGCCAGCGCCTTGTTTTGTGGCAACATCTTTCTCTACCGCAAACGAAGTTGTGTTTATCTTGTAGATGATTCCTTTTTCCTGTGATGCGACGATAGCGTATGAGCTGTCTGGCGTCAGCGCGACGTGGGAAAGATGGAGCTCTTGCCCAAGTTCAATTCTTTTTACAATAGCGTCGGAGAACGGGTCAATCACAATCACTTCGTCGTTGCTTTTCCCAATACTTATCTCTTCGCCATCGTGCCCCTCGCTCGCTTCGGCTCTAGATATAATCCTGAATGACATCTTCATATTCCTGTCGTCCGCGTTCGCTGTCACCCACACGCTTTTATTGTCAGGAGCAACTTGTACATTATGTGGCATATAGCTCACAGTCATACCATTCTTATCTTCAGACAAATCTATTCTTTTCAATACCTTTTTCGTTTGTGCATCAAGTACCGCTATTTCTCCAGAACCTTCAATGGCTACATACACTTTCCCATTTACTTCAGAAGATATTACTCCATCCTTCGACTTTCCGCTCCCATAGAAAACCAGAGCGATAATTCCCGCGATTGCGACAAGCGCAACCAAAATTTTAATATTTTTCATTTTCAATTAGTTAATCTGTTAAAAAAACAAATTAAATAAAAGATGGACTGTTCACCAATAATGATAACCAGCGAGTAAGCGCCTGCGGTCTATATAGTTTCGCGACAAAAATGCGAGATAGGATAAATAGGGTTAAGACAATATTTCTTCGTAAGACGTATGCCAACCCAACAAAAAAGAGAGCAACCGCCAATACTTGTGTCACGACTGAGGAGATAAGACCGTCGGTAAACGCCTGATACATTGATAGATAATGGGTAGCCGCTGACAAAGTACCCGTGGGGCACTCGGACGTAGGGAGCAATGTAACAGGGCAGTTGCCACTCATTGCGCCGTCTTTGTTATGACTCATTGCAGAAAAACCGAGGATTCCTCCACCTATAAACCCTGCAAGTACTATTGAAAGCAATAATCTCTTCATATACCTACAATTCTACACTTCTGTCTCTAAAATACAATGGAGAAAACATAAAAGGCGGTATTCCCGCCTTTTATTGCCATTATTCCGAGTTAAATCCTATCCCTGTCTTACTGAACGATTGTAAAACCAGGCGAACATAAACGTAGCAATATATACATATACTACAACCTGAATAAGGCCATATACTACACCTGTCATCGTGATTGACCGCGCAAGCGTGTCAGTATTTGTCACGTGCGCGAGCCACCCGAGAAGCGTCATCGCGAGGTCGGGAGCCACAGCAACAAACAGTGCACACGCGACATAAAGAACTGCTCCAGTCTCCGCAGCCGCAAGGGCAAATTTTTTTGTATTAAGTTCCATAAAAGAAATTTATTAAAAATCCTTCGACCTTTATACATAAGTATACTCTCATATTTGGTAGTTACCACCCTTCATAAAATACAGGTACACCACGAGACTCAGCACAGCAGCAAAAAAGCACCACACAGATACGTATGAAGCAGTGAAGAAATAATACGTTATAGAGAAGGACACGGTTGCAAGGACCCCTAAAATGTTAATGATTCTGTGGCTAGAAAAAAGAGGGCTCACACAAGTCGCGAGCAAATACATTCCGACTAAAAGGACACCGTATTGCGATGGCATAGAATAAACAATACTTTTGTTTACTATTTGAGAAGCGACTGGATTGCTCAAAATAAAATACAAAAGATACAAACCGACCGCAAGTCCGACAAACTGAAATCCGTACAATATTTTTTTGCGGTGAGAATCTGTCTCCAATAACCCCACAGAAAGTGGTACAAATATAGGCCACAACACATAAGCAAGACCAAGATACGCGTACGTTGCGATGTGGTTAAAAATTTGAGCGCTATACTGAAACGACAACCATACAGCTCCTTCTACAAATTGCTGTATTCCAAACAAAAGTGGAATTGAGGCAAAAGGAATATCCGACTTTTTTTTTGTTTCTGCGAGTGTTACCGCACCCGTTGCAGACAATGCCGTACCTGCTACAAAACTTGCTGTTGCTGAAAAACACATAATTTATTTTGCAGAGTCAATTATATTTTTAATAGCCTTATCAATCTCCTCTGGCATCACTCCTAAATTCGCATTTGGAAAAAACTGCGATAGAACAATTGGTCGCATGCCAGAAATAAAAGTCTCTCCATCATTAATATACACATTTATTTTGCACGGCATACAAAGTCCGATTTTAATATCCGCATTCAAAAACTCATTTGCGTATTTTGCATTGCAGAATTCAATTATTTTAAATGAGTCTCTGGCAAATCCTTTCTCAACCAAAGATTTCTGTACATCATGAACATACAAAACCCGCATCCCTGCTTTTGCAATTTCTTCCTGCACTGAATCAACCGCTTCATCAAAAGATTTTGTGGTCGTTGTTGTGTAATCAAATTCCATAATCTCTATATAATATCCAAACTCCTCCGTCTAAGCAAGAGCGCGTTCAACGCCACGATAACCGTGGATAGAGACATAAAGACCGCGGCGACGGCTGGCTGTAAAATGACCCCTTTCGAAAAAAGAACTCCAGCCGCGAGTGGAAGCGCGACAATGTTGTACCCCGTCGCCCAGAAAAGATTTTGAATCATCTTTGTATAGGTGAGTTGTGAAAGACGAATGATTTTAGGAATATCACGAGGGTCATTCTTTACCAAAATAATTCCCGCTGACTCAATGGCAACATTTGTCCCTGCGCCGATAGCAATGCCGAGGTCTGCTTGCGTGAGAGCAGGCGCGTCGTTCACGCCGTCCCCCACCATCGCGACCTTGAGCCCTTTTGCTTGAAGCATTTTTACCTTTTCTGACTTCTCATGCGGAAGTACGCGCGCAAAATATTCATCAATTCCCAGTTCTTTCGCAACCCACCCAGCCACATCTTGCGAGTCTCCGGTAATCATCGCTGTGCGAATACCAAGCTCGCGGAGCGCCTCCACCGCCTCTCGCGACTCTTCGCGAATAGTGTCTGCAAGAGCGATAGCTCCCACGAGGCGACCGCTCACAGCAACAAAAATAACTGTCTTGCCTTCGCTTTCAAACAAATTTGTTTTTTTGAGTATTTCATCAGGGACAACAATAGTAACCTCATCCATAAACGCCTTATTGCCGACAAGCACGGTTTCCACGCCCACGTCTCCGCGCGCGCCTTTGCCTGCCACGCGTTCAAAATTCCTCATAGGCAAAAGAGCAACTTTGCGCTTCCCTGCTTCCTTCACAATCGCTTTTGCAAGCGGGTGTTCGGACCCTTGGTCAAGCCCTGCACCCTTTTGAAGCACATCAATTTCGGTGAATGAACTTGCTGGGATTACTTCATAAACGCCAAAAGCTCCATTGGTGAGCGTTCCTGTTTTATCAAAAAGCACTATATCAATAGTGCGCGCAGACTCAAGAGCGATACGCTTGCGAACCAGGAACCCGCTTCGCGCCGCCATCGTGGTAGAAATAGATGCAACAAGCGGTACCGCAAGTCCAAGCGCATGCGGACATGTGATAACGAGCACTGCAACAAGACGTTCTGTCGCAAACACAATTCCGGAATCTAAAAAAATCCACGCGACAAAAGTGGCAGTACCTGCCACCACCGCAATCACTGTCAGATACAGCGCCGCTCGATCGGAAAGAATTTGCAAACGCGACTTGGATGCCTCCGCCTCGGCGACCAAACGCATCACGCCAGCGAGGAAAGTTCCCTCACCAATTTTTTTCACTTCTACAGTGAGGCTTCCATCGCCATTGATAGATCCTGCGATTACCTCCGTGCCGACTCCTTTTGAAATAAGTTTTGATTCCCCCGTAAGAATAGACTCGTCCATCCCCGAATATCCTTCTATGATTATTCCGTCAGCAGGAACTTTTGCGCCAGGACGCACGAGCACGTGGTCACCCACACGAAGTTCTGATATTGAAATAGTTGTAGTAACGCCATCACGAACAACCTCCGCCGTGTCGGGCAAAAGTTTTGCGAGTTCTTTGAGCGCGCCCTGCGCACCCCGCACTGCTTTCATTTCTATCCAGTGCCCAAGAAGCATAATGGCGATAAGAGTAGAGAGCTCCCAAAAAAGTGTGTTCTCACTGCCAGTCAAAACAGAGAACACGCTGAATGAATATGCCGATGTAATCGCGAGCGCGATAAGTGTCATCATTCCCGGAAGCATCGCGCGAAGCTCGCGATACGCTCCGAGGAGAAAAACCGAACCTCCATAAAAAAATATAATGGACCCGAGCACGAGCATTACATAGGGTAGCCCTATATAATCGTAATATGGCGGTTGCCATTTAAATGCAACCGCGAAAATTTCAGAATAAACAAGGATAGGAACCGTGAGCGCGAGCACAACCCAAAACTTCCTGAGGAAGTCCTCCGTGTGATGTCCAGCATGCTTATCAATAGTATCGTGTTCTTTGTGCTCCTCTCCTTTTACAGGCACAAGCGACATCCCGCACTCGGGGCACATCCCCGGCGTTTCGCGTACGATATTTGGGTGCATTGGGCAAGTGTATAGCGTTGCCATACACTTATTATACACTATTTACTCTCATTTTTTGGCGCGTGTCCAAGGAGCGCGCGAGCTAGGCGAATATGGAGGAACGACACGTTTGGTCCTACCTTATTTTTTATCGGCGTAAGTAGCAAAAGTTTATTTTCTTTCAAAAGTTCCTCTATCGCTTTCTCTATTTTCAAAAAATGAGGACGGGAAATTTCGTATTTCAAATACTCCATACCCACTTTTGATTCTTCTTCAATTAGTTTTTCAATGTGAGACACAATAGTTTCAAGTGTCATCTCGCGCGCTTCCGCAATCTCTGCCAAACTTTTTTTCTCGGCAATTAGTAACTCTGTCTCCTTGTGTGTGGCGAGCTTCTTTTCTTTTTGCGTGGGGCGTGAACGCGCTAGAAATTCTTCCTGAACCTTTGCCAAATCTTTCTTGTCCATTTTTTTCAACTCCTCGCGTGCTTCAGCAGATACCTGCTGGAATGTCGCGTCAATCTCACGCACCTCGTCATGCACACGAAGCGCGTTTTCATTTATTCCTAAAATAGTCAGGCCTTCTAGCGACCGCACACGAGAAAGCGCCACGTATCCCATTCCCGGTTCAAACGACTTTGAAAGATCTACCTCCACCGCATCCAAACTCATACCCTGACTTTTGTGCACTGTGATAGCCCACGCAAGCCGAAGCGGGTACTGCAAAATCTCCGCTTTCACTTTTCCATCTTCTTCTACTTTCCATGAAGCGCGCGGAATAACTATTCGTTTTCCTGATACTGTTTTAATCACTGGGTCCTCCATCTCGTCGCACGACACCACCACGCCGAGCGTGCCATTCACATATCCTGCTTCAAAATTGTTCTTCACGCACATCACACGAGCGCCCACTTTGAGCCGAAGCGTTTCTGGAGCAAGACACGACTTTTTTAGCGCAACGGCTATTGCTTCCTTGCCACGACTTTCCATCATGTACGTTGCAATCTCATCACCCTCAATTCTATCAAGCTCAGTGTCATTCAATGTGTCCACGTCGGCATTGTGTGTAAAAAGTTTTGTGGAGGTTGTGAATTTCGACGAACGCACATTATGACGCGAACGAAGGTGCTCGCGCGCCGTATCAGATACCTCACCTGAACGAATTTCATTGAGTATTGAAATTGTAACATCGTCCTCTTGGCGAAACTGCCCCGAAAGATAACAGATGGTAAATTCTGCCTCACGCCATGCGTCGCTCTTGTATATAAAATGGGTTTCAGGCTCCCCCGCGCGCGAAACAGGCGGGAGCTGGAAAAAATCACCGCAGAGTATAACTTGAATTCCGCCAAAAGGCTTATCACTGTGCTTCATTGTCTTGAGTACATTATTCACTAGGTCAAGACGAAAATGGTGAAGCATTGATACCTCATCTATAATCAGCACCTTCACTTTTTCAAACCGCTTATACAAATACCCCTTTTCAAGCATTGCTTCCATGTCGTATGGCGAGAGGTGCGCCGAAATGCCAATTCCAGACCACGAGTGAATGGTCACCCCACCCATATGCGTTGCCGCAATGCCAGTTGAAGCAGTAATTCCCATATCAATATCGTGCTCACGCATGTAGGCAATGTAGCGATTTACAAGATGTGTCTTTCCGCTTCCCGCAGGCCCAGTCACAAAGACATTGCGTCCTGTTTTTAGAATCTCAAATGCTTCGTCTTGGGTCATGTGGATAGTTTACCACAGAAGGTCTACTCTATAATGTCTGCGAGATTAGTGTTTGTGCTGATACTTTTTCACCACATCTTCATAGAGATTAATTAACTTTATGGTGATCTCTGAACTTGAAAAAATCCTAGATGTCTTCTCTGCTTCTACTGTGCACTTTTTTCTCAACACTGGGTCTGACAGCAGTAATTTTATTTTTTCTTCTGCTTCCTTTTGAGAATTAACAATGAACCCGTTTTCTCCATTTCGAATAATTTCTCGAGCGACACCAACGGGATATGAAACAGGCACGAGTCCTTGCGACATCCCCTCAACCAAACTCAAGGAAAATCCCTCGTAACGGGAAGGGATGAAAAGGATACTTCCCCTAAGCACCTTAATCACTTCTGGAATCTTGTCTTTCTTCATATTTAAAAACAAAGAGTGATTCTGAATGTTATTTAGCAACCAAGAAATAACTCCTTTGTTGGTAGTCATACATATTGTAGTCTTCTTTACGTCATTAAAACGATTGTACAAATGAATGATTCTGTCTAGTCCTTTCAGTTTTAAATTAAAAGCGTCATTACCAATCCTGCCAAGAAATACAATTTGTGGGTTTTCAGTAATTTCAGGTTTGTGATTTTCAAACCAATAATCCTCAATTGCATTATATATTAAACTGATTTTCTCCTCCTTAATCCCCATTGAGATAAGTTCGTTCTTCACATTTAACGATGTGGCGATGACCGAATCTGCCTTTGTGGCAACAAGTTCTTCAATTTCTGCTATATCACGAAGTGGTCTTCGCGTTTTTATGTTTAGTTCTTTTATCGCTCCTGCCTTCTTGAGCGCGTACCAAACTTCGCGTGGACCATCTTCAATATCAACCGCCAAGGGGGTTGCCTTTAAAAAACCATTAGTCGTTGAACCAAAATGTGAAACTACAGGAATAGGGTAAGCTAAAAAAGGTAGTGGCGTATAGGTCGTACCCTGTATTAAATCAAACTTAAGAATTTGATTTCTTTTTTCAATTAATGAATGGAAGAAAAGAATATTTTTTAGTCCGTTTAAATGCGTTGGTGCGTCAAAAGATGTGCTAGGATAAAAGTTTTTTATCTCAACATTTGCGCTTTTGAGCTTTAAGGACATCAAATCATTAATGTAGTGAGCGCCTGTACCAATTTTTTTTTCGTTGTGTATAAATGCTACTCTCATAATATATTACAATTAAAGTGCCCTAGCGCTCTCGCTTTATTGTTTGTTTTAGCACTATCTTCTACTTTAATCAAGAGATTTAATTTCCACTATATGCAAAAAACCCAGCCGACACCAAAATGGTGCCGGCTGGGTTTTTTGATAGTTTTTTCTTAACGAAATTAATTCGTTGTTGTGAGTGACGCAGTTGATGTCGCGGTATTGCTTGCTCCATCTACTGATTCAAGGAGAAGGTTGTAGGTTGCGCTTGCAGTCAAACCAATTAGGTTAAACAAGTGCGCAAGAGATGGCGTTGTATTTTGCATGTACAATGTAAGTGGTGTGCTTGTGCCGTACCACAACTTTCCTGTCGCTAGTTCATTTGTATTCCACGAAACTGTTGCTGTAGTGCTTGCTACTGGAGATGTAATGATGCTCGAGATAACTGGAGCGGTCGTATCTGTAACTGCAGGAGTTGTAAAACTCTGCTCTGATGAAGTTGCGGTGTTCCCCGCCGAGTCAGCAGACTTTACTACATAGTAGTATGTGGTGCTTGCTGTTAATGAAGACAAGCTAAACGAGTGCGCGAGTGATAGTGTAGTAGTGCCAAGAGTTGTTGCTGTAGCAAGGTTCACTGGTGTGCTCGTGCTCACGTATACGTTCCCATTTGCCACTTCGTTTGTTGTCCAAGAAACAGTTGCTAATGAGCTTGTAACTCCGGATGCACTCACTGCTGAAATAACAGGGGCAACGGTGTCAGCCACAGCAGGAGTTACAAAACTCTGCTCTGACGAAGTTGCGGTGTTCCCCGCCGAGTCAGCTGACTTTACAACATAATAGTATGTTGTGTTTGCAGTCAATCCGGTGATACTAAACGAATGAGCTGTAGAGAATGTTACAGAACCAAGAGTCGTTGATGAAGCTAGGTTCATCGGCGTGCTTGTGCTGATGTAAATATTTCCGTTTGCAATTTCATCAGTAGCCCAAGCAACAATTGCAGATGTTGTTGTCATTCCTGAAACTGTGATGCCAGAGATAACTGGAGCAACAATATCTGGAGTTGATGTTGCTGTCTTACCATAGAATTTTTTTGTAAATCCGTGTGGAAGCTTCATGCAATACTTGCCGAGAGCATTATTGCTGTTTTTATTTTTCACACCTTCAAATGGCACAACATTCCATCCAGTGTCAGTCTTGCACAAAAAATAGTTTGTCTTTTTTGCTGTCTGAATTGGTGTCGTTGTTGCCGTAGTTGTAGCTAAACGATATTTCTTGTAATTGTCATCATCATGGTCATCATCTTTTTTAAATGATTTAACCTCTTTGATTTCAATTTTCTTTATTTCTTTCTTTACCTCTTTTATCTCTCTTTTAATAGACTTAACCTCATTCTTTAATTCTTTCTTCTCACTCTTCTGCGCCATTTGGACAGATTTTTGAGAATTATTCCTATTCTCCCCCTTGCGTTCAAACTTGTCATTGTCCGCGAATGCAAAAGTAGGAGAAACAATAGATGCAATCAAAATTACCATTAATAGTTTTTTCACCCCGTACGAAGTTTTGTTGTTTGAATTGTTCATAATTAAAAGGTTACCCATTAGTTGCTCATCTTTCTTTGTTGAAGGTACATTAGAACTTCTAACGGGGTTAATATAAAGTGTTGTATTTAAGTGGGAAAATTAGAATATCCCCTTATTTTTGAAGACGATTTCACGCTCAAAATCTTACACTACTTAAGAACC